>NZ_CP108442.1:6030423-6344008 GCF_041435355.1 Streptomyces sp. NBC_01276
GGCCCCGGCCGACCCCTGCCGCGGCGGCGCGGGTGGGGGCGGTACGGGTGCGGGCGCCGCGGCCATCGGCGGGGTCTCCCCGTACGCCCCGCCCCCCGGGTGCGCGACGGCCGTCGGGGCGTCCGGCCCCGACACCGGCCCCGACACCGGCCCGCCGGGGGCCCGGACGGTCCCGCCCGCGCCGATGATCCGCAGCATCCGGGCGGCCTCCGCGGCGGCGAGCCGCTCCCGCGGATCCTTGCGCAGCAGCCCCTCCAGTACGGGCTCCAGGGGCCCGGCCCGGCGCGGCGGCGGAAGTTCCAGATCGACCACGGCGTGGAGCGTCGACAGCGGGGTGTCCCGGAGGAACGGCGAGACGCCCTCCACGGCCGCGTACAGCATCACCCCGAGCGACCACAGGTCCGACTCCGGACCCGGCTCCCGGCCCAGCGCCCGCTCCGGGGCCAGGTATTCGGGGGAGCCGACCACCTCGCCGGTCATCGTGATCGCGGAGGAGCCCTCCAGGCTCGCGATCCCGAAGTCGCTCAGCACCACCCGCCCGTCGTTGGCGATCAGTACGTTGGCGGGCTTCACGTCCCGGTGCAGCACCCCCGCCTCGTGTGCGGAGCGCAGTGCGGCCAGTACCTGCTCGCCGAGGTGGGCCGCCCGCTGCGGGGTCATCGGGCCCTCGCCCTCCAGCACCTCCGCCAGCGAGAGCCCGCGCACCAGCTCCATCACGATCCAGGGCCGGCCGTCCTCGCTCGCCACGTCGTAGACGGTGACGACCCCGCGGTGCGAGACGCGGGCCGCCGCCCACGCCTCCCGTTCCAGGCGCCGGTACATGCGCGCCACCTCGGCGGCGTCCAGCCCGGCGGGGGCCCGTACCTCCTTGACGGCGACCTCTCGGCCCAGTACCTCGTCCCGGGCCCGCCAGACGATGCCCATGCCGCCGCGGCCCAGGGGGCCGAGCAGCCGGTAGCGTCCGGCGACGACACGCGCGGCGTCCCCGCCTTCGTTCCCACTCACGCGAACCCCCAAGCGTCACCGGGTGATCACTCCAAGTTAGCGCAGTGCGCGTCGGGTGGCCCCCGTCGTGACGACACTCTCCGATCACCCCTCCGAGGGGCTCCCCAAGTCGGCCCGAAACTGCGGAGAGTGACGGTCGACTCCGGTGAGTAATCGTCAACTACCCGTAACTACAGGGGTAATTCACACCACCGGGATACCCGAGTGTGACGCCGGGGCGATAGGGTTACCCTGCCCGGGCCGGGTGCCCTCGTACGGGTGGGGAGAGACATGGAACAGATAGCAATGCGCAGCAGGCCGCCCCGCGTGCCTGCCATCACCTGCGGTAGCAGCGCGGTCAGCTCGCGCCTCGACCGCCATCTCGCCGTGCTGGGCGGTCCCGCCGTCCCGCACCACGAGGTGGCCGAGGCGACCCTGCTGATGCGCGAGCTCACCTCCCGCGACCACACGCACGTCCAGCGGAGCCGGAGCGCGCGCGTCGCGCTGTTCGCCCCGCTGCGCAGGCTGCGGCGCACGCTCTTCGGCAGCCGCCGCTCGTAACCTCCCCGCAGCGCGGCCGGTCCGGCCCGGCCGCACCCCGGCCCCGTCCCCTCCCGGGTGTCCACCGGGAGCCTCCCGGCGTACCCCCGGCCTCAGGCGATCACACCGTCCCGGCGCAGTGCCGTGATCTGCGCGCCCGTCATCCCCAGGGCGCGCAGCAGGGCGTCGGTGTGCTCGCCGAGCGCGGGCACCGCTCCCATCCGCGGTTCCGCGCCACCCGGCAGCCCGATCGGCGGCAGCAGCGCGCGCAGCGGGCCCGCCGGTGAATCCACCTCCCGCCAGCGGTCGCGTGCCGCGAGCTGCGGGTGCGCGGCCAGCTGTGCCACCGAGTTGAGCCGTGCGCAGGCGATCCCGGCCGCCTCCAGCAACCCCACCGCCTCGTCCGCGCCGAGCCGGCCGAGCGCCTCGGCCACCACCGCGTCCGTCTTCTCCCGGCCCCGGGTGCGGGCCGCGTTCGTCGCGTACGCCGGATCCTCCGCGAGATCGGGCCGCCCCAGCACCTGCCGTGCCAGGCGCCCCCACTCCCGGTCGTTCTGCACCGACAGCAGCACGCGGTCCCCGTCGGCCGTCGGGTAGGCGTCGTAGGGCGCGATCACGGCGTGCGCGAGACCCGTACGTACGGGCTGCTCCCCGCCGTGCATCGTGTGGTGCAGCGGATGTCCCATCCATTCGGCGAGGGCGTCCAGCATCGACACCTCGAGGGGGCCGCCGCGGCCGGTCGCCCCGCGGCGCAGGAGGGCGGCGAGCACCCCGGAGAAGGCGTACATGGCGGCGGCGATGTCGGCCGCCGGGATCCCCGCCTTGACGGGCACCCCGGGCGTGCCGGTCACCGAGACCAGGCCGGCCTCGCACTGCACGAGCATGTCGTAGGCGCGCTTGTGGGCGTAGGGGCCCTCGGGCCCGTAGCCGGAGACGTCCACGGCGACCAGCCGGGGGTAGCGGGCGCACAGGGCCGCGGCGTCGATCCCGAGGCGGGCGGCGGCGCCCTGCGCGAGGTTCTGGACGAAGACGTCGGCGTCGGCCAGCAGCTCGTGCAGCACCTCCAGCCCGCGCGGGTCCTTCAGGTCGAGGGCGAGGGACTCCTTGCCGCGGTTGGCCCAGACGAAGTGCGAGGCCAGGCCGTGGGCGGCGGTGTCGTACGCCCGCGCGAAGTCGCCGCCGTCGGGGCGTTCCACCTTGATGACCCGGGCGCCGAGGTCGGCGAGCTGACGGGTGGCGAAGGGGGCGGAGACGGCCTGTTCGACGGCGACGACCGTGAGGCCGGCGAGGGGGAGGGGCTCGGGGGCGGCGCCCCGGGGGGCGGCGGCGGGGGCCGGGTCGGTGTCCATGACACCGATGCCTATACCGGGAGGGCCGGGTCTGTCACCCCGTACGGCCCCGGCGGTCCGCGTGCGGCCACGCGGATCCCGCAGTCCGGCGACCGTACGTCCACCGCCGTCCCCGTCCGGAGGGGGTTCGGTTCCGGAGGGGATTCAGTCCCGGCCGCGGGCGAACCTGCGCGTGGCCAGCGGTACGAAGAGCGCCAGCAGGAGCAGTGACCACAGCACCGCCCCGGCCACCGGGTGGACCGCCGGCCAGGACGCGCCCGGGGCCGCCTCGCCGCCGGCGTTGCCGCACAGGGCCCGTACGGCGGTGGCCACGGCGCTGATCGGGTTCCACTCCGCGACCGTCCGCAGCCAGCCGGTCAGCCCGGCCGTCGGCAGGTAGGCGCTCGACAGCATCGGCAGGACGAAGGTGGCGCTGGCGAGTTGCCCCGCCGCCTCCTCGCTCCGGCTCACCAGCCCGAGGTACGTCCCCGCCCACGCGGTGGCGAAGCGGAACAGCAGCAGTACGCCGAACGCCCCGAGCGCGCCGGGCAGTCCGTTCTCGGCCCGCCAGCCCATCGCCAGTCCCACCAGCATCACCGGCACCAGCGACACCGCCGTGGTCAGCAGGTCGGCGGCCGTCTGGCCCAGGGGGACGGCGCTCCGGCTCATCGGCAGGGTCCGGAAGCGGTCCATCACCCCGCGGTGCGCGTCCTGCGCGGCCGTGAACATGCCGGTCATCAGGCCGTTGGCGGCGGTCGCGGCGAGCAGTCCGGGCACCAGGAACTCGCGGTACTCGGAGCCCGGCATGGCGAGCGCGCTGCCGAAGACGTAGCCGAAGAAGAGCAGCATCGTCAGCGGCATCGTCTGGGTCAGCACCAGCAGCGCCGGGGCGTGCCGGGCCTTCTGGAGCTGGCGGGTCAGGACGGCGCCGCCGTCCGAGAGCAGGGTGGTCATGCCGCGTTCTCCTTCGTGGGGGCGGGGGCCGGAACCCGGGTGAGGCGCAGGAACACCTCGTCGAGGGTGGGCGGGCGCAGGCTCGCGTCCGTCACCGGGACGCCGGCGCCGTCGAGCGCGCGGATCACCTGCGGGAGGGTGACGCCGGGGTCCAGCACGGTCGCCCCGACGGTGAGCCGCTGCTCGTCCAGGGCGGGCCGCCCGCCCGTGAGCCGGTCGAGGACCCCGGCCGCGGCCGTGAGGGCGTCCGCCCGCGCGACGGTGACCTCGGCGTAGGAGCCGATGCGGGCCTTGAGGGCGGTCGGGGTGCCGTTGGCGACGGCCCGGCCGCGGTCGACGACCAGGATGTCGTCGGCGAGCCGGTCGGCCTCCTCCAGGTACTGGGTGGTGAGCAGGACGGTGGTGCCCTCGTCGGCGAGCGCGCGCACGGCCGTCCAGATGTGCTCGCGGGCCGCCGGATCCAGGCCGGTGGTGGGCTCGTCCAGGAACAGCACCCGGGGGCGGGTGATCAGTCCGGCGGCGAGGTCCAGGCGCCGCCTCGTGCCGCCGGACCAGGTCGAGGCCACCCGGTCGGCGGCCTCGCCGAGCCCGAACCGTTCCAGCAGCGCGTCGGCGCGCTCCCGCCCGGCCCTGCCGCGCAGTCCGGCGAGGCGGGCGAAGAGCCGGAGGTTCTCGCGGCCGGTGAGGTCCCCGTCGACGGAGGCGTACTGCCCGGTGACCCCGATGGCGCGGCGGACGGCGGCGGGGTCGCGGGTGACGTCGTGGCCGGCGACCAGGGCACGGCCCCCGGTGGGCGCGGTGAGGGTGGTGAGGATCCGGACGGCGGTGGTCTTGCCCGCGCCGTTGGGGCCCAGCAACCCGCAGACGGCGCCTTCCGGCACGGCCAGATCCAGCCCGCGCAGCGCGCGCACCTCACCGTAGTGCTTCTCCAGACCCTCACTAAGTACAGCGTACGTAGTCGTCATATGGGCACCGTACCTCACTACGTACGGTGTACGTAACTAAGATGGTGGCGAGACGACGAGGTGATGTGACCGATGACAGCCGGCGGGCGCCCCGCTGAACCCGAAGTGATCTGGACCCGCCCCGTGCGCGCGGGGCGCGGACCGCGCCCCGCGCACAGCCGGGACTCCATCGCCGCCGAGGCGGTGCGGATCGCCGACGCGGAGGGGATCGAGGCCGTCTCCATGCGGCGCGTGGCGGCGGGTATCGGTGCCGGGACCATGTCCCTGTACAACTACGTCCCCCGCAAGGAGGACCTCCACGAGCTGATGGTCGACACCGTCAGCGGGGAGTACGAACTGACCCCGCCGAGCGGCGACTGGCGCGCCGACCTGCTCGCGCTGGCCCGACAGACCCGGGCCCTGATGCACCGCCACCCGTGGTTGCCGCGACTGCTGAGCCCGGTCTACGGGTTCGGCCCGCACGCCCTGCGGTACCTGGAGCACAGCCTGGCCTGCCTGGCGCCGCTGGAGGCTTCCGGCGGCGAGAAGCTGGAGCTGATCGCCGCGGTGAACGGCACGGTGGCCGCGTTCGTGGGGAGCGAGCTGGCCCTGGCCGAACGGGCCCGCTCGCTGCCCTGGAGCGAGGCCGCCGAACAGGGTGTACGGACGGCCTGGCTCGGCTCCCGGCTGGCGTCGGGGGAGTACCCGCGGCTCGCCGAGGCCCTCACGGCGAGCGGCCCGGCATCCCCGGTGCCGCCCGACATGGCGACGGTCTTCGACCGCGCGGTGTCCCGCCTGCTGGGCGCCTGGGACCCCGCTCCCTGACGGGGCCGGCCGCGCCGTGTCCGCGTGGCCCGGGGCTGCCGCGCCCGCGCGGCGTGCAGGGGCTACAGCAGGGCGAACTGGCCGCCCGGGCCCTCCTCCTGGTGGTCCAGCACCGACGCGGGCCGCCGGGACCAGCGCGGCGGCGGCAGCACCCCGGCGGCCGTCAGTTCCCCGGCCGCCAGCAGCGGTCCGGGAGTGAACGCAGCCCGCAGAGGGGCCAGATCGGCCAGCAGCGCCAGGGTCGTCACCAGGGCCGACAGCTCCGAGGTCCAGGACTGCGGCCACTCGGCCGGGCCGAACGCCTCCAGCCCCCGCGCCCGCGGATCCCGGTGCGCACCGCGCGCGGCGAACCAGGACTCCAGCACCCGCACGCCCTGCGCCTCGTACTCCCACGCGCCCGCCGGAACCGGGGAGACCGCACCGTCCCCGAGGGTCAGCGTCTCGCTCTCCGGGTCGTACGCGAGCTCCTGCGGCCAGGCCGTCACCGCCGAGCGGACGTACGGCCGCCGCCCGCCCGGCAGCCGGGGCGGCTCCCCGCCCCGCACCCCGCGCAGCTGAACGGTGAGCAGCCGCTGACCCAGCTCCAGCCCGGCCCGCCACCGCTCCGGGTCCGCCGCGAGCGGGACCTCGTACCCGCGCGGCCCGGGGCGGCCCGCGGCGAGGATCCAGCACAGCACGTCCTCGGGGGTGACCCAGCCGCCGTGGCGCGCCCCCAGCAGCGGCAGCAGGCCCGGCGCGAGGTTCGGCTCGGCCCCGCCGGGGCGCCGGTGCAGCGGCCGGATCCGGCCGAGCCGGCCCGCCGGGAGGTGGGCGGTGACCAGCGGCTCCGGCGTCTCCACCACGAACAGCTGCTGCGCGTCGAGGACCCGCCACAGCTCGGGGCGCGCCGAGTCGATGAGCCGCTGGTCGGGCAGCAGCCACTGCTCGTCGAAGGGCGCCCGGAGTACCCGCACGGGGTCGGGGAACGGGCCGGGGGCCTCGGAGAACCGGGCCGTCGCCGAGCGCTGCCCGGGCAGGGCGGCCGCTCCGGCCGCGGGCGTACGGGTCCGGCTCGGGCGGAACAGCAGCTCCCGCTCCGGCCCTTCGGCGCGCGTCAGGGCCGTCCAGCGGGCGCGCAGCGTGGCCGGACCGGGCGCGACCACCCAGTCCCGCCCCAGGCGCAGGCCGCCCACGGACCAGGGCATCAGATCGTCCAGCAGCGGTACGTCTTCGCTCACCCGGCAGATGGTAGCGACGGGGCGCGGGGGCCGGGCCGTGTCCAGGCCGAAGCGTTACGCTCCTTATGTACGCATACATGCGATCCGTACCGACCTAGGAGTCGGCCATGAGTCAGTACGACGAGTATTCGACGCCGTCACAGGCGGAGGGCGAGCGGCTCGACGAGGACATGGACGAGCAGCAGCGCAAGCAGCAACAGCACCCCCATACGATGCGCACCACCCCCTCCCAGGCCGAGGGGGAACGCCCCGGGGAGGAGCAGGGCGAGAAGAGCTAGGACGCGTCGGGCGTCAGCTCCCGTCGAGTGTCAGGTCCCGTCGAGTGTCAGAGCCCGTCGAGCGAGCGCCGGGGCCCGTCGGCCGGCAGGGCCCGTCACCGTCAGGGCGCGTCGACCGTCACCGTGAAGGAGAACCGGTCGCCGCGGTAGCGGATCCGCGCCACGTCGGCCACCCGCCCGTCCTCGTCGTACGTCACGCCCGTGTAGTGCAGGATCGGGCTCAGCAGCGGGACCTGGAGCAGCTCGGCCGTGACCGGGTCCGCCAGGCGCGCCTCGACGGTGTCGGTGATCCGGCTGATCCGCACCCCCACCACGTCGCGCAGCACCTTCGTCATCGGCCACCGCACCAGGTCGTCCAGGTCCACGGCGTCCGCGAACTCCGGGCGCACCGCGTTCTCCGCCCAGTTCGTGGGCTCGCCGCTCTCCCCGTCGTGGCGGAGCCTGCGGTACGTGACCACCTCGGCGGTGTCGGGGAAGTGCTCCAGCAGTTCACCGGCCACCGGAGTCCGCTCCCGTCCCAGGATCGTCGTCCGCTCACCCGACTGCTGGGCCACGATCGCGTCGACCGACCCCAGCAGCCGCACCGGGGCGCTGCGCAGCGCGCCCGGCTCGATGAAGGTGCCGCGCCGCCGGTGCCGGCTGATCAGGCCCTCGACCTCCAGCTCCTTGAGCGCCTGGCGCATCGTCAGGACGCTCACGCCGTAGTGCTCGGCGAGCTGTTCCTCGGTCGGCAGGCGCAAGGAGGCGTCCGGGGTGCGGCCCAGTATCGAGGCGCGCAGGGACTGGGACACCTGGTACCAGAGGGGCAGTTTCCGGTTCAGGACGAGGGAGTCGGGGGCGAAGGCGGTCACGGGTGGTTCTCCGAACGGCGGCAGACTGGAGTGCAGGCGGCGGGCGTGCGCGCACGGGGGCCGTGCGCGCACGCATGCGCATGTTAGGCGCGGAAGTGGCGCTGGAGACCCTCCCAGACATCGTCGTATCCGCGCTGGAGGTGTTCCGCCCCGGCCGCCTGGGGGGTGGCGGTGATCGGCCAGCGGGTCTCGAACATGAAGGCCAGGCCGTCGTCGATCTTCTGCGGCTTCAGCTCGGCGGCGCTGGCCCGGTCGAAGGTCTCGCGGTCGGGACCGTGCGCCGACATCATGTTGTGCAGCGAGCCGCCGCCGGGCACGAAGCCCTCGGCCTTGGCGTCGTAGGCGCCCTCGATCAGGCCCATGTACTCGCTCATCACGTTGCGGTGGAAGTACGGCGGGCGGAAGGTGTCCTCGCCGACCAGCCAGCGCGGGGCGAAGACCACGAAGTCCACGCCCGCCAGGCCCGGGGTGTCGGAGGGCGACGTCAGCACGGTGAAGATCGACGGGTCGGGGTGGTCGTAGCTGATCGACCCGATGACGTTGAAGCGGCGCAGGTCGTAGACGTACGGGACGTGCGTGCCGTGCCAGGCCACGACGTCGAGGGGGGAGTGGTCGTAGGTGGCGGACCAGAGGTTCCCGCAGAACTTGTTGACCACCTCGGTGGGACGCTCGACGTCCTCGTACGCGGCGACGGGCGCCCGGAAGTCGCGGGCGGCGGCGAGGCCGTTGGCGCCGATCGGGCCCAGGTCGGGGAGGTCGAAGGGCTGTCCGTAGTTCTCGCAGACGTAGCCGCGGGCGGGCGCGCCGCCCCCGTCGCGGTCTCCGTCGAGGAGCTCGACGCGGAAACGGATGCCGCGCGGGATCAGGGCCACCTCGCCGGGGCCGACCGAGAGCAGGCCGAGCTCGGTGCGCAGCAGCAGGCCGCCCCGCTCCGGGACGATCAGCAGCTCACCGTCGGAGTCGCTGAACACCCGGTCCGTCATGTCGGCGTTGGCGGCGTAGAGGTGGATGGCCATGCCGGTGCGCTGGGTGGCGTCGCCGTTGCCGCCCAGGGTCCACAGGCCGGCCAGGAAATCGGTGCCCGGGGCCGGGTCGGGCAGCGGGTTCCAGCGCAGCCGGTTGGGGTCCGGGACCGCCTCGGTGAAGGGCGCCGTGCGCAGTGCTCCGTTGCCGACCCGGGTGAAGGCGGGGTGCGCGGCCGAAGGGCGGATCCGGTAGAGCCAGGAGCGGCGGTTGTGGCGGCGCGGCTCGGTGAAGGCGCTGCCGCTGAGCTGCTCGGCGTAGAGGCCGAGCGGGGCGCGCTGGGGTGAGTTGCGGCCGTGGGGGAGTGCGCCCGGCACGGCCTCCGAGCTGTGCTCGTTTCCGAAGCCGGTGAGGTACTCCAGCGCCTCCGCCGTCTTCCTGGCCTGCTCACTCATGGGCTGCTCCCGCTCCGTCGAAGGAATCCTATGCCAGACAGTAGGATTCCGCGCGCCACTCGTCAACGCCGTCCCGGACCACGCCACCGATTCCCGCCGGGGCCTCCCGCCGGGCGGCGGTGCGGGCGGCGGTGCGGACGGCGGTGCGGACGGATCCGTGCGGGAGGGGATCCGAAAAGATGAACATTGCTCTACTCTCACGCGCATGTCGTGGACCTGCAGGTTCCCTGGCGTGCCGGCGGCGCTCCTCGCCGCCCTGCTCGCCCTCCTGTCCCTCTTCGCCGCCGCGCCCGCCGCCCTCGCGCACGAAGAGCGCCCCGTCGCCCTGCCCGACGGCACCGGATCCGTCCCCGCGTACCGCGCGGCCGAGCCCGACCTGATCGTCTGCAAGACCGACCGGCCCGCCTTCGAGCGCCGCATCGCCGGATTCCCCGACGACCTGCGCCGCCGCAACCTCGACCTCTACGAACGCTGCGAGAAGTCCGGCTACCGCCACCTCCAGGCGGCCGTCGACGCCGTGGACCGCCCCGGCATGAACATCGCGGTCCTGCCCGGCCTCTACGAGGAGGAGCCCTCGCTCCCCAAGCCGACGGGCGAGTGCGCCGCCCTCAAGGCCCCCAACTCCGCCCTGGGCTACCAGATCCTGTCCTGCGAACAGCAGGCGAGCTGCCCGCACAACCAGAACCTCGTCGCGATCCTCGGCAAGAAGGACCTCCAGATCGAGGGCACCGGCGCCTCGCGCATGGACGTCGTCATCGACGCCAAGTACCAGAAGCTGAACGCCATCCGCGCCGACGAGTCCGACGGCGTCTACTTCCGCAACTTCACCGCCCAGCGCACCACCTTCAACTCGCTGTACGTACTGGCCGGCGACGGCTTCGTCATCGACGACGTACTGACCCGCTGGAACGACGAGTACGGCTTCCTGACCTTCGCCAGCGACCACGGCCTGTACAAGAACTGCGAGTCCTACGGCAACGGAGACTCCGGCATCTACCCCGGCAGCGCCTCCAACATCAACGACGGGCGCGGCTACGACGTGCCCCGGTACTCGATCGAGATCACCGGCTGCCGCAGCCACCACAACATGGTCGGCTACTCCGGCACCGCCGGTGACTCGGTGTGGGTCCACGACAACGAGTTCGACCAGAACATGGGCGGCGCCTCGATGGACAGCGCCTTCCCCGGACACCCCGGCCTCCCGCAGAACCACGCCCGCTTCGAACGCAACCTCATCCACGACAACAACGCCGACTACTACCCCTACGTGGCCGACGGCACCTGCGCGAAGCCGCCCGTCGAGCGCGGCTACGAACAGGGGGTGGTCTGCCCCCAGATCTCGATGCCGCCGGGCACCGGCATCATCACCGCCGGAGGCAACTGGAACCTCTACGAGAACAACTGGGTGTACGGCCACCGGCGGGCCGCCTTCTTCCTCAGCGCGGTGCCGGCCTACATCCGCGGCGAGGAGAAGTGGTCGAAGCAGACCGACACCTCCCACCACAACCGGTACGCCGGCAACATCCTCGGCAAGGACAGGTCAGGGGCCTCCCGGCCCAACGGCACCGACGTGTGGTGGGACGGCCAGGGCCGCGGCAACTGCTGGCAGGACGGCCCCGACGGCTCCACCCCGGGCACCCTGCCGCAGTGCGGGAAGGCGCGCGGCGAGGTCGGCGGCGCCTCCGCCCGGCTGGTGGGCGAACCGGTCAAGCTCGCCCAGCTGCTGGTCTGTGCGGACTACAACGTCCAGGCCCGCAAACTCCCGGCCGGCTGCGACTGGTACGGGGCCCGCGGTCTGGAACGGGTGGAGACGCAGATCGCGCTGGCGGTGGCGGCCGTCCTGCTGCTGGTCGGCGGGGTGCTGTGGTGGCGCCGCCTGCGCCGCTCCCGGCTGGGCACGGTGGCCTCCCTGCTGGGGGCCGCCGGGGTGGCCCTGGACGTGGCCGGCTCCACGATGCCCCTCCAGGACACCTTCGTCCCGGCCCTCGCCCTGCTGCTGCTCGGCCTCTGGTGGACCGGCGCCGGCCTGGCCCTGCGCCCCGGGCGCCCCTGGCTGGCCCGGCTGACGCTGCTCCTGGGGGCGCTGACCCTGCTGGACGCCTTCGACAAGGCCGTTCTGATGATCCCCTGGATCCCGCTGAGCCCCGCCTGGATACGCGCGCTGGTGGCGCTGGTGTGGGTCCTGTGGACGGCCGTCGCCGCGGCCCGCCCCACCCCACGCACCTCCTCGGCCCCCCAGCCCCCCACCCCGGCCCCCGCCCTGACCCCCTGACCCCGCCCCCGCCCTGCCCCCCCCGCCTCGCCCCCCGCCCCGCCCCCCGGCTCTGGCCCCCTGGCCCGAGCCCCTGCCCCGGGCCCTTCCGGGGCGGGCCCTGCCCCTCACCGCCTGCCCCGGGGCCCGGTCCGGAGCGGGGCCCACCCCGACCCGGCTCTCGACTGGATCCCCGCTCCGTACCGCCCGCCGGCACCCGCCCCGACGCCCCGCTCCTCGCCCCGACGCCCGCTACTGACGACTCGTCGAGCCCACCGCCGGCGCCCCGCCGGCCCGCTGTCGGGGCGTGGCGGCGCGGGCGCTGGGGCGGGCCGCGGGGTCGGTGGCCGGCCGGCCCGAACCTCCATCGGAGGCCCGAAGTGACCGTCCCCGCACAGGCCCGCATCCGGTGCGACGCCTGCCGACCACCCGCCCGCGCGGGCCGGCCGCCCCGACGCCCCGCCCGCACGGCCGCGCTCGTCGCCCTCCTCCTGCTCCTCGTGGGCGGCGCGGCCACCGGCTGCGGGGGCAGGGCCACCACCCACCACAAACCCGGCACCACCCACGAGCAGGCCTCCGGCAGTACCGGCACCCTGCTCGACACCCAGGACGGCGGCGGCCACCGCCTGCGCGAGGTCCCGGCCGGGGGCGCGCCGGAGGTCAGGCTCACCGCCCGCCCCGACTCCGAGGACGGCTGGAACCTCCAACTGGCCGTCACCAACTTCCGCTTCACCCCCGACAGCACCGGTGGCGCCGCCCTCCCGGGCGCCGGCCACGCCCACCTCGGACTCGACGGCCACAAGCTGGCCCGCGTGTACGGCCCCTGGTTCCACCTGCCCGCGGCGCAGGTGCCCGAGGGCGCGCACACCCTGACCGTCCGCCTCTACGCCGACGACCACACGGCCTGGGCCGTCGCCGGCAAGCCGGTCGAGGCGTCCGTGCCGCTGACCGCGGGCCCCCCGGGCGAGGCGTCCCACAGCCACTCCGCACCCGCGCCGACCGGCTCGGCGGCGCCCTCCGGGGCTCCGCGGGCCGACCGCACCGTGACCCTCGCCGTCCGGGACGGCAAGGTGGTCCCCGCCACCGGCCGCACCGAGGTCAAGCGCGGCGAACGCGTCGCCCTGCGGGTCACCAGCGACCGCGCCGACACCCTCCACGTCCACGGCTACGACAAGGAACTCGCCCTGCCCGCGGGCCAGGAGGCGACCCTGGTCCTGACGGCCGACCGCACGGGCCTCTTCGAGGTGGAGACCCACGAGTCCGGGCTGGTCCTGACCCAGCTCCTGGTCCGATGACCCCCGGCCCCGGGGCGGCGGCCCAGGGCCGGGCGTCAGCGCCCGGGGTGTGGTCCGGCGTCCGGCCCGGACCGTCGGCGGAGCCGGGAGCGGTGGCGGCGTTCGGGCCGGGGCCCGGCCGGAGCGTGGTCCTTCACCCGGCCGACCCGCAGGTCCCGCTCGCGCACGGGATCGGCTCCCAGCACGACCTGCCCATCTCTCCCTTCTACGCCTTCGCCGGAGCCTTCACCGCACTCTTCGTCTCCTTCCTCGCACTCGGTCTCCTCTGGTCGGTCTCCCGCTTCCGCGGCGACCGCTCCGGTCTGGCCCTGCCCGCCGGGTTCCAGCGGGTGGCCGACGCGCCGGCCACCCGCACCACCCTGCGCGGCCTCGGCCTCGCCGCAGCCCTCGCCGTACTCCTCCACCTCCTCCTCGGTCCCGACGACCCCGCCCGCAACCCCGCTCCCGGCGCCGTCTACGTCCTGCTCTGGGTCGGACTCGTCCCCGCCTCCCTCCTCCTCGGCCCCGTCTGGCGCCTGCTCAACCCGCTGCGCACCCTGCACCGGCTCCTCCGCCGGATCCGCCGCCGCCCGCCCGGTGAGGACCGCCCCCTGCCCGCCCGGCTCGGCCAATGGCCCGCCGCCGCCGGGCTGTTCGGCTTCACCTGGCTGGAGCTCGTCGCCCCCGATCCCGCATCCACCACCACCCTCCTCTGTGCCATCACCGGCTACGCCGCCCTCCACCTGCTGCTCGCCGCCCGCTTCGGCGAGCGGTGGTTCGCCGACGCCGACGCCTTCGAGGCCTACTCCGACCTCCTGGCCCGGCTCTCACCGCTCGGCCGCCGCGGCGACGGCCGCCTGGCCCTGCGCAACCCCCTGCACGGACTCGACGCGACGCCCGAGAGGCCCGGACTCGTCGCCACCGTCTGCGTCCTGCTCGGGTCCACCGCCTACGACGGCTACTCCGACAACCCCGCCTGGATCAACGCCGTTCAGACCTCCCCCCTCGGCCGCACCCCCGCGGCCACCCTCGGGCTGCTCGCTTCCATCGCCCTCGTCGCCACCCTCTACTGCCTGTGCGCCGGCGCCACCCGCCTCGTCAGCGGCCCGCACCCCCGCCCGCTGACCGCCTTCGCGCACTCACTCGTACCGATCGCCCTCGGCTATCTCATCGCCCATTACTTCTCCCTCCTCGTCACCGAAGGGCCACGCACAGTAATCATGGCACTGGGCACTGACAATGCCCCAGAGCCCAGTCCCCCCTTGGGTTCCGGAGGCCTCGCGGCCCTCCAGGTGATCGCCGTCGTGGCCGGTCACGTACTCGGCGTGATCGCCGCCCACGACCGCTCCGTCCGCCTCTTCCCGCCCGCCAGGGCCGTGGCCGGCCAACTCCCGCTGCTCGCGCTGATGGTGACGTACACCCTCGGCGGGCTCACTCTCCTGCTGAACTGAGGGCCGGACGTCCCGTTCACCCGAACCACACGCCAGGAGCGGCATGATGGACCCCGTGCCTCCCGCCCACCCCCTGCGCCGGACCCCGGTCCAGCAGCGCAGCGCCGACCGTCTCGCCCGGATCCTCGACGCCTGTGCCGAGCTCCTGGACGAGACCGGCTACGAGAACCTCAGTACCCGTGCCGTCGCCCTGCGCGCCGGCGTGCCCATCGGATCCGTCTACCGGTTCTTCGGGAACAAGCGGGCCATGGCCGTCGCCCTCGCCCACCGCAACCTCGACCGGTACGCCGACGGCATCCAAAGGCGCCTCGCCGTCTTGCCGGTCGCCCACTGGCGGCCCGTCGTGGACGCCGTCCTCGACGAGTACCTGGCCATGAAGCGCAGCGTCCCGGGCTTCGCCCTCGTCGACTTCGGCGTGCCCGCGCCGCCCGCGGAGGGGCCCGCCGCCGACCCGAACCACCTGGTCGCCGCGCGCCTGACCCGGCTGCTGTGCGGGCATCTGCGCCTCGTCCCCGACGCCGGGCTGGAGCGCGCGGTACTGGTCGCCGTCGAGGCGACCGACGCGCTCGTCCAGCTGGCCTTCCGGTCCGACCCGGCGGGGGACCCCGCGATCGTCGCCGAGACGCGGGCCATGATGCACGCCTACCTGGCCCGGGTCCTGGACTGAACGGCCCGGAGCCGACCGGTCGCCGCAACCCCCTCCCCGACGTGCCTACCGGTCGGTATGCTCGGGGCGCCCGCGTGCCCGCGCCGCCGGGCCGGGCCGCCGACGGTCCGTGCCGCGGCCTGCCGCCCCCTGGAGGGCCCATGCCCCGCACCGCCCCGCGCATCTGCCCCCTCTGCGAAGCCACCTGCGGCCTCACCCTGACCATCGAGGGGACCACCGTCACCGGTGCCCGGGGTGACCGCGACGACGTCTTCAGCCGCGGCTTCATCTGCCCCAAGGGCGCCGCCTTCGGAGCGCTCGACGCCGACCCGGACCGGCTGCGCACCCCCCTCGTCCGCCGCGACGGCCGCCTGCGCCGGGCGACCTGGGAGGAGGCCTACGACGCCATCGCCGCAGCCGTCCCCGCCCTGGTCCGGGAACACGGGGCGCAGTCCGTGGGCGTCGTCCTCGGCAACCCGAACGTGCACACCATGGCCGGCGCCCTCTACCCGCCGCTGCTCGTGGGCGCCCTGGGCACCCGCAACCTCTTCACCGCCAGCACCCTCGACCAGATGCCCAAACACGTCTCCAGCGGACTGCTGTTCGGCGACCCCTTCGCCATCCCCGTGCCCGACCTCGACCGCACCGACTTCCTGCTCCTGCTCGGCGCCAACCCGGTCGAGTCCAACGGCTCCCTGTGCACCGCCCCCGACTTCCCCGGCCGGCTCAAGGCGCTGCGGGCGCGCGGAGGCACCCTCGTCGTCGTCGACCCGCGCAGGACGCGCACCGCCCGGCTCGCCGACCGGCACCTCGCACCCCGCCCCGGCAGCGACGCCCTGCTGCTCGCCGCCGTCGCGCACACCCTGCTCGCCGAAGGGCTGTCCGCTCCCGGCGCGTTGGCGCGACACACCGAGGGGCTCGGGGAACTCGCCGACGCCCTCGGGAGTTTCACTCCTGAGGCCTTGGCCCCCGCCTGCGACCTCACGGCCGCCGAGATCCGCGACCTGGCCCGTGATCTCGCGGCCGCGCCGACCGCCGCCGTCTACGGGCGGATCGGCAGCTGCACCGTCGAGTACGGGACGCTCGCCAGCTGGCTGGTCGACGTACTGAACATCCTCACCGGCAACCTCGACCGGCCCGGCGGGGCCCTCTTCCCGCTCCCGGCGACCGGCCCACGCCCCCGTGCGGCCGGACCCGGCCGGGGATTCGCGCTCGGCCGCTGGCACAGCCGGGTCTCCGGCCACCCCGAGGCCAAGAGCGAACTGCCCATCGCCGCCCTCGCCGAGGAGATCGAGACCCCGGGTCCGGGGCGGATCCGCGCCCTGATCGCCATCGCCGCCAACCCCGTGCTGTCCGCCCCCGACGGCCGCCGGCTCGACGCGGCCCTGGCCGGGCTGGACTTCATGGTCAGCGTCGACCCCTACCTCAACGAGACCTCCCGTCACGCCCACGTCGTGCTGCCTCCACCGCCCCCGTCCCAGAGCGCGCACCACGACTTCGCCTTCAACGGCTTCGCCATCCGCAACCAGGTCCGCTACACCCGTCCCGCCGTCCCCCTCGAAGCCGGGCGGCTCGACGAGTGCGAGATCCACGCGCGCCTCGTCCTGGCCGTCTCCGGCACGCACGGCGCCGCCGAGCCGTCCGTCGTCGACGAGACGGCGATCCAGGGCGCCCTCGCCCGGGAGACCGCGGACCGGCGCTCCCCCCTCCACGGCGCCGACCCCGCCCGCCTCGCGGGGCTCCTGGCGGGCGAGAACGGCCCCGAACGGCGGCTCGACCTGATGCTGCGACTCGGCCCGTACGGAGACCTGTTCGGCGCCGCAGGACAGCCGGTCGGGCAGTCCGACGGGCAGCCGGAAGCGCCGGAGGGCGGGTCTGCGTACGGGCAGCCGGACGGGTCGGACGGCGGGCTGAGTCTGGACAGGCTGCTCGCCCACCCGCACGGCATCGACCTCGGCCCGCTGCGGCCCCGGCTCCCGGGCCTGCTCAGGACCCGCAGCGGCAGGATCGAGCTGCTCCCGGACCCGATCGCGGCCGAGCTCCCCCGACTGCGCGCGGCCCTCACCGGCCGCCCCGCCGCCCTGGTGCTCGTGGGCCGCCGCCACCTGCGGTCCAACAACAGCTGGTTGCACAACGTCCCGGCCCTCACCGGCGGTTCCAACCGCTGCACCCTCCAGGTCCATCCGCGGGACGCGGAGCGGATCGGACTGGCCGACGGGGGGCGGGCCCGGGTCACGGCCGACGGCGGCAGTCTGGAGGTCCCCGTGGAGGTCACCGACGCCGTCCGCGCCGGCGTGGTCAGCCTGCCGCACGGCTGGGGCCACGACCGGGACGGCACCCGCCTCGCGGTGGCGGCCGCCGAACCGGGAGTGAACGTCAACCAGCTCCTCGACGGCACCCGGCTCGACCCGCTCTCCGGGACGGCGGTGCTCAACGGCTTCCCCGTCGAACTCGTACCCCTGCCCTGAGCTGGGGTTTTGCTCGTATTGCTCACGCGTCGACGTCTTGTTGGCACAAGGAGGCGGCACCTAGGTTCCCTGCATGCTGACCTTCCTCGGCTTCGCCATGATCGCGACCTTCCTGGTCCTGATCATGCTGAAGAAAATGTCGCCCATCGCGGCGCTCGTCCTCATCCCCGCGCTCTTCTGCGTGTTCGCCGGAAAGGGCGCGCACCTGGGGGACTACGTCATCGACGGCGTCGGGAAGCTCGCCCCGACCGCCGCCATGCTGATGTTCGCCATCGTCTACTTCGGCGTGATGATCGACGTCGGCCTCTTCGACCCGATCGTCCGGGGCATCCTGCGCTTCTGCAAGGCCGATCCGATGCGGGTCGTGGTCGGCACGGCCGTGCTGGCGGCGATCGTCTCCCTCGACGGGGACGGTTCGACCACCTTCATGATCACCGTTTCGGCCATGTACCCGCTCTACAAGCGGCTGGGTCTGAGCCTGGTGGTCATGACGGGCGTCGCCGCGACCGCGAACGGCGTGATGAACACCCTCCCCTGGGGCGGACCCACCGCCCGCGCCGCCACCGCCCTCAAGCTGGACGCGGCCGACATCTTCGTCCCGATGATCCCCGCCCTCGCGGTCGGGCTCCTGTGCGTCTTCGTCCTGGCCTACGTCCTGGGCCTGCGCGAGCGCCGCCGCGTCGGCTCCCTGGTGATGCCCGGGGAGGCGGGGGCCGAGGCCGAGGAGGAGTTCCTGGTCGCGGTCGGTCCGGGCGGCAGGACGGACACGGGCGCGCAGCCGGACGCGAAGGCGCCCGGGGGCGGTGGCTCCGGTTCCGCCACGGATCCCGCCCCCGGTTCCTCCTCCGGCCCGGGTTCCGCCGCGGGTGCGGGCGCCGCCTCCGCCGCCGCGCCCGGGGACGACGGCTTCCAGGGGCTCGACCCCGACCGTCCGACGCTGCGCCCCCGCCTCTACTGGTTCAACGCGGGCCTCACCGTCGCCCTGCTCGCCGCGATGATCATGGAGCTGCTGCCGATCCCGGTGCTGTTCCTGCTCGGCGCCGCCCTCGCGCTCACCGTGAACTTCCCCCACATGCCTGACCAGAAGGCCCGCATCGCCGCCCACGCCGACAACGTCCTCAACGTCGCCGGCATGGTCTTCGCCGCGGCCGTCTTCACGGGCGTCCTCAGCGGAACGGGCATGGTCAAGCACATGGCCGACTGGCTCGTCGGCGCCGTCCCCGAGGGCATGGGCCCGCACATGGCCCTGGTCACCGGGCTGCTCAGCCTGCCGCTGACCTACTTCATGTCCAACGACGGCTTCTACTTCGGCGTCCTGCCGGTCCTCGCCGAGGCCGGCGCCGCCCACGGGGTCTCCTCGCTGGAGATCGCCCGCGCCTCCCTGGTGGGCCAGGCCCTGCACATGTCGAGCCCGCTGGTTCCGGCCGTCTACGTCCTCGTCGGCATGGCCAGGGTCGAGTTCGGCGACCACACCCGCTTCACGGTGAAATGGGCGGCCCTCACCTCCCTCGTGGTACTGGCCGCGGGGATGCTTTTCGGCATCATCTGAGCCGGGCGGCCCCTGGTGCCCCGAAAACTACCGGCGCTAGTTTGTAGGGTGTCGACGACGTCAGCTCTACGCGCTCGTGCGTGCTCGGGAGGAATGCCATGAAGGCCCACGACGGGATGTACATCGGCGGGGAGTGGCGGCCCGCCGCCGGAACCGACCGGATCGAGGTCGTCAACCCGGCCGACGAGCAGGTCATCGCCAACGTCCCGGCCGGGGGCGCCGAGGACGTGGACGCGGCCGTACGCGCGGCCCGCGCGGCCCTCCCCGGCTGGGCGGCCACGGCTCCGGCCGAGCGGGCCGCCCTGATCGGTGCACTGCGCGACGTCCTGGCGGCCCGCAAGGGCGAGATCGCCGAGACGATCACCGCCGAACTCGGCGCCACCTCCGGCTTCTCGGAGAACGTCCACGTCGGGGCCCCGATCGCGGTGGCCTCCTCCTACGCCGAGCTGGCGGCCGAGTACGCCTTCGAGGAACGGATCGGGAACTCCACCGTGCTGCTGGAGCCGGTCGGTGTGGTCGGGGCCATCACGCCCTGGAACTATCCCCTGCACCAGGTCGTTGCCAAGGTGTCACCCGCTCTCGCCGCCGGCTGCACCCTCGTCCTCAAGCCGGCCGAGGACACCCCGCTGACCGCGCAGCTCTTCGCCGAAGCCGTGCACGAGGCGGGCATCCCGGCCGGAGTCTTCAACCTGGTGACCGGCACCGGCCCGGTCGCCGGACAGGCGCTGGCCGAGCACGAAGGGGTCGACCTCGTCTCCTTCACCGGCTCGACCGCCGTCGGCAAGAAGATCGGTGCCATCGCCGGCGCCGCCGTCAAGCGCGTCGCCCTCGAACTCGGCGGCAAGTCGGCGAACGTCATCCTGCCCGGCGCCGATCTGCCCAAGGCCGTCGCCGCGGGCGTCGCCGACGTCATGAGCAACTCCGGTCAGAGCTGCAACGCCCTCACCCGCATGCTCGTCCAGCGGGACCAGTACGAGGAGGCCGTGTCCCTCGCGGTGGCCGCCGTCGCCAAGTACCCCACCGGCGACCCCCGCGACCCGGGCACCCGACTCGGCCCGGTGATCAACGCCAAGCAGCGCGCCCGCGTGCGCGCGTACATCGACAAGGGCGTCGAGGAGGGCGCCCGACTCGTCGCGGGCGGTTCCGAAGCGCCGCACGAGCACGGGTACTTCGTCACCCCGACCGTGTTCGCGGACGTCACCCCCGAGATGACCATCGCCCAGGAGGAGATCTTCGGTCCCGTCCTGGCGATCCTCCCCTACGAGGACGAGGAGGACGCCCTGCGCATCGCCAACGGCACGGTCTACGGCCTGGGCGGCGCCGTCTGGGCGGCGGACGCGGAGACGGCCGTGGCCTTCGCCCGGCGCATGGACACCGGTCAGGTGGACATCAACGGCGGCCGCTTCAACGTGCGCGCGCCCTTCGGCGGCTACAAGCAGTCGGGCGTGGGCCGCGAGCTCGGCCCGCACGGCCTGGGGGAGTACCTCCAGACCAAGTCCCTGCAGTTCTGACCGCGACCCGCAGCACCCCAGAAGACACGGAGACGAAGACCATGGTCCGCGCCGCCATCCTGCCCGCCGTCGGAGCCCCGCTGGAGATACGGGACATCGTGCTGCCCGAACCCGGCCCCGGGCAGGTCCGGGTGCGGCTCGCCGCAGCCGGGGTCTGTCACTCCGATCTCTCCCTCACCAACGGCACCATGCGGGTGCCCGTCCCCGCCGTCCTCGGCCACGAGGGCGCGGGGACGGTCGTCTCGGTGGGCGAGGGTGTCACCCACGTCGCACCCGGCGACGGTGTGGTGCTCAACTGGGCCCCGTCCTGCGGGGAGTGCCACCACTGCCGGATCGGCGAGGTCTGGCTCTGCGCCAAGGCCCTGACCGGGGTCGGCGCGGTCTACGCCCACGACGCCGAGGGCACCGAGCTGCACCCCGGGCTGAACGTCGCGGCCTTCGCCGAGGAGACCGTCGTCGCGGCGAACTGCGTGCTGCCCGCGCCCGCCGGGATCCCGCTGCCCGAAGCCGCCCTGCTCGGCTGCGCCGTCCTCACCGGGTACGGGGCCGTCCACCACAGCGCCCAGGTCCGCCCCGGCGAGTCGGTGGCCGTGTTCGGTGTCGGCGGGGTCGGCCTGGCCGCGCTGCAGGCGGCCCGGATCGCCGGGGCGGGGGCCGTCGTGGCGGTCGACGTCTCCCCGGCGAAGGAGGAACTGGCCCGTGCCGCCGGGGCCACCGACTTCGTGCTCGCCTCCGAGACCACCGCCAAGCAGATCCGCGCGCTCACCGCCGGTCAGGGCGCGGACGTGGCCGTCGAGTGCGTGGGCCGCGCGGAGACCATCCGCGGGGCCTGGGATTCCACCCGCCGGGGCGGGCGCACCACGGTCGTCGGCATCGGCGGCAAGGAGCAGCAGGTCGCCTTCCACGCGCTGGAGATCTTCCACTACGCCCGCACCCTCAGCGGCTGCGTCTACGGCAACAGCGATCCGGCCCGCGACCTCCCGGTGATCGCCGACCACGTGCGGGCCGGCCGCCTCGACCTCGGCGCGCTGGTCACCGACCGGATCACCCTCGACGGCATCCCCGCCGCTTTCGACGCGATGCTCGCGGGCAAGGGCGGCCGCTCCCTGGTCGTCTTCTGATCCGGCCGGCCCCGGGTCCGACCGGCCGGCCGCACCCACCCCGTGCGGCCGGCCGGGTCAGGCCCGCGGCTCCCGCAGGGCCTCGTACTGGAGGGACAGGCCGTCCAGCAGGGCCGTCAGGCCCGTCTCGAACGCGCCCTCGTCCACCTCGCGCCTGCGCTCCGCCAGCAGGTGGGCCCGCCCCAGGTGCGGGTAGTCCACCGGGTCGTACGCCGCCTCGTCGTCCACGAACCCCCGGGCGAACGAGGCCACAGCCGAGCCCAGGATGAAGTAGCGCATCAGGGCGCCGATCCGCGTCGCGTGGGCCGGCGGCCATCCCGCCTCCGTCATCGCCCCGAACACCGCGTCCGCCAGCCGCAGCCCGGCGGGGCGCCGGCCCGGCCCCCGTGCCAGCACCGGCACGATGTTGGGGTGGTCCGCCAGGGCGTCCCGGTACGAGTGCGCCCACGCGTGCAGGGCCTCGCGCCAGTCCCGGCGCGCCCCACCGTCACCGACACGGTCTCCTTCGCCGCCGCCGCCGACGGCGCCGAACATCGACAGGTCGACCCGGGCGCTCACCGCGTCCGCCACCGCCTCCAGGATCGCGTCCTTGGTCCGGAAGTGGTTGTACAGCGAGGGTCCGCTGACCCCGAGGGCCGCGGCCAGCCGCCGCGTCGACACCGCCTCCAGCCCCTCCGCGTCCACCAGCGCACCGGCCGCCTCGACGATGCGGTCTCTGCTCAGGAGGGGCTTGCGCGGTCTGGCCATGCGCCACATAGTAGGCCCTGCCCGCCATAAACTACCGGTGCTAGTTAAAGGCTCCGGCACCCGCGACCGCGCCCCACCCGGAGGCACCCGTGAACCTGGAACCCAGCGAGGAGCAGGAAGCCGTGCGCCGGCTCGCCCGCGCGTTCAGCGAGCGCGAGATCGCCCCGTACGCCGCCGAGTGGGACCGTGCCGAGAGCGTGGACCGGTCCATCGTGAAGAAGCTCGGCGACCTCGGTTTCCTCGGCCTCACCGTCCCCGAGGAGTACGGCGGCTCCGGCGGCGACCACGTCTCCTACGCGCTCGTCACCGAGGAACTGGGCCGCGGGGACTCCGCGGTGCGCGGCATCGTCTCCGTCTCCCTCGGCCTGGTCGCCAAGACCGTCGCCGCCTGGGGCACCGAGGAGCAGAAGCGCGAGTGGCTGCCCCGGCTGTGCTCCGGCGAGGCCCTCGGCTGCTTCGGCCTGACCGAACCCGGCACCGGCTCCGACGCCGCCGCCCTCACCACCCGGGCCGTGCGCGAGGGGGACGCGTACGTGATCAGCGGCAGCAAGATGTTCATCACCAACGGCACCTGGGCCGACGTCGTCCTGCTCTTCGCCCGCACCGGCGGCGCCCCTGGCCACCGCGGGATCTCCGCCTTCCTCGTCCCCGCCGACACCCCGGGCCTGACCCGCCAGGAGGTCCACGGCAAGCTGGGCCTGCGCGGTCAGGCCACCGCCGAGCTGGCCCTCGACGGCGTCCGCGTGCCCGCGTCCGCGATGCTCGGCCCCGAGGGCAAGGGTTTCTCCGTCGCCATGTCGGCCCTGGCCAAGGGCCGGATGTCGGTGGCCGCCGGCTGCGTCGGCATCGCGCAGGCCGCGCTGGACGCGGCCGTCTCGTACGCCGCCCGGCGCGAGCAGTTCGGCAAGCCGATCTCCCACCACCAGCTGGTGCAGGAGCTGATCGCCGACATTTCCGTCGAC
Source organism: Streptomyces sp. NBC_01276 (assembly GCF_041435355.1). GTDB lineage: Bacteria > Actinomycetota > Actinomycetes > Streptomycetales > Streptomycetaceae > Streptomyces. Next base: position 6,053,743 of record NZ_CP108442.1, read on the forward strand.
GTGGACGCCGCCCGGCTGCTGACCTGGCGCGTCGCCGACCTCATCGACCGCGGCCGGCCCTTCGCCACCGAGGCCTCCACCGCCAAGCTCTTCGCCTCCGAAGCGGCCGTGCGCGCCGCGGGCAACGCCCTCCAGGTCCACGGCGGCTACGGCTACATCGACGAGTACCCGGCCGGAAAGCTGCTGCGCGACGCCCGCGTGATGACCCTCTACGAGGGGACCAGTCAGATCCAGAAGCTGCTGATCGGCCGCGCCCGCACGGGCGTCTCCGCCTTCTGAGCCGGCGGCGGGCGCGACGGAATCCTGCCTAAGCGCTTGCTCACCCTCCGGTAGGGTGTTCCTTCCACACGGGGAAGAGGGTGAGCGGGCGATGGACAGCGCGGCGGATACCAGCGGCTACCAGGCGTGGTCGGAGGTCACCCCCGACGCCGCGCGGCGGCTGCTGGTCGCGGCCGTCGAAGCCTTCGCCGAACGCGGCTACCACGCGACCACCACCCGCGACATCGCCGGCCGGGCCGGTATGAGTCCGGCGGCGCTCTACATCCACTACAAGACCAAGGAAGAGCTGCTCCACCGCATCAGCCGGATCGGCCACGACAAGGCGCTGGAGATCCTGGAGACCGCCGCCGCCGGGCCCGGAACGGCCGCCGACCGGCTCGACGCGGCCGTGCGGTCCTTCGTGGGCTGGCACGCCGCGCACCACATGACCGCGCGCGTGGTCCAGTACGAGCTCGACGCGCTCGCGCCCGAGCACCGCGGCGAGATCGTGGCGCTGCGCCGCGAGAGCGACGCCGCCGTGCGCCGCATCATCGCCGAGGGGGTCCGGGCGGGGGAGTTCGACGTCCCCGACGTCCCCGGGACCACCCTCGCCGTGCTCTCCCTGTGCATCGACGTGGCCCGCTGGTTCAGTACCGCCGGGCACCGCACGCCCGACGAGGTCGGCGCGCTCTACGCCGACCTCGTGCTCCGCATGGTGGGCGCCCGGCCGGCCGCCGCGTCCGTGGATCAGAAGTAGTAGCGGGACACCGACTCCGCGACACAGACCGGCTTCGCGCCGCCCTCGCGCTCCACCGTCACCGTCGCCGCGACCTGCACGCCTTCGCCCGCCTCGGTGACCGCCGTGATCACGGCCGTGGCGCGCAGCCGCGAGCCGACCGGCACCGGAGCCGGGAAGCGGACCTTGTCCGTGCCGTAGTTGATGCCCATCCGCATCCCCTCGACGCGCATGACCTGCGGCACCAGGCTGGGCAGCAGCGACAGCGTCAGATAGCCGTGCGCGATCGTGGAACCGAAGGGGCCCGAGGCCGCCCGCTCCGGGTCCACGTGGATCCACTGGTGGTCGCCGGTCGCGTCCGCGAAGAGGTCGATCCGCTTCTGGTCCACCTCCAGCCACCCGCTCGGGCCGAGCACGTCACCGATCCCGGCGCGCAGTTCCTCGGCGGAGGTGAAGATCCTCGGTTCGGCCATGCCCTGCCCCTGTCGTCCGCTGTCGCGCAACTAATAAGCGTTTGCTCAGCATGCTGGGGCCCGCATGCGTCTGTCAACGGATCTCCGACTAGGCTCGGCCGTGTGCCGCAGATTCCCGAGAACGTCCACGAACTCACCGTCGGCCAGCTCTCCGCGCGCAGCGGGGCAGCCGTCTCCGCACTGCATTTCTACGAGGCCAAAGGGCTGATCAGCAGCCGCCGTACGTCCGGCAACCAGCGCCGCTACACGCGCGAGGCGCTGCGCCGGGTGGCCTTCGTACGCGCCGCGCAGCGCGTGGGCATACCGCTGGCCGACATCCGCGTCGCGCTGGTCGAACTGCCGGAGGAGCGCACCCCCACCCCCGAGGACTGGGCGCGGCTGTCCGAGAACTGGCGCGCCGAGCTCGACGAGCGGATCCGGCAACTCAGCGATCTGCGCGACCGGTTGTCGGACTGCATCGGCTGCGGCTGCCTCTCGTTGAAGAAGTGCGCCCTGTCCAACCCGGACGACGTCTTCGGCGCCCGCCTCACCGGATCCCGGCTGTCGCAGTAGCTGCGTCCCGCAACTCCCGCGCAGCGGAGACCAGTTCGGCATTGGAGCGCGCCGGCCGCCCGTCGGGCAGGTGCAGGACGTCGCCCAAACCGGTCCGCGCGCCGGCACCGCACCGCGCGGCCATCCGCAGCACCGGCCAGGCGGCCGCGTCCCGCCCGTACAGCAGGACCGGCACCGGCGGCAGCCAGCGCAGCGCCGCCACCAGCGCGGGGTCGGCCTCGGCCGGCTCCACCACCAGCCGCACCCGGCCGTGGTCCGGCGGGGCCCACTCCAGGAACCGGGCCAGCGGCTCCGGCCCGGCCCCGCCGCCCAGCGGGACCAGGGCGTCCACCGCCACCCCGCGCTCCAGCAGGGCCCGGCCCAGCGTGCCGGCGCCCGGCTCCGCGAACCGCACCTGGGCCCGGTCGGGCAGCACCGTCCAGGACCGCACCCGCTCCAGCCGCCCGGCGGGATCGGGCTCGGCGTCGACCGCGGCCGGAACCGAGAGGGGTACGCGGACCCCCGCGCCGCGCATCTCCTCCAGCAGTGGACCGACCACCCGCGGCGAGAGGCTCTCCCGCCCGCACGGGGTCCTCGGGTGCACCAGTACCTCCCCGGCCCCGGCGGCGACGGCCTCCACCGCCGACTCCGTCAGATCCCGCGGAGTCATCGGCACCGCACCCCCGTCGCGGGCGCCGCGCGATCCGTTGACCGCCACCTGGAGCACCGCCCCCGGCCCGCCGGCCCCGCCCCGACCGCCGGCCCCGCCCGGCCCGTCCCCGCCCGGCCCGTTCACGCCGCGCCCGCCGGGGCCGGGAGCACCACCGCCGAATGCACCAGTACCGCGTCCGCGAGCGCCGGTCTCGGCACCACGATCCCGCAGCCCCCGCACACCGGCCCGTCCCACGCCCACGCCCCGGCCCATGCCGCGTGGGCCGTCAGCGCCGCCGGCCAGCGCAACTCCCGCTCCCCGCACACCGGGCAGGCCGTCCCGGGCTCCGATTCCAGCGCCTTCACCAGTCGGCGCAGCACCTCGCCGAGCGTCCCGTCCGGCCGCACCCCCGGATCGACGCACCGCACCACCGCGTCCCCGCTGCCGCCCCAGGCCCACTCCGGCCGGCGCACCCCGTCGTGCTTCTCACGTCTACGGCGCGCCGCGAACTGCCGCTCGTACTCCAGCCAGACCGCCCGGGCCTCTTCCAGTTCCTCCAGCGCCGCGACCAGGCGCAGCGGATCCGCGCCCCGGTCCTCGGGGGCGATCCCGTGCCGGTCGCACAGGTGCCACCACGTCGCCCGGTGCCCGTAGGGCGCGAACCGTTCCAGGCAGCGGCGCAGCGAATGGCGCCGCAGGGCCCGGTCGTTGCGCGCATCGCGCACCTGGTAGGCCAGACTCCGAAAACCCGCCATCGCACCTTCACCTCCGCCGCCGTGCCCCCGCCCACACCTGTGTTCGCGCTACCCCGTCGAACGAAGCAGCGCGCCCTGACGTGCCCAACATGCCCTGCCGGATGTGGGCGCATGCGGGGGCGGTCGAGGCGTGCGGGTGGCACATGGCCAGAACTCAGCGCCCCATGCGCCCCGCCCCGACCACGATCCGGGCCAGCTCCTCGTGGCAGATGTCGCTGTGCGCCCCCGACGGCGGACCGCCGCGCCGCACCACGGAGCCCGCGTCCACGCTGACGCAACCGGCCGCGGGCAGCCCGTCGCGCAGGGCCGCCTCCAGGCTGAGCCGCTGTGCGCCCGGCAGCGCCTGCACCCCGTCGTGCCCGACCGCGCCCCACCGCTCGTCGAACCCCAGCAGACCGGCCGAATCCCCCGCCATCCGGGACGCCAGGGGATAGAACAGTCCGAGGGCGCTGTCGTGGGAGGAGTGGCAGGCCACCACGGGGCCGTCGACCCGGCGCTGGAGTCCCCGCAGGGCGCCGCCGCGGCGCGGATCGTGGGGGAGGCTGTCGCTGAAGGCGTAGTGCGAGAAGGCTCCCTGGAGCAGGGTCAGCGACTTCAGGTGCCGCGCCCCGTCCGGTACGGCGCGCAGGGAGAAGGACACCACCCGTGCTCCGAAGCTGTGGCCTATCAGGTGGACGCGCAGGGCCGGGCGTCTGCCCGCCAGGTCCGCCAGCACCGGCCCGAGGCCGTGCTCACCGACGACCCCGGCCCGGTTCTTCATCTCGTAGTACGTCGCCTGGCGCAGCAGCTCCTTGGCCCCGCCCCACAGGGCGCGCAGCCCGTCACCGGGGGCCAGGCACGGGCCGGCGCCGGCGTCCGCCCCGGATGCGGTCAGGGCGTCGGCCAGCTCCCGGCAGGCCTCCAGCACGTCCCGGGCGAAAAGGGCCGGTACCCCGCGGGCGCCGCCCGGGTCCGCCGCGGCCGCGGACCCGCCTGCGGCACCGGACCGGTCGACATTGGCGAGTTCCCGTACCAGGGCCCCGAACTCGGCGAAGGCGGCCTCCGACTCCGGCCGCCCGTCGAGCAGTTCGGCGACCCGGTCCAGCTCCGCCCGCCGGCCCGGCCAGAACGCTCCGAGCGCCCGCCGCGTGTCGGCGTCCAGGCCGGTGCCGGTGCCGGTGCCGGTGCCGGTGCCGGTGGCGGGCCGCGAGCCGGTGGCGGTGTCCGGGGCGGCGAGGGCGGGCCGCGGGTCGAAGTCCGGTATCGGCTCGTCGGAGAAACGGATCGAGGGCCAGACCACCCCCACGTAGCCGAGCCGCACCCCCGTTCCCACCAGCCCCGGGAAAGGGGCGAAGAAGCGGTCGAAGAGCCGGGTCGCGGTGGTCCGGTCGCTGTTCCAGCCGTGTGCGAACACCAGCAGGTCCGTGGCCTCGATCCGGGCCACCGCCGCCCGCGTCGCCGGGTCCACGTCGCCCTGGGCGTCGAAGGTCAGCTCCCGGTAGGGCCCGACGCCCACCCCGGTCGTGGTCGTGGTCGCCGTCGTGGCTCCGTCCCGGGCTCCGGTTCCGAATGCGGCTCCGCTGTCCGTCATGACGTCCCCCTCCGTGCCGTGCCCTGCCTGCGGTGCACGCAGCATCCCGCCGCGGGCGCCCGTCGGCCAGACCCGCGGCAGCACGGGATCCGCACGGCCCGGCGGGCGGAGTCAGGGGTAGAGGAGGTACTCCTCCCGGACCGCCGCGAACCGGGCCAGCCCCGCCGCCCAGTCGCCCGCGATCTCCTCCACCCCCGCCCCCGCGTCCACCAGCGTCCGTACCCGGTCCGAGCCGGTCAGCCGGTCGATCCAGTGGTCCGCGCGCCAGCCGAAGCCGCTCCACGCCCGCCGCGCGGTGACCAGCAGACCGATCCCCGCCCGCACCGGGTCGAAGGCCTCCCGGTCGTGCACGATCAGCCGGACCCCGCCGCAGAGCTTTCCGGCGTGCTTCGAGAAGGAGGGGGTGAACCAGGTCTCCCGGAACCAGACGCCGGGCAGCCCCAGCGCGTTCGCCGCCTCCGCCCACCGCCGGTCCACCCCCTCCGCGCCGACCACCTCGAAGGGGGTGGTCGTGCCCCGGCCCTCGGAGAGCGTGGTCCCCTCGAACAGGCAGGTCCCCGCGTAGGCGAGAGCGGTGTCGGGGGTGGGCATGTTCGGGCTCGGCGGCACCCACGGCAGCCCGGTGGAATTGTAGAAGGACGCGCGGCGCCAGCCCGTCATGGGGACCGTCCGCAGCCGGACCGGACGGGCGCGCAGGAACTCGCCGTTGAAGAGGAGGGCCAGCTCGGCCGCCGTCATCCCGTGCGCGAGCGCGATCGGCTCGCGGCCCACGAAGCTGGCGTACGGCCGCTGCAGCACCGGGCCGGCCGCCCGGCGTCCGCCCACCGGGTTGGGACGGTCCAGCACCACCACGGCCTTGCCGGCCAGGGCGGCCGCGCGCATGCAGTCGTAGAGGGTCCAGACGTAGGTGTAGAAGCGGGCGCCGACGTCCTGGATGTCGAAGACGACGGTGTCGATCCCGGCGGCCGTGAAGAGGTCCGCCAGGCGCTGCCCGCTCGTGTCGTACGTGTCGTGGACGGGCAGGCCCGTCGCCGGGTCCCGGCCGGTCCCCTCCGAGCCGCCCGCCTGGGCCGATCCGCGGAAGCCGTGTTCCGGCCCGAACACCGCGACCAGGTCGACCCGCGGGTCGGCGTGCAGGACGTCGACCAGGTGGCGGGCGTCGGAGGTGATCCCGGTGGGGTTGGTGACGACGCCGACGCGCTGTCCGGCGAGCTCCGCGTACCCGTCGGCGGCGAGCCGTTCGCATCCGGTGAGCACCCGCCCCGGCGCGGGGGCGCCCGCCGTGTCCGTTCTGTCCGCCGTACCCGCCGTGTCCGCCGTGGCGGCGCGGGCCGCCGGACCGGCTCCCGCGAAGGCCCCCGCGGTCCCCATGGCCCCCGCCAGTCCCAGTACCCCGCGTCGTGACAGCGTCATCCGCACACGCTAGGGCCCGGCCCCCTTCCGCCCTCACATACCGACTGGTTAGTCTGCCGGGATCCGGCAGGCCGTGGCGAAAGGTGATCCCCGTGAACGCGTACCAGGACCAGCGAGTCGTCGTCACCGGCGCGGGCGGCGGCATCGGCGAGGCCCTCGCCCGCCGCTTCGCCGCCGAGGGTGCCACCGTCGTCGTCAACGACCTCGACCCCGCGAAGGCCGCCTCGGTCGCGGAGGCGATCGGCCCCCGGGCCGTCGCGGTCCCCGGAGACGCCTCGACCGTCGTCGCGGAGGCCCGCGAGGCCCTCGGCGGCACGGTCGACGTCTACTGCGCCAACGCCGGACTCGCCTCGGGCGGGGACGCCTTCGCGGACGAGGCCGTGTGGGAGGCGGCCTGGGACACCAACGTCATGGCGCACGTGCGGGCCGCCCGGACCCTGCTGCCGCAGTGGCTGGAGCGGGGCAGCGGCCGCTTCGTGTCCACCGTCTCCGCCGCAGGGCTGCTGACCATGATCGGGGCGGCGCCGTACAGTGTCAGCAAGCACGGTGCCCTCGCCTTCGCGGAATGGCTCTCGCTGACCTACCGCCACCGCGGCGTCCGGGTCCACGCCATCTGCCCGCAGGGCGTGCGCACCGACATGCTGACCGCCGCGGGCTCGGCGGGCGAACTCGTCCTGGCGCCGACCGCCATCGAGCCGGACGCGGTCGCTGACGCACTGTTCGACGGCATGGAGAAGGGCCGCTTCTTGATCCTCCCGCACCCCGAGGTGGCGGACTACCACGCCGCCCGCGCGAACGACCCGGACCGGTGGCTGGAGGCCATGAACCACCTCCAGCAGAAGTGGGAGTCCTCGTGACACCCGCCCGCACACCCGGGGCCGGGGCGGACGCGGCGGACGCGGCGGCCCCGGCCGGCTCCCCGTACGCCGCGCGGCCGTGGCTGCGCCGGCTCAGCGCGGCGCAGCTGGCACCGGTCAGCCCGCCGCCCACCGTGCTCCACGCCTTCCGGGCCGCCGTGGCGCGCGCCCCCGGACGTACGGCCCTCGCGTACTTTGACGGGCGCGTCGGCTACGCCGAGGCCGACGCCCTCTCCGACTCCCTCGCCGGGTACCTCGCCGCGCGGGGGGTCCGGCGCGGCGACCGGATCGCCGTCATGCTCCAGAACACCCCGCACTTCGTGCTCGCCGTGCTGGCCGCCTGGAAGGCCGGGGCGGTGGTCGTCCTGCTGAACCCGATGTACAAGTCCGCCGAGGCCGGGCACGTCCTGCGCGACTCGGGTGCCGTCGCGCTGGTCTGCGAGGCCCGCGCCTGGGCGGCGTACCTGCGCGGGACCGCGCACGAGGCCGGCGTCCGGATCGCCCTCACCACCGACGAGCGCGACTTCCAGACCCGCGACGACGCCCGCCTCTTCCCGTCCCCGGCGCGGGAGCGGGAGCCGCACACCGCGACCGCGGGACCCCTCGGGTTCCCGGGCGGGCCCGAGGACCTGGTGACCGTGGCGCGGCTGGGGCACCCCGCGCCGGACGGGCCCGATCCGGTCGCCGACGACCTCGCGCTCCTCGGCTACACCTCCGGCACCTCGGGCACCCCCAAGGGAGCCATGAACCCGCACGGGGCGCTGACCTACAACGCCACCCGCCAGGTCACCGGCCACCCCCTCCCCGAAGGCGCCGGCTACTTCGCCCTCGCGCCGCTCTTCCACATCACCGGCCTCGTCTGCGAGCTCGTCGCCTGCTTCGTCAACGCCGGCACCCTCGTCCTCGCCCGCCGCTTCGACGCGGGCGCCGTCCTCGACGCCTTCCTCGAACACCGCCCGGCCTACACCATCGGACCGGCCACCGCCTTCACGGCCCTGGCCGCCCACCCCGCGGCCACCGCGGAGCACTTCGCCTCGTTCCGGGTCGTCTCCTCGGGCGGCGCCCCGCTCCCGCCCGCCCTCGTCGAACGCCTGCGCGCCTCCTTCGGCTTCTACCTCCGCAACGGCTACGGCCTCACCGAGTGCACCGCCCCCTGTGCCTCGGTCCCCGCCCACCGCGAGGCTCCCGTCGACCCCCGCTCCGGCACCCTCTCGGTCGGCCTGCCCGGCGCGCAGACCCTCGTACGGATCCTCGACGAGCAGGGCGCCGAGGTCCCCCTCGGCGAGACCGGCGAGATCGCCGTCCGCGGCCCCCAGGTCGTGCCGGGCTACTGGGGGCTCCCGGACGAGACCGCCGCGGCCTTCCCGGACGGGGAACTGCGCACCGGGGACGTCGGCTTCATGGACCCCGACGGCTGGCTCTACGTCGTCGACCGCAAGAAGGACATGATCAACGCCTCCGGGTTCAAGGTCTGGCCGAGGGAGGTGGAGGACGTCCTCTACACCCACCCCGCCGTCCGCGAGGCGGCCGTCGTCGGCGTTCCCGACGCCTACCGCGGCGAGAGCGTGAAGGCGTACGTGAGCCTGCGGCCCGGCGCCACCGCCGACCCCGCGCAGCTGTCCGCGTACTGCGCCGAGCGGCTCGCCGCGTACAAGTACCCGCGCGAGGTCGAGATCCTGCCTGTTCTTCCCCAGACCACCAGTGGCAAGATCCTGCGACGGGAACTGCGCGAGCGCGGCTGAAAATCGTCGGACGGTCGTACGGCGCAGGACACCCGGCACACGCAGGACAGGCGACGGATCAGGAGAGGAAGGCGAGCACCATGGCCGCCAGCACCACCGCGGGACCCGAGGACATCAACCGGGAGACCCCGGTGCCGCAGCGGCTGCTGGCCGTCGCGACCAGGCTGTTCGCCGAGCGCGGCTACGACCGCACCTCCGTGCAGGAGATCGTCGAGGCGGCCGGAGTCACCAAGGGCGCGCTCTACCACTACTTCGGTTCCAAGGACGACCTGCTGCACGAGGTGTACGCGCGCATGCTGCGCCTCCAGCAGCAGCGGCTCGACGCGGTGGCCGGATCCGACGCTCCCGTCGAGGAGCGGCTGCGGGCGGCCGCCGCCGACGTGGTGGTGACCACCATCGAGAACCTCGACGACGCGATGATCTTCTTCCGGTCGATGCACCAGCTCAGCCCGGAGAAGTACAAGCAGGTACGGGCGGAGCGCCGCCGCTACCACGAGCGGTTCCGGGCCCTGGTCGAGGAGGGGCAGCGCACGGGGGTGTTCGCCACGGCCACCCCCGCCGACCTGGTGGTGGACTTCTACTTCGGGTCCGTCCACCACCTGTCGACCTGGTACCGCACGGACGGCCCGCTCACCCCGCACCAGGTCGCCGACCACCTCGCCGACCTGCTGCTGCGCTCGCTCAGGCCCTGAGCCGGAGGGCGCCCGGCGCAGCGGCAGGACCCTGCGGCCGCCGGAATCCCGCCCGCCCCGCCCGCCCCGCCCGCCCCGCCAGCCCCGGCGGCCCCGGCGGGGCGCCCGGGCCCGGTACCGCGCCTAGGCCCGGTACCGCTTCAGTTCCCGGTGCGCCAGCGAGCGCTGGTGCACCTCGTCCGGCCCGTCCGCCAGCCGCAGCGTCCGCGCCGCCGCCCACAGCTCGGCCAGCGGGAAGTCCTGGCTGACCCCGCCCGCGCCGTGCAGCTGCACGGCCTGGTCCAGGATCCCCACGACCGCGCGCGGGGTAGCGATCTTGATGGCCTGGATCTCGGTGTGCGCGCCGCGGTTGCCCACCGTGTCCATCAGCCAGGCGGTCTTCAGCACCAGCAGCCGCAACTGCTCGATGGTGACCCGGGCGTCCGCGATCCAGCCCTGCACCACTCCCTGCGCGGCCAGCTCCTTGCCGAAGGCCGTACGTCCCACCGCGCGGCGGCACATCAGCTCGACGGCGCGCTCGGCCATGCCGATGAGCCGCATGCAGTGGTGGATCCGCCCCGGACCCAGCCGCGCCTGGGCGATGGCGAAGCCGGTGCCCTCCTCGCCGATGAGGTTGGCCGCCGGAACCCGGACCCCGTCGAAGACCACCTCGGCGTGCCCGCCGTGGTCGTGGTCGGCGTACCCGTACACCGTCATCGCCCGCCGCACCTCGACGCCCGGGGTGTCGCGCGGGACCAGGGTCATCGACTGCTGTCGGCGCGGGTCGGCGCCCCGCGGATCGGTCTTGCCCATCACGATGAAGACCTTGCAGTCGGGGTTCATCGCCCCGGAGATGTACCACTTGCGGCCGGTGACCACGTACTCGTCGCCGGCGCGCTCGATCCGCGTCTCGATGTTCGTCGCGTCAGAGGAGGCCACCTCGGGCTCGGTCATCGCGAAGGCGGAGCGGATCTCGCCGGCCAGCAACGGCTCCAGCCACTGCTTCTTCTGCCGTTCGTTCCCGAACTGCGCGAGCAGCTCCATGTTCCCGGTGTCCGGGGCGGCGCAGTTGGTCGCCATCGGCGCCAGGTGCGGACTGCGGCCGGTGATCTCGGCCAGCGGGGCGTACTGGAGGTTGGTCAGCCCGGCGCCGTGCTCCGCGCCCGGCAGGCCGTGCTGGTCCACGAAGAAGAGGTTCCACAGGCCCTGGCGGCGCGCTTCGGCCTTCAGTTCACCGAAGACGGCCGGGGTGTCCCAGGGCGAGGCCAGCCGTGCGCGCTGCTCGGCGGCGAGGGCTTCCGCCGGGTAGACGTGACTCTCCATGAACGCGAGCAGCCGCTCGCGGAGTTCCTCGGTCCGGGCGTCGAATGCGAAGTCCATGGGTGTGGCTCAGCCTTCCTGGAGGGTGGTCAGACCGTGTTCGATGAAGACCGGGACCAGTTCGCCGATCCGGTCGAAGCCCGCGCCGACCGTCTGACCGAGCGTGAAGCGGTAGTGGATGCCTTCGAGGATCACCGCGAGCTTGAACCAGGCGAAGGCCGTGTACCAGGCGATCGCGCCGGTGTCGCGCCCGGAGCGGGCGGCGTAGCGTTCGACCAGTTCGGCGGGGTCCGGGTGCCCCGGTGCACGGCTGGTCGTGCTGACCGGGGAGTCCGTCAGGCCCAGGTCGGAGCTGTACATCACCAGCAGCCCGAGGTCGGTGAGCGGATCGCCCAGCGTGGACATCTCCCAGTCCAGCACCGCCCGGATCGAGTCGTCCGGCCCGCCGATCAGTACGTTGTCCAGCCGGAAGTCCCCGTGCACCACGGTCGGCGCGGGGGAGGCGGGCAGGGTCCTGCCGAGCGCGGCGTGCAGCTCGTCGATGCCGGCCAGCTCCCGCCCGCGGGAGGCCGCGAGCTGCTTGCCCCAGCGGCGCAACTGCCGGTCGAGGAAGCCCTCGGGCCGGCCGAAATCGCCCAGCCCCACCGCCCCGGGGTCCACCGCGTGCAGGTCGACGAGGGTGTCCACCAGGGCGAGCACCGCCCGCCGGGTCCGCTCGGGGCCGATCTCCTCCAGCTGGGCGGCGGTCCGGTACGGGACCCCGTCCACGTACTCCATGACGTAGAACGGCGCGCCCAGCACCTCCTCGTCCTCGCACAGCAGCAGCGGACCGGGCACCGGTACCGCGGTCCCGTGCAGGGCGGCGATCACCCGGTGCTCGCGCCGCATGTCGTGCGCGGTGGCCAGGACGTGCCCGAGCGGCGGGCGGCGCACCACCCAGCGGGCGGAGCCGTCGGTGACCGCGTACGTCAGGTTCGACCGGCCCCCCTCGATCAGCCGGCCGCTCAACGGCCCGCCCACGAGCCCGGGGCGCGCGGCGTCGAGATGGCCGCGCAGCCGCTCCAGGTCCAGGCCGCGCGGGCTCGGGGAGCCTGCCGGGACTGCGGTCATGGTGCGCACCTCCGTACGGGGTTGACGGTGAGGGTTGCTCGGAGGACATCATGCCGACCAGTCGGTATGCCGTCCAGAGGGCGGGCCGGAGGAACCCTCCGGACACCGCCGCCGCGACCGCGCCGCCACCGACCGTGCCGCCGCACCCGGCCGCCGCGTCAGGCGTGGCACAGGATCGGCGTGCCCCCGTTCATCACCGTCATGTCGCGGAGCACGGCCATGATGTCCAGCGGCACGCCCTCCGGCTCCCCGGCCAGCTCCGCGTACGCCCGGTGCACGTTCGCCACCAGCCGCTCGCTCTCCCGCCAGGCCGCGAACTCGCCGAGATCGGCCCCCTGCGCGACCTCCAGCGGGGTCAGCCCCTTCGCCCGCCCCTCCCGCGCCAGTTCGGCGACGAACCGCAGGTACCGCTCGGTCGCCCCGTACGCCGACGCGTCCGTCAGCGGTCCGTGCCCCGGTACGACGGTCTCCGCGCCCAGGGACCGCAGCAGCTCCAGCGCCCGCAGGGACCCGGACAGCGAACCCATCGCCAGGAACGGCGTGCCCTCGGCGAAGACCAGGTCCCCGGTGAAGACCACCCGCTGCCGGGGCAGCCACACGATCGCGTCCCCGGTGGTGTGCGCCACTCCCGGGTGGATGACCTGCACCTCGGTCTCGCCGACGTGCAGGGTCATGCGCTCGCTGAAGGTGAGGTCCGGCGCGGTGATCTCTATCGCCCCGAAGTCGGTCGCGGGCCAGATCAGCTCCAGCTGGTGTCCTGCCGCGAGCTGTTCGGCGCGCGCGTTGTCGTGCCCGACGATCAGGGCCTCGGGCGCGAACACCGCGTTGCCGTAGGTGTGGTCGCCGTGGTGATGGGTGTTGACCACCGTCCGGGGGAGCGGCACCCCGGCCGCCGCGACGGCCTCGCGCAGGGCCAGGGCCCGCCGCTCGGTGGCGGCCGTGTCGACGAGCAGGGTCCGCCCGCCGTCGCTGACGAAGCCGGCGTTGTTCAGGCACCAGCCCCCGTCCGGCTGGACGTAGGCGTACACCCCGGCCGCGGGCTGGACTACGTACGGTGCGTCGACGGTCATGGGCGCTCTCCCCCGGGTCGCTACGACAGGTGATCGGCATCCTGTCAGCCGGGGCCCGGCCGGGGGAGAGCGGGGGTGAGCGGCCGTCAGTGGTCGTCGTAGTGGCCGTCGTGCTCCGCGTGCCGGTGCCCGTCGTGGAGGTAGTCGACGTGGTCGCCGTGCGGGACCGACTCGTGCCCGCAGTCCGCTCCGTGGGTGTGCGCGTGCCCGTCGTGGGTGGTGTGGTCCGGGGTCTCGCACTCGTCCCAGTGCCCGGAGTGCTCCCGGTGCAGGTGGCCGTCGTGCGCGTAGTCGACGTGGTCGCCGTGCGAGACCGCCCGGTGCCCGCACGAGGGGCCGTGGGTGTGTTCGTGCGTGGGGTGCTCGTGGTGCAGGGTCGTCATGGCGCAGAGGCTAGTGGGGAACGTCCCTTAACGCCCGTTCTGTCCGGGCTCGTGTCGCGCGGCTCGGCAGATCGTCAGAAGATCACCGTCGTCGCGAACAGCGCCAGCGCCACGGTGCACAGCACCGCTCCGAGCGCCACCCGCGGTGCGAGCGCCGGAGGCCGGGCCGTCGCCAGCTGCCGCACGCGCACGTGTGCCACACCCAGGAACGCCAGCCAGATCAGCGCGATCACCGCCGTCCCGGCCACCCGCAGGGGGGAGCCGGAGCCGTGCAGGGCCTGCCGCAGCGCGAGTACCGCGGCCACCGAACAGGCCAGTGTCGTACGCCGCCAGGCCAGCCGGGTCCGTTCCGGCTGGAGCCCGGCGTCGCGGGAGGCCGTACCCGGCCCGCTCACCGGCCCGCCGTCCAGCCCAGCAGCACGACCACCACCATCGCCGCCGCGACCAGCCCGACGCCCAGGCTGAGCACCACCGGGAACCGCGACAGCGGCAGGTCCTCGCCCCGCCGCATCGCCCGCTCGCACCGCACCCAGTGGTTCACCGCGCGCAGCGCGCAGGCCGCACCCACGGCCAGCAGCGCGAGGGCCATCCCGACGCGCACCCCCCACCGCAGGTCCGGCAGGAACTGGTCCACCGCGAACCCGCCGCCCACCAGCGCCAGCGCGGTCCGGATCCAGGCCAGGAAGGTCCGCTCGTTGGCCAGGGAGAACCGGTAGTCGGGGGTGTCGCCCTCGTCCCTCAGCCGCTGCGGCGCGAACCAGAGGCGCACGTCCTTGACGAAGTCGATCATCCGGCCAATCTACGGGCAGCCGCCCGGCCGCCCCGGGAGCGCCCCGGCCTTCGGCACCGGGCGCCCAGCCCCCGGTGCCCCGCCCGGCCATCCCCGGTGCCCCGCCCGGCCGCCCCCGGTGCCCCGCCCGGCCGCCCCCGGTGGCCCGCCCGCGCCGCCCCGCCCCTCACCCCGCGCGGTACGCCGTCAGCCGCCGGTACGCCTCCAGCCCGTCCGGTACCCACGCCCAGCTCCCGTCGGCGACCCGCCGGTCCAGCTCCTCCTGCGCCAGCCAGGTGTGCCAGTCCACCTCCGAGGCCTGCGGGGCCACCGGCAGGTCGCACCGCACGTCGTGCACGTAGGACCACCAGGACCCGCCCGGACCCTCGTAGAGGAACTTGAACAGCGGCGCCGGCTGCTCCAGCCCGCTCACCCCCAGCTCCTCCTCGGCCTCCCGCAGCGCGGCCCCCGCGTAGTCCTCCCCGGCACCCAGCACCCCGCCCACGAACATGTCGTAGTGCGCGGGGAACACCAGCTTCGACGCCGTCCGGCGGTGCACGAACACCCGCCCCCGCGCGTCCCTGGCCTGCACGAACACGCACCGGTGGAGCAGCCCCCGGGCGTAGACCTCGCCCCGCGGGGCCTGCCCGGTGACCCGGTCGTCCCGGTCCACCACGTCCAGCACTTCATCAGCGGAACTCACGGAATCCATCCCCGATCTTGCGTGGGTATCTCCTGCTTCGGCTGGGGAGGGAAACGCCTCCCAGGCCCGGAGGCGCGGAGCGCCGGAGTGCTCTGCGCCTCACACCCTTGAGGGAGTTGATCGGCTTGGACAGGGCGGCCTCCGGCGGGTGATGCACCAGCAGGTGGACGTGGTCGGCCTCGTCGTTGAACTCGCATAGCTCGGTCTCGAAGCCGGCGCAGACCTCTCGCATGATCTCTTCGCAGCGTCTGAGCATCGCGTCATCGAACACCCCGCGCCGGTACCTCGTCACGAACACCAAATGTGCATGCAGGTGAATGGTGACGTGACGGCCGGTGCGTATATCGGGATTTGGTTCCCAATATGGTGACATACGCCAAGCGTAGTATGATCTGGCGTCACTTGGCCGGAAGGGGGCGGCCGGGTGATCCGCGCGTACAAGTTCCTCATGCGGCCCACCGTGGGCCAGACGGTCGCGCTCGGCGAGATGCTTCGTGATCACTGCTCCCTTTACAACGGGGCGTTGCAGGAACGCCGTGACGCCTACCGGCACAGTTCGAAGACGAGCGTCCGGTACGGCCAGCAGTCGGCGCAGCTCAAGGCCATCCGGGCGTTCGACCCGGAACGTCATGGCCGGTGGTCGTTCTCCTCGCAGCAGGCCACCCTGCGCCGTCTCGACAAGGCGTTCAACTTCGTCCCCAACCCCCGCCACGGCCGCACCGACGCGGACCGGCTCGCCGCCGCACAGCAAGCACTTTCCCGGTTTCCCCGCGTCCGACGGGACAAGCGGACCGCGAACCACCGACGCGCCGTCGAGAAGGTCGCCAAGCTGCACGGCAAGGTGCTCGATCTTCGATGCCGGATGGGGGGTGTTCCTCACGATCCTCACCGCCAAGGCTGCAAGCGCCGGGCGGCAAGTGATCGCCGTGGACCCCCGCAACACCTCCAGGCAGTGCCCTGAATGCGGGCACACCGCCAAGGAGAACCGGCCCACACAGGACAAGTTCCACTGCGTCACCTGCTGCCACCTGGCGCACGCTGACACGGTCTACGGGCCGGGCTGGTCCGTCGCGACGCCGACACGGCATAGCGAGAAGCCCCCTCATGCATGAGGGGGAGGAGTCACCCAACCACCGCCATTGACTGGTTACCGCTCCGTAGCGAAGGATCTGCCCCACCACCCACCGGAGGACGGGCTACCCATGACGACGTACGACGCCGACGTGATCGTGATCGGAGCGGGCCTCGCCGGGCTCGTAGCCACCGCCGAGCTCGTCGACGCGGGCCGCAAGGTGATCCTCCTCGACCAGGAGCCCGAGCAGTCCGTCGGGGGCCAGGCCCACTGGTCCTTCGGCGGCCTGTTCTTCGTGGACTCGCCCGAGCAGCGGCGGATGCGGATCAAGGACAGCCGCGAGCTCGCCCTCCAGGACTGGGC
Source organism: Streptomyces sp. NBC_01276 (assembly GCF_041435355.1). Lineage (GTDB taxonomy): Bacteria > Actinomycetota > Actinomycetes > Streptomycetales > Streptomycetaceae > Streptomyces. The sequence goes on from NZ_CP108442.1 coordinate 6,070,191, forward strand.
CGGAACGGCGGGGTTCGACCGGCCCGAGGACGCCTGGCCGCGCCGCTGGGCCGAGGCCTACGTGGACTTCGCGGCCGGGGAGAAGCGGCCCTGGCTGCACGCCCGGGGGGTCCGCTTCTTCCCCGTCGTCGGGTGGGCGGAGCGCGGCGGCTACGACGCGAACGGCCACGGCAACTCCGTCCCCCGCTTCCACATCACCTGGGGCACGGGCCCGGGCCTGGTCGCCCCCTTCGAACGCCGGGTCCGGGCCGGGGCGGCCCGCGGCCTGGTCGAGTTCCGCTTCCGCCACCGGGTCACCGGTCTCGCCACCACCGGCGGCGCCGTGGACACCGTCACCGGGGAGGTCCTGGCCCCCTCCGACGCCGTACGGGGCGCCGCGAGCAGCCGCGAGGTCACCGGGGCCTTCTCCCTCCGGGCCCAGGCGGTGATCGTCACGAGTGGCGGCATCGGCGGCAACCACGACCTCGTGCGCGCGCAGTGGCCGGCCCGCCTCGGCACCCCGCCCGAGCGGATGCTGGCCGGGGTCCCGGCGCACGTGGACGGCCTGATGCTTGGCATCACGGAGCGGGCCGGCGCCAGCCACATCAACAAGGACCGGATGTGGCACTACACCGAGGGCATCGAGAACTGGGACCCCATCTGGGCCCGGCACGGCATCCGCATCCTGCCCGGCCCGTCCTCGCTCTGGCTCGACGCCACCGGCAAGCGGCTGCCCGTGCCGCTCTTCCCGGGCTTCGACACCCTCGGCACCCTCGACCACATCATGAAGACGGGCCACGACCACACCTGGTTCGTGCTCAACCAGCGCATCATCGGCAAGGAGTTCGGTCTCTCCGGCTCCGAGCAGAACCCCGACCTGACCGGCAAGTCGGTCCGCGACGTCATCGACCGCGCCCGCCAGGCCGTGCCCGGCCCGGTGAAGGCCTTCATGGACCGCGGCGCCGACTTCGTCGTCGAGCGGGACCTCGCCGCCCTGGTGCGCGGCATGAACGCCGTCACCAAGGAGGACCTCCTCGACGAGGCCACCGTCCGCCGGGAGGTCGTGGCCCGCGACCGGGAGATCGCCAATCCCTTCACCAAGGACCTCCAGGTGACGGCCATCCACGGCGCCCGCAAGTACCTCGGCGACAAGCTGATCCGCACCGCCGCCCCGCACCGCATCCTCGACCCGAAGGCGGGCCCGCTGATCGCCGTCCGGCTCTCGGTCCTGACCCGGAAGTCCCTCGGCGGCCTGGAGACCGACCTGTCCTCCCGCGTCCTGACCCCGGCGGGCGAACCGCTCCCCGGCGTCTACGCGGCCGGCGAGGCGGCCGGCTTCGGCGGGGGAGGGGTCCACGGCTACCGCGCGCTGGAGGGCACCTTCCTGGGCGGCTGCATCTTCTCGGGCCGCGCCGCGGGCCGCGCGGCGGCCAAGGCCGTCTCCTAGGCCCCGGCCCCGGCCCCGGCCTGGAGGAGCCTGAAGCGTTCGGTGACGACCAGAGTGTCGTCGCCGACCGTGAAGTGCGGGTCGCCCATGGCCGCGCGCTGTTCCCCGCTGTGCCAGAACCGCTCGTGGGAGGTGCGCCATTCGGCCACCGACGCGTATCCCTCGCCCTCGTCCACCGCGTGCCGCAGATCGACCTCGGCCAGCCGCAGCACGCGCACCTCCGTCAGTTCCAGGACAGCCAGCGGCCGTTCGGCGGAGTCGACCAGGACCGCGCGGTCGCCCGGTTCGGGCAGCGGCTCGCCCTCCCGCTCGTACTCCTCCAGCAGTCCCGTCGTGGCGGTCTTCGCCCCGCTCAGCACCGCCGCCACCAGTCGGTCCCGCAGTTCCCCGGGGTAGCCCAGGAGGAAGGGGGGCAGGTCGTCGTAGATCGCCATGGCGACAGCCTACGGGCCGCGTCCGGCGGGTGGCACGCGTGGCCGAACCACCACAACCATGCCAACTCGGCCAGCGGAAACACCAGTTGAAACCCGCCACCCGATGGACCGGACCTTGACGCGGAGCTGTGCGTACCGGTTTGCTGTGCGTGATCATCCGGAACACTCACGGGCATGATCCAGCCGCACCACCGGAACCGCCGCACCACCGAAATCGCCGCACCATCGGAACTGCCGCACCACCGGCCCCACGGCCCTCAGTCGTCACCCGTGCGTGCTCCCGCGTACGTCGTCCACCCGCGCCCGCGCCCTGGAGGGAACCCGCGGATGTCCCCGCCTCCGCCGCCCCTCGGCCGCGCCCGCAAGCGGGACGCCCAGCTCTTCGACCCGGCCCTGTGCGACACCGAACTGGTCTCCGTACGCTCCCAGTTCACCCAGGGCCGGTGGGCCAAGGCCCGTACCCTCCTCGTCGGCACGGGTGACGACTGGGACCGTCGCGGCCACCGCGTCGTCGTCCTCGCCGAAACCCCGGCCGCCACCGCGTGGGCCCGCGAATGGCTGCTCGCCGAGCCCGGCAGCGCCGACGCCACGACCCTCCTCGCCTGCGCCGCCGTCTTCAGCGCCCTGCGCCGCAAGGGCACCCCCGAGGCGGCCGAGGAGGCCTGCCGGCGGGCCGCCGCGCTGCTGCCCGCCGACCCCACGCCCTGGCTGGGCCTGCTCATGCTCTCCCGCGCCTTCGGCACCGAGGAGGATTTCAGCCGCCACTTCGACCAGGTCCGCGCCCGTCACCGGGAGCACCACCACGCCCACCACCTGATGGTCGCCAAGCTGGCCGAACGCACCCCCTCCCTGGGGCACGACCCGCTCCACGAGGTCTACGACTTCGCCGCCTGGGCCGCCGAGGAGTCCCCGGCCGACTCCCCGCTCGCCGTGCTGCCCGTCATCGCCCACGCCGAGCGCTACCGGGTCCTCGCCGCCGCCCAGGGGGGTGCCACCCCCCAGTCCGCGGGCCCGCACTGGGCCGGCCGGCGCGCCCGGCAGGTGCTGCGCTCCGCCTTCGACTGGTGGCTGGAGTGGGAACGCGAGGACCACCCCCGCAACCGGGTCGACCTCAACTTCCTCGCCCACGCCAAGCTCTGCGAGGGCCGCCCCGCCGAGGCCGCGGCCCTCTTCCACCGCATCGGCAGCCATGCCACCCCCGCGCCCTGGTCCTATCCGGACCGGGACCCGCACAAGGCCTTCCTCGCCGCGCGCAGCGCCGCGCTCGGCACCGCCTGACCCCGCCCAGCCAGTCCCCCGAAAGGACCCCGCCATGCCGACGGGCAGATCCACCACGCTCCCAGCCGAGGCCGAGATCCGCACGTACAAGGGCCAGGACCGCGCCCTGCGCGCCGACCGTCTCGGCACCGCCGGACTGCTGCTCTCCGTACTCGCCGCGAGCGCGCCGCTGATGGTCGTCGCGGGTGTCATGCCCACGATCTTCGGGGTCATGGGCATCGTCGGCCAGCCGCTCCTCTTCGTGATCCTCGGCGTCGTCCTCGCCCTCTTCGGCGTCGGGTACGCCGAGATGAGCCGCCACGTCCACAACGCCGGCGCCTTCTACGCGTACATCGCGCGCGGCCTCGGGCCCACCGCCGGGGCCTGTGCCTCCCTCGTCGCCCTCGTCGCCTACAGCGCCATGCAGGTCGGCGTGTACGGCATCCTCGGCTTCGAGATCTCCGGCCTCTTCGCGACCTACCTCGACACCCGGGTCGCCTGGTGGATCCCGGCCCTGATCGCCGTCGCCGCCACCGGTGCGCTCGGCTGGCTGAAGATCGACCTCAACGCCAAGGTGCTCGGCGTCCTGCTGCTGATCGAGTGCGCCCTCGTCGTCGTCTTCGACGCCGCCGCCCTCGGCAAGCCCGGCCCCGAAGGACTCTCCCTCACCGCCTTCGACCCCGGCACCCTCTCCGGAGCCGGCCTCGGCACGGCCCTGTGCTTCTGCATCGCCGCCTTCGTCGGCTTCGAGCAGTCCCCGGTGTACGCCGAGGAGACCAGCAAGCCGCACATCGTGGTCTCGCGCGTGATGTTCCTCGCGATCGGCTTCGTCGCCGTCTTCTTCGCCCTCAGCGCCTGGGCCCTGTCCGTGGCCACCGGACCCGCCGGGATCACCGCCGCCTCCGCGAAGGCCGGTCCCGGACTGCTCTTCGAGCTGACCGAGGCCCGTCTGGGTGCCGCCTTCACCGACGTCCTGCACGTGCTCTTCGTCACGGGCATGTTCGCGGCCATGCTCAGCTTCCACAACGTCGTCGCCCGCTACGCCTTCGCCATGGGCCGTGAGGGCCTGCTCCCCGCCCGCTTCGGCCGCACCAACCCCGGCACCGGCGCCCCCGCCACCGGCTCCCTGCTGCAGACCGTCGTGGCCGCCGTCGTCGTCGTCGTCTTCGCGCTCACCGACGACATGCCGGCCGGCGACCCCACCGCTCCCGTCCTGCACCTGTTCACCTGGATGGGCAGTGTCGGAGCCCTCGGCGTGACCGTCCTGATGGCCGCCTCCTCCTTCGCCGTCATCGCCTTCTTCGTCCGCCGCGGCACCGCGGGCGCGCAGGTGTGGCGTCTGATCGCCGCGGCCCTGGCGGGCCTCGCGCTGATCGCCATCGCCGTCTACACCGTGCGGGACTTCGGCGTGCTGGTCGGCGCCGCGGAGGGCTCCGCGCTGGGCCGGGCGCTGCCCGCGATCATCGGCGTGGCCGCCCTGGGCGGACTGGTCCACGGGCTGCTGCTCAAGAGGCGCCGCCCCGAGGCCCACGCCCGGATCGGCCTGGGCAACGAGGCCTTCCGCCTCGACCAGGCCGCGGAGGCCGACCCGGTCGGCTGAGCCCCGTAGCCTCGCTTTCGTGCCCGCCTGAGGCCCCCGGCGACCGTTTCCATGGTCGCCGGGGGCCTCCGCGTGCATGGGGCCGATTTTGGCGGGTAGCGGAGCCTCATGGTCTATTGGGGCGACAAATTCACCGGAACGCGGCACGGGGGACACCACCCAGCTCCCCCGCACGCGCCCCGGATCTGCCTGTCCGAACCACGAAGGCGAAGTCCCGAATGAGTGACCGCACCTTGACCGAGGCCCCCGCCGAGGCGTCGTCCCGCCATGTCGACGCCGGTGACGAGGGCTACAGCAAGGACCTCAAGTCCCGCCACATCAACATGATCGCCATCGGCGGAGCGATAGGCACCGGCCTGTTCCTCGGCGCGGGCGGCCGGCTCGCCGGCGCCGGCCCCTCCCTCGCCATCGCCTACGCGGTGTGCGGAGTCTTCGCCTTCTTCGTGGTCCGGGCCCTGGGCGAGCTCGTCCTGTACCGCCCGTCCTCCGGAGCCTTCGTCTCCTACGCGCGCGAGTTCATGGGGGAGAAGGGCGCCTACACCGCCGGCTGGCTCTACTTCCTCAACTGGTCCACGACCACCGTGGCCGACATCACGGCCGCCGCGACCTACGCGCACTTCTGGTCGATGTTCACCGACGTCCCCCAGTGGGTGCTCGCCTTCATCGCCCTGGCCGTCGTGCTGACCGCCAACCTGATCTCGGTGAAGTACTTCGGCGAGATGGAGTTCTGGTTCTCCCTGGTCAAGGTGGCCGCCCTGGCGGTCTTCCTGATCGTCGGCATCTACCTCGTCGCCACCAGCCACGACATCGGCGGCCACACCCCGGGCCTCGACAACATCACCGACAACGGCGGCATCTTCCCGTCCGGCGTGCTCCCGATGCTCCTGGTCATCCAGGGCGTCGTCTTCGCGTACGCCTCAGTCGAGCTCTGCGGCGTCGCCGCGGGCGAGACCGAGAACCCCGAGAAGATCATGCCCAAGGCGATCAACTCGATCATGTGGCGCGTGGGCCTCTTCTACGTCGGCTCCGTGGTCCTGCTGGCCCTGCTGCTCCCGTACACCGAGTACTCCGGCGACCAGAGCCCCTTCGTCACGGTCTTCGACAAGCTCGGCGTCCCCGGTGCCGCCGGCATCATGAACCTGGTCGTCCTGACCGCGGCCCTCTCCAGCCTGAACTCCGGCCTCTACTCCACCGGCCGCATCCTGCGCTCGATGGCCGTCTCCGGCTCCGCCCCCAAGTTCACCGGCGTCATGAACAAGGGCAAGGTCCCCTACGGCGGGGTCCTGTTCACCGCCGCCTTCGGCGTCGCGGGCGTCGGCCTGAACTACTTCATGCCCAAGGACGCCTTCGAGATCGTCCTGAACTTCGCCTCGCTCGGCATCCTGGGCACCTGGGCGATGGTCATGCTGTGCTCGCTCCACTTCTGGCGGCGCGCCGGCCAGGGCCTCCTGGAGCGGCCGTCCTACCGCCTGCCCTGGGCCCCGTACACCCAGATCGTGACGCTGGTCTTCCTGGTCACCGTCCTGGTCCTGATGTGGTGCGACGGGGGCGTCGGCCGCACCACGATCCTCTTCGTCCCGGTCATCGGAGCGGCCCTGGTCGGCGGCTGGTTCCTGGTCCGGGGCCGGGTGGCGGAGATCGCCGCCGCCCGCTCCGGCGACTGACGGGCCGGATCGCCGCCGTACGGAAGCACCGTACGGCCCACGACCGCGACCCCATGACGAGAAGGCCCCCGCACACCGGTGCGGGGGCCTTCTCGTCGTACCGGCCGTTCCCTACCCGCAGGTAGTCGGGACGTTCGCGGCATTCCTCCGGAGAATTTCGCCAAGAATTTACCGCCGACGGCCGGGGTATTCGCATGTGACGAGCGCCACAACGCATTCCCTGGACGTACCGCTGTGACGCTGTCTCTAATGGGTCTTCGTGCCCGGCCAACGATCTTGGACGGGCGCTCCGGGGGAAATTCCCGAATCTTGTCGTTGGCAATGGTGCTGAACGAGGGGTACGGAACGGTGTCAGTGATCCTGACGGTCGAGAAATGGTCCGGGCAATTCGGCCCGAGGCCCGTACGGTTTTCCGGTCGCCGCGTCGGCGACTCGGTGCGGCAATGCTGAGCCGGTTGCTCCCGGCCCGGGGATCCGCACGCACCCTCACCGGCATCACGCTGGTGCACACGCTCGGACAGGGCCTGTGGATGGCGCTCAACGCCATCTACGCCACGTCCGTCCTGGGGCTCTCGCCGGGCCGGTTCGGCATCGGTGTCGGCGTCGCCGCGGGCGTCGCCCTGGCCCTCAGCACCCCGACCGGGCACCTGGCCGACCGGATCGGCCCGCGGGCCGTCCAGATCTGGTCCTTCCTCGCCCTCGGGCCGCTGACCGCCGCGCTCCTGCTCGTCGACGGATTCCGGCAGTACCTGCTGGTGCTGTCCGTGCAGGCGATCGCGTACAGCGCCAGCCGCAGCGCCAGGATGGCCATGATCGCCGGGCTGGTCGCCCCCGAGGACCGGGTCTCCGTCCGCGCCTACCTGCGGGCCAGCAGCAACGTCAGCGTCTCGGTCGGCGCGGCCCTCGCCGGGCTGGTGCTGGTCGCCGACAGCCCCGCCGTCTACCGGGCCGCCGTCGTCTTCAACGCCTCCACCTACCTGGTCACCGGCCTGCTCACGCTGCTGCTCCCGGCCGTGCCGGCGCAGCCGGCCCGGCCCGGCCCGGCGCTGGTGGTGCTGCGGGACCGGCCCTTCCTGGCCTTCGTCGTACTGGACGGCCTGCTGTCCATGCACAACCTGCTGCTCGACGTGGTGCTCCCGCTCTGGGTGCTGCACCACACCGGCGCACCCCGCTGGATGATCGCGGCCATCCTGATCACCAACACCGTCGCCGTGGTCCTGCTCCAGGTCAGAGCCGCGCGCGGGACCGACGAACCGTCCGCCGCGGCGCGGGCGGCCCGGAGCGGATCGCTGTGCCTCGGCGTGGCCTGCGTGGTCTTCGCCTTCACCGAGGGGGCCTCGGCGGCCGTCGCCTGCGTCCTGCTCTTCGCCGGCGCGCTCGCACACGTCCTGGGGGAGATCCGGCAGTCGGCCGGGAGCTGGGGGATGTCCTTCGGGCTGGCCCCGGAGCACGCCCAGGGCCAGTACCAGGGCACCGCCGCGATGGGCGCCGACCTGGGCAAGATGATCGCGCCGGCGGTGCTGACCTGGCTGGCGATCGAGCACGGTGCGGTCGGCTGGCTCGTGATGGGCGTCGGGTTCGCCTCGGTCGGGGCCCTCATGCCCCTGGTCGCCTCCCGCGCCGCGCGCAGACGGCCCGCGCAGGATCCGTCCGGGGCGCCCGTCCGCGTCCCGTAGCGGTTCCCGGGGCGGTCCCGCCGTCCCGCCGGCAGCCGTCAGCACCCGCCCGCATTCCGTACACATTCCGCACACATTTCACACACGGGTCACGCCCGTATTCCGCGTGCCGCCCACCCCGGGCCCCGGGGAGCAGTGGCGTGCGCGAATTCGTCGGGGCGTCGGGAATTCCGTGAAGCTTTTCCCCGGCAGGCCGCACCGCGCCGGGGGTGAATTCCGCCGTACCCGCAGACCGAAACAATGCAGTCGAACGAGGGGAATCACGTCGGTGGCCGAATTGCATACCGTCGCATCAGCCGGTCCCGAAGAGGGGCGGACGGCGGCTCCGGCACTCCAGCTCCCGACCCGGGACCCGGGCGGCGAGGTGACGGAATTGTCGGGGACGTACTCCTGGACGGGCGACGATTTCCAGCCACTCGCGGAGTTCGTCGGGGCGCGCGGGTTCGAAGCCGCCGAGCTGTTCAACGCGGCGTTCACCCTCCTGATCCACCGGTACAGCGGCCAGGACGACCTCGTCACCGCCCGCTCCGGAGGACCGGCCGGAGCCCCTCCCGTGGCCGTCCGCTCCCGGATCGGGGAGGACGTCACGTTCGCGGAGCTGACCGCCGCCCTCGCCGCCCGGTACCGCGCCGCCACCGGGCGCCCGGACGCCGACGACACCCCCGCCGCCGACACCCCGGGCGCCCCCGCCGCCGAGGCCCCCGGCACCCCCGACGTCCACGCCGCCCTCGGCACCGGCCTGCGCGTGGGCTTCGCCGGCCACGAGGCCCCCCGGGCGGAAGCCGGAGCGGGCGCCCGCCCGGACGGCCTGCACCTCCTGCTGGAGGTCGAGCACGCCCCCGACGCGGTGCGCTTCGCCCTCGTCTACGACACCACCCTGTTCGCCGACGGGTTCATCTCCCGGATGGCCGCGAACTACCGGACCCTGCTCCTCGACGCCTGCCGCCGCCCCGCCGCCCCCGTCGCGGACCTGGCCCTGCTGTCGGAGCCGGAGACCCGCCACCTGCTCACGGACCTCAACGCCACCGCCCGGCCCCGTCCCCGCGACACCGCACTGCACACCCACGTCGAGGCCCAGGCGGCCCGCACCCCCCACGCCCCCGCCGTGGAGTGGCGGGGCGTCGCCCTCACCTACCGCGAGCTCGACGAACAGGCCAACCGGATCGCCCGCGCCCTGCTGGCCCACGGCATCACCCCCGGATCGCGCGTCGGCGTCTCCGTCGCCCGCACCCACCGGACCGTCTGCCTGCTGCTCGCCCTCCACAAGGCGGGCTGCGCCTACGTCCCCCTCGACCCGGCCTACCCCGCCGACCGGCTGAGCGGCATCGCCGCCACGGCGGACATGGCCGGCGTCGTCCACGACGACACGGCCGGCGGCGGCCCCGCACCGTGGCTGACCGCCGTGGACACGACCGCGCTGGCGTGGGGCGAGCTCTGGGAGAAGGCCGCGGCCGAACTCCCCGATCCGCCGGCCCTCGCCGTGGACCCGGCCGCCACCACCCACCTGATCTACACGTCCGGCTCGACCGGCCTGCCCAAGGGCGTGGTCATCAGCCACCGCAACGTGGTGGCCCTGCTCGCCTGGGCCCGCGACACCTACGGGCCCGAAGACCTCGCCCGCGTGCTCTTCGCGACCTCGCTCAACTTCGACCTCTCGGTGTTCGAACTGTGGGCCCCGCTGACCACCGGCGGCTGCGTCGTCGTCGTGGACAACGTCCTGGCCCTCACCGAGGACGACACCCTGCGCCCGTCCCTGGTCAACACCGTGCCCAGCGCGCTCAACGTGCTCCTGCAGCGGTCCGCCGTCCCCGCCTCCACCGCCGTGCTGAACGTCGCGGGCGAACCCCTCGCCAAGGAACTCGTCAACGCGGCCTTCGCCGCCACCGCCGTCGAACGGCTCTACAACCTGTACGGACCCTCCGAGGACACCACGTACTCCACGTGGAAGTGCTTCACCGGCCCCGTCACCCAGAGCCCCACGATCGGCGTCCCGGTCCACAACACCGTCGCCTACCTCCTCGACGCCCACGGCCGGCTGGTCCCCCGCGGAGCCGTCGGCGAACTCCACCTCGGCGGCGACGGTCTGGCCGGCGGATACATCAACGACCCCGGGCGCACCGCCGCCGCCTTCGTCCCCGCCCCCGCGCCCCTGCCGCCCGGCACCCTGTACCGCACCGGCGACCTGGCCCGCTGGACCGAGGACGGCGAACTGCGCTTCATGGGCCGCCGGGACAACCAGGTCAAGGTCCGGGGTTTCCGCATCGAGCTCGGCGAGATCGAGTCCGTCCTGCGGGAGGTCGTGGGACTGCGCGACGTCGCCGCCCTCGCGGTCCGCAAGGACGACGACACCCGCCTCGTCTGCTACGTGGGCCTGGAGGGCGGGGACCCCGCCGTCCAGGCGATGGGCGATCACCTGCGCCGCAAGCTCCCGCACTACATGCAGCCGTCCAAGATCATCGTCGAGGAGCGGCTGCCCCAGCTGCCCAACGGCAAGGTCGACCGCAAGGCGCTCGCCGCCCGGGACGTCGACTGGACCGCGACCGACGGCGGTGACGGCGGCTTCACCACCGACGACCCCGACGAGGCCGTCGTCGCGGGCGTGTGGACCGACCTCCTCGGCGTGGCCCACCTCGCCGCCGACCGCGACTTCTTCTCCATCGGCGGCCACTCCCTGCTCGCCAACCTGCTGGCCGCCCGCCTCGGCGACGCCGTCGGCCGCACCGTGCGCGTCGCCGAGATCTACGAACACCGCACCCTGGAGTCCCAGGCCCGGCTGCTGCGCCACAAGCGCGCCCAGGCACCCGCCGCCACGGCCGCCATCGGATCCGCCGGGCTGCAGGACGCCGTAGCCGAGACCCTCCACGAGTCCGGCCGGGGCCACGGCGTCCCCGGAGCCGGCGCCGCCGTCTACGCGGACGGCACCCTCCGGTTCACCTACCACGGCGTCGACGACATCGAGACCGGCAGGCCCCGCGACGAGACCTCCCGCCAGCGCGTCACCTGCATCACCAAGCCGATGCTGGCGTTCACCGCGCTGCGGCTCGTCGACCGCGGCCTGCTCCCCCTCGACGAACCCCTCACCACCCTGCTCCCGCAGGCGTTCCGGCGCAGCGACGGCCGCACCGTCGACGTGACGCTGCGCCAGCTCCTGTCCCACACCAGCGGCATCGACGACTCCTACGAGGTCTGGCACGACACCGACCTCCCGGACCTCGACCGCTACCTCGACACCTTCGCCGGCTACGGACAGCTTTTCGAGCCCGGCGAGGTCTTCGCCTACTCCGCCTGCGGCACGTCCATCGTCGCCGCCCTCATCGAGAAGGTCCTCGGCGTCCCCTGGCGCCGCGCCGTCAACGAGCTGATGCTCACCCCGCTCGGCATCGAGGCGATCCCCGAGACCCTCACCGAGGACGGCCACTACGGTGCCACCGTCTCGGCCGGATACCTGTGGAGCGAGACGCTGCAGCGCTACGTGCGCCACGACCCGCCGCCCCAGACCGTCGCCGACGACGCGGCCGGCTCGTTCTCCGTCTGCCTCACCCTTCCCGAACTCGCGAGCATCGCCCTGCTCGCCCTCCGGGACGGCGTGGCCCCGAGCGGGGAGCGGCTGCTCTCCGCCGGCCTCGCCGAACAGATGCGCACCCCGCAGATCGACGTCCCCGGCCACCACTTCATGCACGCCTGGGGCCTCGGCTGGCTGATGTTCGGACCGACCGCCTTCGGCTTCAACTCCAACGGCAGCGGCCACCACAACTTCATCCAGATCTTCCCGGAGAAGCGCAGCTTCCTGCTCCTCCTGGCCAACGCCTACCCCGCCTTCGGCCTCTACGAGGACCTCCTGCGGGCCCTGACCGGCGAAGGCCTGATCCGCACCGGCCGCCCCTTCGACCTGGACCTCGACGACTGCGCGGGCCTGTACGCCTCCGACGGCTACCGGCTGCGCGTCCTGCGCGGCGTCGAGCACCTCGGCTACGAGTACTCCGAACGCCAGGGCGACGGCAGCTGGCTGCGGCTCGACGAGGGCGACCTCGTGCTCTCCGGCGCCGGCGGCTTCAGCTCCATGTCGCAGAAGAACATCCTGGCCGGCTCCATCTCCTTCATCCCCACGCCCGGAACCCGCGTACCCGGTTTCGTCCGGATCGGACAGCGCTTCGCGAGGAAGACGACCCGATGACAGACCACACACCCCCGCACCCCACCCGCAGACACGTCCTGTTCGTCACCTGGAAGACCGGCAACGCCCCGGCGTTCGAGGCGGCCCGGCGACTGGGCCACGAGGTGACCCTCATCCGCTCCCTGCGCATGGAGAAGTCCCAGAACATCGACTTCGACGCCTCGCCCTACGGCGCGTTCGTCGACACCGTGCACGTCCTCGAAGACCACACCGACCACCAGGCCCTGCGCGAGCTCGTCCTCGCCGTCCACCGCGAACGTCCCGTCGACGGTTTCGTCGCCACCGTCGACGCCCTCGTCGTCCCGGTCGCCCGGATCGCCGAGGAGATCGGCATCCCCTTCACCGGCGCCCGGGGAGCCCGGGACGCCAAGCTCAAGCACCGCTGCCGCGAGCTCCTCGCCGCCGCCGGAGTCGACGCCACCCGCCACGCCGTCGTCGCCGACTTCGCCGGGGCGGCCGCGTTCGCCGGGGCCACCGGATACCCCGTCGTCGTCAAACCGGCCCGGGGCTCCGCCAGCGAGGGCGCCCACGTCGTCGCCGACGAGGCACACCTGCGGGAGGTCATGGCCCGCGCCGAGGCCGACCGCACCACCTACGAGGCGGGCATCCTCGTCGAGGAGTACCTGACCGGCCGCTTCCTCTCCGCCGAGATCGGCCTCTCCCACGGCCGCTTCCTGCGCCTGGCCGTCAGCGAACGCTCCACCTGGCACCGGCACGAGGCCCTGGAGACCGGCACCACCATCCCCGCCGCCCTCGGCCCGGACGACCACGACCGCGTCATGGAGTTCGCCGAAGCCGTCGTCACGACCCTCGACCTGCGCCTGGGCGTCTTCCACGTGGAGATCATGCTCGGCGCCGACGGCCGCCCCCGGCTCATCGAACTGAACCCGCGCATCATGGGCTCCTGCCTGCCGAACCTCTTCCGGCTCGCCGGCGGCGGGGACATCTTCGAACTGCTCGTACGCATCCACCTCGACGAGGAGGTGGAGCCGGTAGCCCCGGCCTTCGACCGGTACGCGACCGTCCGCTGGTTCGGCGCCGCCGAACCCGTCCCCCGCCCGGACCGGGTACCCGACCTGGAGTGGGCCGCCACCGAGTACGGGGATGCCCTGCACGCGCTCACGGTCCGCTTCCCGGACGGCGACGTGCTGCCCGCCTGCCGCGGCAACCTCGGGAACTTCGGCGAGGTACAAGTCGTCCACGCCGACCACGCGACATCGATCGGGATCGCTGAGCAGATCGTCGGACGGACGGCGGACCTGCTCGGCATCGAGGTGACGAGATGACGACCACGACGACGGCGAGCACGCCGGCCACCACGCCGGCCACCACGCCCTTCTTCGACGAGACCCGGGCCCAGCTCGCCCGCCTCGGACTGCCGGGTGCCGACCCCTCCGCCGGCGAGGGCTCCGGCAAGACCTTCGACGACGGCTGCCACTTCAGGATCGAGGTGCCCACCGTCAACTCCGTACAGGCCGCCCAGACGCTCCTGTCGGAGAGCGGCCGCCGCGGCTTCTCGATCAACCGCATCACCGAGACCCGCGGCATGTACCGCCACACGGCACGCGAGATCGCCGACTACGTCGCCCTCGGCCAGGAGTACGGGGCCGAGATCCTGATGTCGGTCGGCCCCCGCGCCAGCTACGACACCGGCGGCAGCGTCCAGACCCCCGAAGGCGTCCGCATCGGCTACCGCCTCCGCGGCCAGGAACAGATCGTCCGGGCCGTCGAGGACGTCAAACGCGGCCTCGAACTCGGCGTACGCGGCTTCGTCGTCTACGACGAGGGCCTGCTGTGGGTGCTGAACCGGCTGCGCACCGCCGGTGACCTGCCCGAGGACATCCACCTCAAGGTCTCCGCCCACTGCGGCCACGGCAACGCGGCCTCCGCGCAGATGCTGGAGATGCTCGGCGCGGACAGCTTCAACCCCGTCCGCGACCTCACCCTCCCGATGATCGCGGCGCTGCGCCAGGCGGTGTCCATCCCGCTCGACTGCCACGTCGACAACCCCCGCATGTCCGGCGGTTTCGTACGCACCTACGAGGCACCCGAGTTCGTCCGCGTGGCCGCCCCGATCTACCTCAAGACCGGCAACAGCGCCCTCGAAGGACACGGCGTCAGCCCCAGCCTCAGCCAGCTCGACGACATCCTGCGACAGGTCGAGATCGTCACCGAGTTCCTCGGCCGCCACCACCCCGAGGCCCGCCAGAGCCCCGTCGGCGCCCGGCTGACGCCCGTCGGCCCGTAAGCCCGCCCCGCCAGTCCACAGACAGAGGTCACACAGCATGTGCCGCATCTACGGCCACTTCGGCGGCGATCCCGTCGACCGCGACGCACTGCACGCCGTCGCCCGCGCGATGCACCCGGGCGGCCCCGACGAGCAGACCCTCCACACCGCCGGAACCTGGGCGCTCGGCAACAACCGGCTCGCCGTCCAGGGCATCGGCCACGGCCGGCAGCCCTTCGTCCTCGGCGACATGACCTGCGTGTTCAACGGCGAGATCTACAACCACCGCGAACTGCGGGCCGAACTCGCCGCCCAGGGCCACACCTTCGAGGGCGACTGCGACGGCGACGTCCTGCTGCCGCTCTACGAGCGGTACGGCGACGCCTTCGTCTCCCGGCTGGAGGGCATGTTCGCGATCGCCCTCGTCGACCTGCGCGGCGAACCCTGCCTGAAGCTCTTCAACGACCACGCCGGCATGAAGTCCCTCTACTACCACCTCTCCGCCGACGGCCGCCGGCTCTCCTTCGCCTCCGAACTCCAGGGCCTGTCCCGCTTCCCGGACTTCCCCGACGCCGTCGACCCCCTCGCCATCGACCGCTACCTCGGCGGCAAGGCCGTCTGGGGCCCCCGCACCATCCACACCGGCGTCCGCACCATGGAACCCGGCACGGCACTGCGCTTCGCCGACGGCCGCATCACCCTCACCCGCACCCCGCTCCCGCCCGCCGAGGTCGACTGGCCGGACGGCGGGCCCACCCTCGGCGCGGCCGCGGACCTCCTCGACGGCATCCTGCGCCACGAACTCACCCGGATGCTCGACGCGGACGTACCCGTCTGCGTCATCACCAGCGGCGGCCTCGACTCCAGCTACACCACCGCCATCGCCGCAGGCCTCGTCCCCGACCTGGCCTCCTTCAACGTCGCCTACAAGGGCACCTGGCCCAGCGACGAACGCCACTTCGCCGAGGAGGTGGCCCGCCACTGCGGCACCCGCCACCACCAGGTCCTGCTCGACCCGGCGGACTTCCCCGCCCTGGTCGACCGCTTCGTCCGCCACCTGGACCAGCCGAACAACGCCCCGCACAGCCTGAGCACCTTCGCCCTCTTCGAAGCCGTCCACGACGCCGGGTTCAAGGTCGCCCTCACCGGCGACGGAGCCGACGAACTCTTCGGCGGCTACGCCCGCTTCGTCAAGGCCGCCCGCGACGGCGACGCCGGCTGGCACCGCGGCTACCAGGACACCATGGCCGCCGTCGGCACCAGCACCCTGCGGCGGCTCTACACACCCGAGTACCGCGCCCACGTCGAGGCCGACGGCGGCTTCTTCGCGGACCGCGCCGGCGACGAACTGGATCGCCGCGTCCGCTCGCGGACCCACGACAAACTGGAGACGCTGCTCCGCTACGACCAGGCGGAACGGTTTCCGTACTACATCCTGCGCCGCGTGGACCACCTGAGCATGGCGCACTCGGTGGAGGCCCGGATCCCCTTCCTCCAGCCCGCCGTGACGCGGTTCGCGCACGCCCTGCCCACGGAACTGAAGGTCGTCGGCGACACCGTCAAGGCACCGGTCTCCGAGGCCGCGCGCCGCTGGATCCCGCGCAGCGTCATCGAACGGCCCAAACAGCCCTTCACCCTCCCCGTCGCAGCGATGATCAAGCCCGGCGAGGCGCTCCACGAGCTGATCGGCGACACCCTCCTGGGCCCCGGCGCCCGGTGCCGGGACCACTTCCGCCAGGACGTCGTCCACGACCTGTTCCGCATGCAGTCCGAGAGCCCCGGCGCCCACACCGCCGAGGTCCTGTGGTCGCTGCTGATGCTGGAGACCTGGCTGTCCGTCAGGAACCTCACCCCCTGATCCCCGCCCGAACCGATCCCCGCCCGAACCCCCACCCGAGGAGAAGAGACATGACGCAGTCCGTCCCGCCCATCCGCTCCCTGCTGGCCGGAGTCACCAAGGACGACATCCGGCGCGACCCGTTCCCGCACATCGTGATCCGTGACGCGCTTCCCCAGGACCTGTACGATGCGCTGTCCGCGTCCATGCCGACCGCCGAATACATCGGCACCCGGATCGGCAAGGAGATCACCTCGAACGAGCGCTACAACTACATGTCCGAGCACATCCTCCAGGACGAGGAGATGGCCCGGGTGTGGAAGGACTTCGTCACCTACCACGCGTCGCCCGGGTTCTACGCCGAGTTCCTCGACCTCTTCCGGGAAGACCTGCTCGCGAACCTCCCCGACGCCGAGGAGCAGTGCGGCCCGCTGCGCGACCTGCGCGTAGGCCGCCGCAACCGGGACGGCTTCGAGACCCACGACATCCTGATGGACTGCACCGCCGTCATCAACTCGGCCGTCACCGGCCGCCCCTCCGCCTACCGCGGCCCCCACGTGGACAAGCCCCACAAGCTCTTCGGCGGGCTCTTCTACATGCGCCAGACGCAGGACGACGCCGACGGCGGCGACCTCGTGCTGTACAAGTACCGGGAGGGCGCCCACAAGTTCACCACCAGCGCCTCCGAGTACGGCGACAACCGCTTCGACATAGACCCGAAGTACGTCGAGGAGGTCACCACCGTTCCCTACCGCAGCAACACCCTGGTCATGTACCCGATCAACCCGCTCGCCCTGCACGGCGTGTCCGTGCGCAGCCTCACCCCGCACCAGCGGCGCTTCGTCGCCCTCGTCGGCGACCTCCAGAACCCGCTCTTCGACCTTGCACTCTGAGGTGTCCCCCTTGCTTCCCTTCGACCAGCGAACCGGTCAGATCTGGCTCGACGGCGACCTCGTGGAGTGGGCCGACGCCACGCTGCACGTGCTCACCCACGGCCTGCACTACGCCAGCAGCGTCTTCGAGGGCGTACGCGTTTACGCCGGCGCCCCCTTCATGCTGCACGAGCACATCGCACGGCTGCGCACCTCGGCCCGCATCCTCGACTTCGACCTCGAACACGACGACGAGACGCTCCACCGGGCGACCCTCGACGTCGTCGCCGCGGCCGGCATCACCGAGGGCTACGTCCGCATGAACGCCTGGCGCGGCTCCGAGGTCATCCAGACCGCCGCGCTGAAGACCTCCGTACACACCTCGGTGGCCGCCTGGGAGATCCCGGCCGGCTACTACGCGGCGGCCGACGCCCTCCAGACGGGCATCTCCCTGGTCACCGCCGACTACCGGCGTCCCTCCCCGCAGTACGCCCCGGTCAAGAGCAAGGCCGCCGGCAACTACATGATCGGCACGGTCAGCAAGAACCATGCCCTGCGGGCGGGCTTCGACGACGCGATGCTCCTCGACGACCGCGGCCACATCGTGGAGGCGACCGGCGCCCACATCTTCTTCACCAGGGGCGGCACCCTCCACACCCCCACCACGCGGTGCACCATCGACGGCATCACCCGGGCCTGCGTCCTGGCGATCGCCGGGCACGAGGGCATCCCGTACGAGATCGGCGACCTGGGCCCGGAGTTCGTCGCCGAGGCGGACGGCGCGTTCATCTGCGGCACCGCCTGCGAGATCCTCCCCGTCGCCCGCATCGACGACCACCACTACGACCTGCGCGGCAACGAGGTGATCGGGCGGCTGATCACCGGATACCACGACCTGATCGCAGGCCGCAGCCCGGTGGAAGTGCCGCACGCATGGGGGCGCTGACGGCCCTGGAGAAGCTGCTGCCGGTGGTCCTGGCCTTCGGCTGCGGCGTTCTCCTCGCACGGCGCAAGGTGGTGCCGGCGGACAGCTCCAAGGTCTTCGCCGACTACGCCTTCCTCTTCGCGGTCCCGTGCTACCTGTTCGGCAACATCTACGCGAGCGACCTGGCCGCCCTCTTCGACTGGAGGGCGATCGGCGGCTACGCGGCAGCGGCCGGCTGCGCGGTCGTCGTCATCGGCCTCGTGGCCCGGCTGACGGGGGTCCTGGACCCCCGGGGCGTAGCGCTGCGGATCATGGCCGGCGTGCAGGTGAACACCGCCTACTTCGCCGTACCGGTGTTCATCATGCTCTTCGGGAACGCGGCACCGATCTTCCCCGTGCTGCTGTTCCAGGTCTGCGTGCTGTCCCTCGTGGTCATCTCGATCATGGAACTGGGCCGTCCGGCCACCGGAGGTCCCGGCGTACGGCTCGCCCGGGCCGTCGGAGCCTCGCTCGTGACGCCCGTGGTCCTCGCCTGCAACGCGGGCATCCTGCTCAACCTGCTGTCGGTGCACCTGCCGAAGGCGGTCCTGGACAGCTTCGCGTTCGTCGGCGACAGCGCCTCCCCGGTGGCGCTGTTCGCCCTCGGCCTGCACCTGGGCGGCGCCGGCCTCACGATCCGGGGCACCACCCTGGAGGAGGTCTGGCTCATCGCCTTCAAGTGCGCGGCCTTCCCCTTCATCGCCTGGGCCGTGTGCCGGTACCTCTTCGGCGTCGAGGGCGAGTGGCTCAGCTACCTCGTCCTGATCGCCGCGATGCCGGCCCCGCAGAACCTCTTCATCTTCGCGCAGCGCTACGACGTCGACGTCGCCATGTCGGCCGAGCTCGTGGTCAAGAGCTCCCTGGCGTCCCTGCTCCTGCTGCCCCTGTGGGTGCAGTGGACCGTCCACTTCGGCTGACGCCGGAGCGGGCGGTCCCGCACCCCTCCCACGCATCGCCCCTCCCCACCCTCCCCACCCTTCTTCCGAGAGGCGGATCCGAACCGTGATCCAGACCGAGCGAACCAGCAGGATCTCCGTCCGCCAGGTCGCCGGGCGCATAGGCGCCGAGGTGTCCGGAGTGGACCTGCGCGAGGATCTCGACGACGCCACCGTCGCCGAGATCCGGCAGGCCGTGCTCACCCACCGCGTCCTCTTCTTCCGCGGCCAGGAGCTCGACCACGCCCGGCACGTGGCCTTCGGCCGCCGCTTCGGCGACCTCACCCGCCGCCCCGGCACCAAGCACGGCGTCTCGCCCGAGGGCTTCCCCGAGGTCCTCACCGTCGACGCCAAGGCCGACGTCGAGCGCTACGGCAAGAACTTCGAGGAGCACTACCGCCGCAAGTGGGTCTCGCCCATCGCCGGCTGGCACAGCGACCTCACCCAGGCCGTGAACCCGCCCGACCTGTCCATCCTGCGCGCCGAGACCACCCCCGACTTCGGCGGCGACACCCAGTGGACCAACACCGTGGCCGCCTACGAGGGCCTCTCCCCGCAACTGCGGGGCCTGCTGGACACGCTCCAGGCCGAACACGCCTTCTTCACCGGCGTCCACCTGCGCCACTCCGACGAGCGCGACCGGCAGATCCTCAAGATCTACTGTGAGGACCCTCAGGTCGCCGTCCACCCCGTCGTCCGCGTACACCCCGAGACGGGGGAGAAGGCGCTGTTCGTCAGCCCCGGTTCCACCACCAGGATCGTCGGCTTCAGCGAGATCGAGAGCCGTCACCTGCTCGACCTGCTCTTCCAGCACATGACCAGCGCCGAGTACACCGTACGCTTCCGCTGGGAGCCGGGCAGCATCGCCTTCTGGGACAACCGGAGCACCTGCCACTTCGCCCCGACCGACTTCGGCCACCTCGACGTCGACCGCGTCATGCACCGCGTCACGGTCCTCGGCGCACCCGCCACCGGCCCCGACGGCTTCGTCTCGGAGCTCGTCGAGGGCGACCGGCTGGCAGCCTGGTAACACCCGGAGAACGAAGAAGGACCCCGCCGGAGCGGGGTCCTTCTCTCTTGTGTCCGAGGGGGGACTTGAACCCCCACGCCCGATAAAGGGCACTAGCACCTCAAGCTAGCGCGTCTGCCATTCCGCCACCCGGACAAGGTGTCTGTCTCGCGTCCCTCGCGGGCCGTTCCGACGTGGAAAACATTACCAAACATTCGGGGCCCCCGATCACACCCCCCGGTGACCGGGGAACGCCCTTGGGCGGAGCGGCCCGGAGCGGGAGGATGGGGACGTAGCCGGTACTGATCAGTGGGAGGAAGCAGCGTGAGCGAATCGGGCACGGGCAAGAACGTCTCCGGCGAGGACGAGGTCGTCGACCTCTGCCGGGACCTCATCCGGATCGACACCAGCAACTACGGGGACCACTCGGGACCGGGCGAGCGCAAGGCGGCCGAGTGGGTCGCCGAGAAGCTGGCCGAGGTCGGGCTGGAGCCGCAGATCTTCGAGTCGCACAAGGGGCGCGCCTCGACCGTCGCCCGTATCGAGGGCGAGGACCCCTCCCGGCCCGCGCTGCTGATCCACGGGCACACCGACGTGGTCCCGGCCAACGCCGCCGACTGGACCTACGACCCCTTCGCGGGCGAGATCGCCGACGGGTGCGTGTGGGGCCGCGGCGCGGTCGACATGAAGGACATGGACGCGATGACGCTGGCCGTCGTCCGCGACCGCATGCGCAGCGGCCGCAAGCCCCCCAGGGACATCGTGCTGGCCTTCCTGGCGGACGAGGAGGCGGGCGGCACGTACGGGGCCCGGCACCTCGTGGACAAGCACCCCGGGCTCTTGGAGGGCGTCACCGAGGCGATCGGCGAGGTCGGCGGCTTCTCCTTCACCGTGAACGAGAACCTGCGGCTCTACCTCGTGGAGACCGCCCAGAAGGGCATGCACTGGATGCGGCTCACGGTGGACGGCACCGCGGGCCACGGCTCCATGACCAACAACGACAACGCGATCACCGAGCTGTGCGAGGCCGTCGGGCGCCTCGGCCGCCACCAGTGGCCGGTGCGCGTCACCAAGACCGTACGGCACTTCCTCGACGAACTCTCGGACGCCCTCGGAACCCCGCTCGACCCCGACGACATGGACGCCACCCTCGCCAAGCTCGGCGGCATCGCCAAGATGGTGGGCGCCACCCTGCGCAACTCCGCCGCCCCGACCATGCTCGGCGCCGGCTACAAGGTGAACGTCATCCCCGGCCAGGCCACGGCGCACGTCGACGGCCGCTTCCTGCCGGGCTACGAGGACGAGTTCTTCGCCGACCTCGACCGGATCCTCGGCCCGCGCGTCAGGCGGGAGGACGTGCACGGGGACAAGGCCCTGGAGACGGACTTCGACGGGCGACTCGTGGACGCCATGCAGGGCGCCCTGAAGGCCGAGGACCCGATCGCGCGCGCCGTCCCGTACATGCTCTCGGGCGGTACGGACGCGAAGTCCTTCGACGACCTCGGCATCCGCTGCTTCGGCTTCGCGCCGCTGCAGCTGCCGCCCGAGCTCGACTTCGCCGGGATGTTCCACGGGGTGGACGAGCGGGTGCCGGTCGACGGGCTGAAGTTCGGTGTGCGGGTGCTCGACCGGTTCATCGACAACGCCTGACGGCCCGAAATCGCGCGGGTGTGCGCATTCCACTGAGAAGAGTGAATGCACTCATACGCTCGTAGCCCTGGTGATCCCTCCTCGTTACAGGTGGTGCGGTCCGCGGCTGGGACCGCACTTGCCTACTAGGAGGAACAATGCTCAAGAAGGTTGTCGCCGCTGCGGCTGCCACCGGTGGTCTGGTTCTCGCGGGTGCCGGCCTCGCCGCCGCCGACGCGGGCGCGCAGGGTGCGGCCATCGGCTCCCCCGGTGTCCTGTCCGGCAACGTCGTCCAGGTTCCGGTCCACGTGCCCGTGAACGTCTGCGGCAACACGATCTCCGTGATCGGCCTGCTCAACCCGGCCTTCGGCAACACCTGCGTCAACGCCTGACGCGCCTGAAGTAGTGGCCCCGGAGCGCATCCCAGCGCTCCGGGGCCGCCGGGCTTTCCGGCCCGGACCACACCTCTTCGGCGCGGCAGGCGGGGGAGCCTGTACGGCCTGTGCGCCGACCGACACGTACACACCAGGGGACGAGTACAGATGCGACGACCGGTTCAGGTCACGAGGAAGACGCTGATCACGATGGCGGCGGCGGGGGGCGTCCTCGCGATGGGCGGCGGTTACGCGCAAGCCGACTCCGGGGCGTCCGGACACGCCGCGAACTCACCGGGCCTGCTGTCCGGGAACAACGTGCAGGCGCCGGTGGACGCACCGGTGAACGCCTGCGGCAACACGATCTCCGTGATCGGCCTGCTCAACCCGGCCTTCGGCAACACCTGCGCCAACACGTCCGGCGCGCCGCAGCACCAGGGCCACCCCGGTCACCCGGGCGGCGGGCACGACGAGCCCTGCGACGACGAGCCGGGCCACCCCGGCAACCCGGGCACCCCGGGCGGACACACCCCGGGCAACCCCGGTACTCCGGGCGGACACACCCCGGGCCATCCGGGGACCCCGGGGACTCCCGGCGGGCACACCCCGGGCAACCCCGGCACCCCCGGCGGGCACGTCCCCGGCAATCCCGGTACTCCGGGCGGGCACACCCCGGGCAACCCCGGTACCCCGGGCGGGCAGACGCCCGGGAACCCCGGTACTCCGGGCGGCCACACCCCCGGTACGCCGGGCGGGCAGACGCCGGGCAACCCGGGCACCCCGGGCGGGCAGACGCCGGGCAATCCCGGTACTCCGGGCGGCCAGACCCCCGGCACGCCCGGCACGCCAGGTACTCCCACCGGACCCGGCACGGGTTCCGGGACGCCCGGACTCGCCGCCACCGGCGCGGGTGACGTCATGACCGCCGGAATCCCGCTCGCGGGCGGCCTGCTGCTGGCCGGAGCCGTGCTCTACCGGCGCGCCCGCAACGCCGCCTGACGGCACTGCGACGCGGGCCCCGCCCTCAGGGGGCCCGCGTCACCAGGTCGCGCGGACCTGACGGATGATCCGGCGGCGCAACCGCACGCGGCGGCTGCCGTCCCGGTACAGGGCCATCCGGTCCAGCTCCCAGTGCCCGTATTCCGCATGATCGGTCAACAGGCGGGTCGCCTCCTGGCGGGAGGTACCGCGAGGCACGTACACGTCGACAAATTCGTATTCCGGCATCGCATCTATTGTGCGGGCACCGGCCCGCTACGGATAGCGTCTGCACTATGTCTGATGCCGCTCTGCCCACTGTTGCCGAGGTACGCGCCGCCGCCGAGGCGGTCAAGGCCGCTCTCGACCGTCACCTCGCCGCGGTCGAGAGCAGGATCGGGGACGAGGACCCGGCCGTCTACGCCGCCTTCAACGAACTCGCCGCCGCCGCCGAGGAGTACGACGAACTCCTCTACGACCGCTACGACGAGGTCACCCCCTTCGAGATCCCCACGCCCGAGGACGGTGTCGCGTACACCGGCCCCGCCGAGCCCGCCGCCTTCAGCGTGCTCATCCGCCGCGACTACGCCGTCGTCGAACCGGCCCGGCTGATCGCCCAGGCCGAGCGCGTCGCCGCGCACGACCGGGACGCCGAACTCGTCGACGACGCGGGCACCGCGGGGGCGCTCGGCGTGCTCTTCGGGGAGTACGAGCCCGACGAGATCGCCTCCCGCTACAAGGAGTTCGGCCTGGAGGAAGGCGACTCCACCCTCTGGATCGCGGCGCTGGAGGAGGTAGCCGAACCGGGGGACTGGCTCAACTCGCCCTTCGGGCAGACCGATCCCCAGGACGTGGTGCACCGCTTCGACGTCAGTTCGGTCTTCGACGAGGACGTCGAGGACGAGGACTTCGACGAGGAAGAGGAGGCCGCGGCCCCGGGCCCGGTCCCGGCCTGAGCCCACCGGCCGCGGGCCGTCGCAAGCGCACGGCGCGCCGCGCCCCCGCCCCGCCGTCCTCGGCGGGGCGGGGGCGCGGCCCTCCTCCGCTACGCCTGCGGCTGCCGATCCGCCGTCAGCGCCCGCAGCAGACCCGTCAGACGGGTCGTACGGGGCTTGGGCAGCACCTCGGCCACCGCGCGCGGCAGCGCCTGGTCCACGCCGTGCACCACCGACAGGTGCCGCTCGGCCCGCCCGAACGCCGTGTACACCCAGTCCCGGGACAGGGCCTGTGCCGCGTCCCCGGGCAGGACGACGACCACCGCGGGCCAGCGCGCCCCGACGGCCTGGTGCGCCGTCACCGCCCAGCCGTGCCGCACCTGCGCCTCCACCCGCTCCTTCGGTACGACGACCCGTACGCCCGCCACGTCCAGGTGCAGCCCCTGCGCGTCGGCCGACACCACCCGGCCCGGCACGGCCCGTCCCGGCGCGGGGACGTGGACGACCCGGTCACCGGGATCGAAGCCGCCGAACCGCCCCGGGCCGGGGTTCAGCCGCTCCTTGAGGGCCGCGTTCAGCGCCCGGGTCCCCGCCGCGCCACCGTGGCCCGGGGTGACGACCTGCACGGCGTCCGCGGGGATCCCGAAGGCGCGCGGCACCGATTCGGAGACCAGCTGCACGGTGCGGTGCACGGCCTCGCCGGCATCGCGCACCGGGACGATGACGATCTCCTTGCCGGGGGCCTCGACCTGGGTCAGCTCCCCGACACCGATCCCCGACACCAGCTCGCCGAGCGGGCCCGGGTCCGGCGTCCGGGACACCACCTGGGGACAGGCGCGGGCGGCCAGCACGTCGGCGAACACCCGCCCCGGCCCGGCCGACCCGAGCACCCCGGGGTCGCCGGAGAGCACCAGACGGGCCCCGTCGGGCACCGACTCCACCAGGGCGGCGGCCGTCTCCACGTCCAGCTGCGGGGCGTCCAGCACGATGAGCAGGTCGAGGTCGAAGCGGCCGTCGGCGTCCCGTCCGGGGCCCTGGGTCCCCGAGAGCAGCCCGGCCACGCCCACGGCGTCCCCGGTGGGGGCGTGCGCGGCCAGGGCGGCCCGCAGGCCCAGCTTCCGGGCGGCCGCCAGCAGGGCCAGCGGCTCGGCGCGGGCGGCCTCGCCGCCGGTGTGGGTGACCAGGCCGTGGCCGGCGACGGCACGGACCAGCTCGGCGCCGGGACCGGTGGCCACCCCGGACCAGTCGGCCAGGCCGCCGAAGGTGCCCGTCAGCCGGGCCAGGCCGTCGGCCAGGCTCTCCTCGGCCAGGGCGTGTTCCTCCAGGCCCACGAGGATCCGTACCGGCCGCGGCTCGTCCTCCTCGTCGCCTCCGTCGCCCCCGTCGCCGCCGCCGGTGTCCGCCGCCCGCGGGCCGGGCTCGCCCAGCGGTTCGTGGAACACCAGGACCGCGCCCTCCCCGATGGCCGCCTCCAGGGCCTCGGCGGGGGCCGGCACCCCGTACTGGACCAGGGCCTTCTCCAGGACCGGGGCCTCCAGCGCGGTGTGCCCCTTGAGGGCCGCCTGGTCCAGGAGCCAGCCCAGCAGGGCCGCGCCCCGGCGCTCGTCGGCGGGACCGGCCGCGGCGCCCAGCAGGGCCTGCGCGAAACCGTCGGCCTGCGCCGGGCGCACCCCGGGGACCGCGAGCAGCCGCCAGGGGTCCTCGGCGAGCAGGTCCGCGGCTCCCTCTCCGAGGGCCTCGGCGGCGGCCCCGGCGAGGCCCTCGGGGGCCCCGCCGCGGGTCAGTACGGCGCGCACCGCGCCGATCTCCTCGGTGGTGGGGGCGGGCGCGGCGGCGGGGGCCGTGGCGGGGCGGGGCTGCGGGGGAGCGGGGGCCGCCCGGCGGGGGGCGGCGGGCGCGTCGTCGAAGAAGACGGCGGAGGGCTTGGCGCCGCTCTCCACGGCCCGTACGGCGGCCAGCAGGTCGGCGGCCTTGCCGCTGAGCTTGGCGCCGGCGTCCACGGGGGCCTCGCGTTCCGCCTTGCGGCGTGCGATGCGCTCCCGCTCGATCTTCTGCGCGGCCAGCTCGGCCTGCGCCTCGGTGAGCCCGGCCGGCTCCGCGCCGGGGGCTTCGGCGGCGCCGTCCCCGGTGGCGGCCGCGCCCGCCGGGGCCTCGTCCCCCTCGGCGGAGGGGTCGGCCGCCTCGGAGGGACCGGAGGAACCGGAACCGGACTCCCCGGCCGGGATCTCGACGCCGTCCGCGTCCGCGCCCCCGTCGGCCGGGGCCTCGGCGTCGCCCGCGGGTTCGTCGGCCGGGGTCTCGTCGCCGCCGGCGTCCGGTCCGTCGGTCGGGGGTTCGCCGTCGCCGTCGCCGTCGGCATCGGTGGTCGGGGGTGCGGGGTGGTGGCCCCCCTCGGCGGGGGTTTCGCCGAGGCCGGGGGTCGCCTCCGGGGTGGCGGCCTCTTCCGGGTCCTCCGCGGTGGCGGGGCCGGTGGCCTCGGGGTCCGTACTCACAGCGTGCTCCAGTCCTGGTCGGGGTAGCGGTGCACGGGCGCCGACACGTCGTCCAGAGCCCGGCAGATCTCCTCCGGAAGCGTAAGGGTCTCCACCGACAGCGCCGCCCCGAGCTGGGCGGACGTCCGCGCGCCGACGATCGGGGCGACCACCCCCGGCCGGTCCCGGACCCAGGCCAGCGCCACCTGGAGCGGGGTGACGGCCAGGCCCTGCGCGGCGGTCACCACCGCGTCCACGATCCGCCCGGCGGCCTCGTCCAGGTACGGCTCCACGAAGGCGCCCAGCGACTGGGAGGCGCCCCGGGAGCCGGCCGGGGTCCCGTCCCGGTACTTGCCCGTCAGCACCCCCCGGCCCAGCGGGGAGGAGGGCAGCAGGCCGACACCGAGGTCCAGCGCGGCCGGGAGCACCTCCCGCTCCACGCCCCGCTGCAGGAGCGAGTACTCCATCTGCGTCGACGCGAGCCGGGTCCGGGTCCCGGGTGCGGCCAGCTGCCAGGTCGCCGCCTTCGCCAGTTGCCAGCCGCTGAAGTTGGAGATCCCGGCGTAGCGGGCCCGGCCGCTGCCGACGGCCAGGTCGAGCGCCTGGAGGGTCTCCTCCAGCGGGGTCGCCGGGTCGAAAGCGTGCACCTGCCACAGGTCGACGTAATCGGTGCCGAGGCGGTCCAGGGAGTCGTCCAGGGCGGCCAGCAGGTGTCCGCGCGAGCCGTCGAACCGCCGGTCCGGGTCGGGCACGCTGCCCGCCTTGGTCGCGATGACCAGGTCCCGGCGCGGCACGAGGGAGCCCACCAGCTGCCCGAGGAGGTACTCCGCCTCTCCGCCGCCGTACACGTCGGCCGTGTCGACGAGCGTGCCGCCCGCCTCCCAGAACGTCCTCAACTGCTCGGCGGCGGCTTCCTCGCCGGTGTCACGGCCCCAGGTCAGGGTGCCGAGGCCGATCCGGGAGACGCGCAGTCCGGTGCGGCCGAGATGCCTCTGCTCCATGAGCGCTGAGACTACTGGGGCACTGCCGCACGGCGGCCGGGCGCGCTACAGTCCCCCGCAGACCCACGTTACTGATCGGTAAAGCGGCACATCGTAAGGGGACGACACATGCGGCTCGGCATCAACCTCGGCTACTGGGGCGCGGGCATGGACGCCGACAACCTCGCCGTCGCGCAGGAGGCGGACCGCCTCGGCTACGACGTCTGCTGGGCGGCCGAGGCCTATGGTTCCGACGCGGCCACCGTGCTCGCCTGGGTGGCCGCCCAGACGGAGCGGATCGACGTCGGCTCGGCCATCTTCCAGATCCCGGCCCGTCAGCCCGCGATGACGGCGATGACGGCCGCCACCCTGGACTCCCTGACCAAGGGCCGGTTCCGGCTCGGCCTCGGCGTCTCCGGCCCGCAGGTCTCCGAGGGCTGGTACGGGGTGAAGTTCGACAAGCCCCTCGCCCGGACCCGGGAGTACGTGGAGATCGTCCGCAAGGCGATGAGCCGCGAGCGCCTCTCCTACGACGGCGCGCACTGGACCCTCCCGCTGCCCGGCGGCCCCGGCAAGCCGCTCAAGCTGACCGTGCACCCCGAGCGCGAGCACATCCCTCTCTACATCGCCGCCATCGGGCCCAAGAACCTGGAGCAGACCGGCGAGATCGCCGACGGCGCCCTGCTGATCTTCCCGGCCGCCGAGCACCTGGAGGAGACGGCCCTGCGGCACATCCGCGCCGGCCGTGAGAAGGCCGGACTGACGATGGACGGCTTCGACGTCTGCCCGACCGTCCCGCTGGCCCTCGGCGAGGACGTGAACGCCCTCGCGGACGTGTTCCGCCCCTACACCGCCCTGTACGTCGGCGGCATGGGCAGCCCCAAGCAGAACTTCTACAACCAGCTCGCCCAGCGCATGGGGTACGAGAAGGAGGCCGCCGAGATCCAGGCCAAGTACCTGGGCGGCGACAAGGACGGCGCGGCGGCCGCCGTGCCGCACTCGCTGATCGACTCGACCACCCTGCTCGGCTCCGTCGAGCGGATCGCGGACGGGATGCGCGCCTACGCCGACGCCGGGGTCACCACCCTGACGCTCGCCCCCGCCGGCTTCACCCTGGACGAGCGCCTCGCCGCCCTGCGCGCCGGCACCCGGGCCCTGGAGCTGGCCGGCCTGTCCTGAAACGCGGACGCCGCCCGGCGCACGGGGAGCGGTGCGGGGCGGCGTCCGGATCGAGGTCTGCGGCCGTGGTGGGGGCTCGGGGGGTCTTCCCCGCCACGGCCGACACAGCCAACAACGCGCGGCCGGGCCACGGGGTTACGCCCCGGGGCCCGGCCGCGCGGCTCGTTCATTCGGCCGAGTCGGGCGAGCCCTCGGTTGCCCGCCCGGCAGATCCGCATTTGACTCGTTCCATGCTCTCTGCCCGCAGCCTGTTCCAGGAGATCGTCGGCCACGACGACTCCTTCCAGCTGTTCTGCTCCATCGCCGCCAGCGGGGAGTCCCAGGGCGGCTGGGAGAACGCCAGGATCGCCGCCCTCGTCCCCGACGGCATGCGCGACCTCGCACCCAAGATCACCCGGCACGGCGCGGACGAGGACAAACACGGCCGGATCTTCCGGGCCCTGCTGCGCAACCGCGGCCTGGCCCCCGTCCCCGTACCGCCCGAGACCGACTACACGATGCTGCTGGAGCGCCGCGGCATCGGCCTCGCGCACGACAAGCT
This sequence comes from Streptomyces sp. NBC_01276, assembly GCF_041435355.1. Lineage (GTDB taxonomy): Bacteria > Actinomycetota > Actinomycetes > Streptomycetales > Streptomycetaceae > Streptomyces. The sequence goes on from NZ_CP108442.1 coordinate 6,099,353, forward strand.
GCGCCGCGAGGAAGCGCTGACCGAACGGGACATCGTCGTCTACCTCGCGCACAGCCGCGTCACCGAACAGCGCGCCTCCGAGCAGATGGTCCTGCTGGTGAACCACTTCGGCGACCACCCCGAGATCGGCAAAGCCGTCCGCCAGATCAGCGGCGACGAGGACAACCACCTCGCCTACTGCCACGAGGAACTGCTGCGTCTCGCCCGCGCCGGCCACGGCCGGACCATCCAGCGGGTGCTGCGCGAGAGCGCGCTCGCCGAGATCGCCGTCCACCGGGACGTCAGCCTCGCCGTCATGGCCCACATGGGCCGGCTGCTCCGCTGGCCCGCGCCCAAGGCCGCCGCCCTGGCCGCCGGCATCCGCGGGATGTACGCGTACGAGCGCTTCGGCGGCTGGCACCGGATGGTCGGCCTGCGCCCTCCGGAGCGGCGCGACCCGCTGGGCGGCGCACCCGCCACCGCGCACGGCCACGCGTAGGCCCTCTCCCGCCGGCCTCGCCCGCCGCTACAGCCGGCCGCCGGCCCCGCCGCTACAGCCAGCCGCGCCGTTTGAACATCCGGTGCAGGCCCGCGCACAGAGCCGCCATCAGCGCCAGCACCGCCGGATAGCCCCAGCTCTGCCGCAGCTCCGGCATGTGCTCGAAGTTCATCCCGTAGATCCCCGCGACCATCGTCGGGACGGCGGCCATGGCGGCCCAGGCGGAGATCTTGCGCATGTCGTCGTTCTGCCGGACGCCCATCTGCGCCAGGTGGGCGGCCAGCGCGTCCGACAGCAGCCGGTCCAGGCCCTCGATGTACTCGTTGGCCTTCGTCAGGTGGTCGGCGACGTCACGGAAGAAGGGCTGGGAGTGCTCGTGCACGAACGGCACCTGCCCGAAGGCGAGCCGGTCCATCGGCTGCAGCAGCGGGCTCGTCGCCCGGCGGAACTCCAGCACCTGCCGCTTGAAGCCGTAGATCCGCGCGGCGGTGTTCTTGGAGTCCGAGGCGTTCGGGGCGAACACCTCCGCCTCCAGCTCCTCCAGGTCGGCCTGGAGCTCGGCCGCCACCTCGATGTAGTGGTCCACCACCGCGTCGGACACGGCGTACAGCACGGCGGTCGGCCCGTGCCGCAGCACCTCCGGCTCCTGTTCGAGCCGGTGCCGCACGGCCGCCAGCGCGGCCCCCTCGCCGTGCCGGACGGTGACCACGAACGAGTCGCCTATGAAGACCATCAGCTCGCCGGTGGTCACCGTGTCCGTGTCGTCGTCGTAGAGCACCGGCTTGAGGACCACGAACAGCGAGTCGTCGTAGACCTCCAGCTTCGGCCGCTGGTGCGCGGTCAGCGCGTCCTCCACCGCCAGCGCGTGCAGCCCGAACTCCCGGCTCACATGATCGAATTCGTCGGCCGTCGGCTCGTGCATGCCCACCCACACGAACGCGTCACCCGAGGCCCGCGCCTCGTCGAGGGCATCGGAGAAGTCCTCCGGTGCCGTGGAGCGGCGGCCGTTCCGGTACATCGCGCAGTCGACAATCACGCCGGGCATTCTGCCCCGGCCGGAGCCCGCCCGCACAACGGCGGCACGGCATAGGCTTCCCCCATGGCCATGCTGATCCTCGTACGACACGGGCGGTCCACCGCCAACACCGCGGGCGTGCTCGCCGGATGGACCCCGGGGGTGAACCTCGACGACCACGGCGCCGCCCAGGCCGCCGCGCTTCCCGGGCGGCTCGACGCCGTGCCCCTCGTGGCCGCCGTCACCAGCCCCCTCCAGCGCTGCCGCGAAACCCTCGCCCCGCTGCTCGCCGCCCGCCCCGCACTGCCCCTGCACACCGACGAGCGCATCGGCGAATGCCACTACGGCGACTGGTCCGGCCGCAAACTCTCCGAACTCGCCGACGAACCCCTCATGAAGATCGTCCAGCAGCACCCCTCGGCCGCCGCCTTCCCCGGCGGCGAGTCCATGCGCGCCATGCAGGCGCGCGCCGTGGACGCCGTACGCGAGTGGAACGCCCGGATCGACGAGGAGCACGGCACCGACGCCGTCTACCTCATGTGCTCCCACGGCGACATCATCAAGTCCCTCGTCGCCGACGCCCTCGGCATGCACCTCGACCTCTTCCAGCGGATCCACGTCGACCCCTGCTCGGTCACCGCGATCCGCTACACCCCCACCAGGCCCTTCCTGCTGCGCCTCGGCGACACCGGGGACCTCTCGCCCCTCGTCCCGCGCACCGCCCCGTCCCCCGACACCACGACCGAGGACGGCGGGAACGCCGTCGTGGGCGGCGGCGCGGGCGCGGCCTGATCGAACGGCGCAGTAGGGTGGCATGGCGCCCCCACACCGGCGCAGCCCTGCCCTGCCTCAGACTTGGAGACCGGTCGTGCCCCGTCAGGTGTTCCTTTACGACCCGCCGGACCGCTTCGTGGCCGGTACGGTCGGTCTGCCTGGACGCCGTACGTTCTTCCTCCAGGCCTCCGCGGGAGCCCGGGTCACCAGCGTGTCCCTGGAGAAGACCCAGGTCGCTGCACTGGCCGAGCGGATGGACGAGCTGCTCGACGAGGTCGTCCGGCGCACCGGCGGCAACGCGCCCGTCCCCGCCGTCGCCTCCACCGAGGCGGCGGACACCGCCCCCCTCGACGTCCCCGTCGAGGAGGAGTTCCGCGTCGGCACCATGGCGCTCGCCTGGGACGGCGAGGAGCAGCGGATGATCGTCGAGGCCCAGGCCCTCGTCGAACTCGACGCCGACTCCGACGAGGACCTCGCCGAGGCCGAGGAGCGGCTCCTGCAGGACGAGGAGAACGGCCCGCCGATGCTGCGCGTGCGCCTCTCCGGCGCCCAGGCCCGCGCCTTCGCCAAGCGGGCCCTGGACGTGGTCAACGCGGGCCGCCCCCCGTGCCCCCTGTGCAGTCTGCCGCTCGACCCCGAGGGACACGTGTGCCCGCGCCAGAACGGGTACCGGCGCCAGGTGTGAGCGCCGAGACCCCGATCGAGGAACTGCTCACCCGCGGTGAGCTCACCGTCCGCGGCCGTATCGCCGAGGCCTCCAACGCCGTACTGCTGTGCACGGTGGCCCACGAGGGCGCGAGCGCGGACTGCGTCTACAAGCCGGTCAAGGGCGAGCGCCCGCTGTGGGACTTCCCCGACGGCAACCTCGCCCGCCGCGAGCGCGCCGCGTACCTGGTCTCCGAGGCGACCGGGTGGGGGCTCGTCCCCGCGACGGTCCTGCGCGACGGCCCGTACGGGGAGGGAATGGTCCAGCACTGGATCGACGCCGGAGAATCGCCGGAGGCCGGGCTCCTCGCGCTCGTCGAGGGCGAGGAGGCGGGGGAGGGCTGGAAGCCGGTCGCCTTCGCCGAGGTGGGGGAGGGCCGCACCGCCCTGCTGGTGCACGCCGACGACCCGCGGCTGCGGCGCCTCGCCGTACTCGACGCGGTGATCAACAACGGCGACCGCAAGGGCGGCCACCTGCTGCCCGCCCCCGACGGCCGGCTCTACGGCATCGACCACGGCGTGACCTTCCATGCCGAGGACAAGCTGCGCACCCTGCTGTGGGGCTGGGCGGGGGAGCCGCTCACCGACGAGGCCCGGCGGGTGCTGGGCTCCCTGGAGGCCCAGCTCGCCGAGGGGGGCCCGCTGGCCACCCGGCTGGCCGAACTGATCACCCCGGTCGAGCTGGGCGCCGTACGGGCCCGTGTGGCCCTGCTGCTGCGCAACGGGACGCACCCGAAGCCCTCCGGACAGTGGCCGGCGATCCCCTGGCCACCCGTCTGAGCTGCCACGGCCCGCGACGCACAGAACCGGCCGGACCGCAAGACGGCCGATCAAGCCAACAGTGCTGCTCCGGTTCGTTTCCGGAACACTCGTCCGGTTAGGCTCGATGCATGCATGCCTGGCCCGCTTCTGAGGTCCCCGCCCTGCCCGGCAAGGGCCGCGACCTCCAGATCCACGACACCGCGACCCAAGGGACGATCACCCTCGACCCCGGTCCCGTCGCCCGTATCTACGTCTGCGGGATCACCCCGTACGACGCGACCCACATCGGTCACGCGGCGACCTACAACGCGTTCGACCTCGTGCAGCGCGTGTGGCTCGACAACAAGCGGCAGGTTCACTACGTCCAGAACGTCACGGACGTGGACGACCCGCTCCTGGAGCGGGCGCTGCGCGACGGCCACGACTGGACCGAGCTCGCGGAACGCGAGACCGCCCTCTTCCGCGAGGACATGACCGCCCTGCGGATGCTGCCCCCGCGGAACTACATCGGCGCCGTCGAGGCCATACCCGGCATCGTGCCGCTGGTCGAGCGGCTGCGCGACGCGGGTGCCGCCTACGAGCTCGACGGGGACGTCTACTTCTCCGTGGAGTCCGATCCGCACTTCGGCGGGGTCTCGAACCTCGACGCCCGGGCGATGCGGCTGCTGTCCGCCGAGCGGGGCGGGGACCCGGACCGTCCGGGCAAGAAGAACCCCCTCGACCCGATGCTGTGGATGGCCGCACGGCCCGGCGAGCCGAGCTGGGACGGCGGCTCCCTGGGCCGCGGCCGCCCCGGCTGGCACATTGAGTGCGTCGCCATCGCCCTGGACCACCTGGGCATGGGCTTCGACATCCAGGGCGGCGGCTCCGACCTGGCCTTCCCGCACCACGAGATGGGCGCCTCGCACGCGCAGGCCCTGACGGGCGAGTTCCCGATGGCCAAGGCCTACGTCCACGCGGGCATGGTCGCGCTGCACGGCGAGAAGATGTCCAAGTCCAAGGGCAACCTGGTCTTCGTCTCGGCGCTGCGCCGGGCCGGCGTCGACCCGGCCGCCATCCGGCTGGCCCTCCTCGCACACCACTACCGGGCCGACTGGGAGTGGACGGACGAGGTCCTCGCCGAGGCCGTGGCCCGGCTGGAGCGGTGGCGCGCGGCGGTCTCCCGGCCGGACGGCCTGCCGGCGGACGCCCTCGTCGAGGAGGTCCGCGAGGCCCTGTCGAAGGACCTGGACGCCCCGGCCGCGCTCGCGGCCGTGGACCGGTGGGCGGACGCGCAGAACGCCTCGGACGGCGACGACGAGTCCGCCCCGGGCCTGGTCTCCCGCACGGTCGACGCCCTCCTGGGCGTGGCCCTCTAGCACCGGAGCAGTACGCGAGGAGCGCGCCCCCCGGCCCGGTGCCGGGGGGCGCGCTCCTTCCGTACCGCCGCCCACGGCGGCGCCGGATCACTGCACGACGGTCACGGTCCAGATCGTGCGCGGCCGGATATTCGCGGACCTGCTCCGGGTGGAGCACGCAGGGGACCGGCACCAGCTCGTCCGTGCCCACGTACGCCGGCTCCGGCGCCGCCGCGAGCAGGGCGTACCGACACCCGGACGGCCGGGGCCGTCAGGCCCCTTCGGCGTCTCCGTCCCCGCCTTCATCTCCCTCGCCGGTGGCGTCCGGTCCGGAGGGGCCGTCCTGGTCCGCCGGGCCGTCCGGCTTCGGTTTCGCCGGGGGCCGGGGGCCGCCCGACAGGTCGCGGAAGTAGGAGCCCGTGTCGCCGGCCGTCTCCGGACCCGCCGACGGATCCCGTCGCCTCAGGTACCGCTCGAACTCCCGCGCGATCGCGTCCCCCGAGGCCTCCGGCAGGTCGGCGGTGTCCCGCGCCTCCTCCAGCGTCTGGACGTACTCCGCCACCTCGCTGTCCTCGGCGGCCAGTTGGTCCACGCCCAGCTGCCAGGCCCGCGCGTCCTCCGGGAGTTCGCCCAGCGGGATCCGGATGTCGATCAGGTCCTCCAGCCGGTTCAGCAGCGCCAGCGTCGCCTTCGGGTTCGGCGGCTGCGACACGTAGTGCGGCACCGCCGCCCACAGCGACACCGCCGGCATCCCGGCATGGGTGCAGGCCTCCTGAAGGACGCCCACGATCCCGGTCGGACCCTCGTACTTGGTCTCCTCCAGGTCCATCGTCCGCGCCAGGTCCGCGTCCGAGGTCACCCCGCTCACCGGAACCGGCCGGGTGTGCGGGGTGTCCCCGAGCAGCGCGCCCAGGATGACCACCATCTCCACGCCCAGCTCGACGGCGAAGCCGAGGATCTCCTCGCAGAACGACCGCCACCGCATGGACGGTTCGATGCCCCGCACCAGCACCAGGTCCCGCGGCTTCGCGCCGCCGATCCGGACCACCGACAGCCGCGTCGTGGGCCAGGTGATCTTCCTTACCCCGTTGTCCAGCCACACCGTCGGCCGGTTGACCTGGAAGTCGTAGTAGTCCTCGGCGTCCAGCGCCGCGAAGACCTCGCCCTTCCACTCCCGGTCCAGGTGCGCCACCGCACCGGAGGCGGCGTCACCCGCGTCGTTCCAGCCCTCGAACGCGGCCACCATGACCGGGTCGATCAGCTCGGGCACGCCCTCAAGCTCGATCACCCAGGTCTCCTTCCGAAGTTCCCTTGTGTACGTGGGCCAGCCTAAGCCTTGATGAGGCACCGGCCACAGCCCACGACAGAGGGGCGGTTCCCCTCGGAACCGCCCCTCTTCCCCACCTGCGGGACAGCTATGCCTTGCGGCCCAGCATCTCCTCGACCCGGGCCCGTACGGCCTCGTCGTCCAGGCCGCGGACCGTCACCGTGGTACGGCGGCGCAGCACGTCGTCGACCGTCTCGGCCCACTCGTTGTCACGGGCATAGGCGACCTGCGCCCAGATCTCCGGACCGTCCGGGTGGATCCGCTCGGCCAGCTCCGGGTCCTCGTTCGCCAGACGGGCGATGTCGAAGGCCAGCGAGCCGTAGTGCGAGGCCAGGTGACGGGCGGTCAGCGGGTCCATCCGGGTGCCGGGCTCACGGTCCACCAGGAGCCGGTGCGCGACCGCGTTCGGGTTGGCGACGCCGGGCAGCGCGATGCGGCGCACCAGCGACTTCACCGGCTCCATGTCCTCGGTGAGCGGGCTGCCGGGGAGCTTGGCCAGCTTGTCCATGACCACGCGGCCGATGTGCCGGTACGTGGTCCACTTGCCGCCGGCCACCGACAGCATGCCGCCCGCGCCCTCGGAGACCACCGTCTCGCGCTTGGCCTTCTCGACGCCGCCGGGGCCGCCGGGCAGCACCCGCAGGCCGGCGAAGGCGTACGTCATCAGGGAGCGGTCGAGGTCGGCGTCCTTCACGGAGAAGGCCGCCTCGTCGAGGATCTGCTGGATGTCCGACTCGGTGGCGCGCACGTCCGCCGGGTCGCCCTCGTAGACCTCGTCGGTCGTACCGAGGAGCAGCTGGTCCTCCCACGGGAGGGCGAAGGTGATGCGGTACTTGTCGATCGGGGTGGCCATGGCGGCCTTCCACGGCGACTTGCGCTTCATGACGATGTGCGCGCCCTTGGACAGGCGGATCGACGGCATCGCGTGCTTGTCTTCCATGCGCCGCAGGTGGTCCACCCACGGGCCGGTGGCGTTGAGCACGACGCGCGCGTCGACCCCGAACTCGGTGCCGTCGAGGCGGTCCTTGAGCTCGGCGCCGGAGACCCGGCCGCGCGTCATGCGCAGGCCGGTGACCTCGGCGTGGTTCAGGACGACCGCGCCGGACTCGACGGCCGCGCGGACCGTCATGACGGCGACGCGGGAGTCGTTCATCTGGTGGTCGTAGTAGACCGCGACGGCCTTCAGGTTGTCCGTCTTCAGACCGGGGTTGTCGGCGACGGCGCGGGCCGGCGAGATGACCTTGCCGATCCCGTCGCCGAAGGCCGAGAGCGCCGAGTACGCGAACACGCCCGCGCCCAGCTTCGCCGCGCCGACCGGACCGCCCTTGTACACGGGCAGGTAGAAGGTCAGCGGGTTGACCAGGTGCGGGGCCACGTCCTTGGCCAGCACCCGGCGCTCGTGGTGGTTCTCGGCGACCAGCTTGACCGCGCCGGTCTGCAGGTAGCGCAGACCGCCGTGGACGAGCTTGGAGGAGGCGGACGAGGTGGCGCCGGCGAAGTCGCCGGCGTCCACCATGGCGACCCGCAGACCCGACTGCGCGGCGTGCCAGGCCACCGAGGTGCCCAGGATGCCACCGCCGATGACGAGCAGGTCGTAGGTGGCCTTCGACAGCTGCTCACGGGTTTCGGCGCGGCTCGGGTTCGAACCGGCGGTCGGGTGCGTACCCAGGGCGGGAACGCTCTGCAGGGTGCTCATATCTCTTTCAGCTCCTCGTCGATTGACTCAGCTGGTGCGGTCAGCTGGCGTCTTCGTCGTCGACCCAGCCCATGGACCGCTCCACGGCCTTGAGCCAGCTCTTGTACTCGCGGTCCCGCTGCTCGGCGGGCATGCGCGGGGTCCACTCGGCCGCGCGGCGCCAGTTGGCGCGCAGGGCGTCGGTGTCGGGCCAGAAGCCGACGGCCAGGCCGGCGGCGTAGGCGGCGCCGAGGCAGGTGGTCTCCGCGACCATGGGACGGACCACGGGGGCGTCCACGAAGTCGGAGAGGGTCTGCATCAGCAGGTTGTTGGAGGTCATGCCGCCGTCGACCTTGAGGGCCGCGAGCTCGACGCCCGAGTCCTTGGTCATGGCGTCGGTGATCTCGCGGGTCTGCCAGGCGGTGGCCTCCAGGACGGCACGGGCGATGTGCGCCTTGGTGACGTACCGGGTCAGGCCGGCGATCACACCGCGGGCGTCGGAGCGCCAGTACGGGGCGAACAGGCCGGAGAAGGCCGGCACGAAGTACGCGCCGCCGTTGTCCTCGACCGAGAGCGCGAGGGTCTCGATCTCGGCCGCGGTCTTGATCATGCCCATCTGGTCGCGCATCCACTGGACGAGCGAGCCGGTGACGGCGATGGAGCCCTCCAGGGCGTAGACCGGCTTCTGGTCGCCGATCTGGTAGCCGACCGTGGTCAGCAGGCCGCTGTAGGAGTTGATGACCTTGTCGCCGGTGTTCATCAGCATGAACGTGCCGGTGCCGTACGTGGACTTGGCCTCGCCCTCGGCGAAACAGGTCTGGCCGAACAGCGCGGCCTGCTGGTCACCGAGCGCCGAGGCGACCGGGACGCCGGCGAGGACGCCCTCCTTGACGTGGCCGTAGACCTCGGCGGAGGACTTGATCTCCGGGAGGACGTTGAGCGGGACGCCCATGGACTCGGCGATCTTGTCGTCCCAGGCCAGGGTGTGCAGGTTCATCAGCATGGTGCGCGAGGCGTTGGTGACGTCGGTGACGTGCGCACCGCCCTCGGCGCCGCCCGTGAGGTTCCAGATGACCCACGAGTCCATCGTGCCGAAGAGGATGTCGCCGGCCTCGGCGCGCTCGCGCAGGCCCTCGACGTTGTCGAGCAGCCAGCGGACCTTCGGACCCGCGAAGTAGCTCGCCAGCGGGAGGCCCGTCTCGCGGCGGAAGCGGTCCTGGCCCACGTTGCGGCCGAGCTCCTTGCAGAGGGAGTCGGTGCGGGTGTCCTGCCAGACCAGCGCGTTGTGCACCGGCTCGCCGGTGTGCCGGTCCCACAGGACGGTGGTCTCGCGCTGGTTGGTGATGCCGACCGCCTTGACGTCGGCGGCGGTGATCTCCGCCTTGGCGATGGCTCCGGCGACGACCTCCTGGACGTTGGTCCAGATCTCGGTGGCGTCGTGCTCGACCCAGCCCGGCTTCGGGAAGATCTGCTCGTGCTCCTTCTGGTCGACGGCGACGATGCGGCCGTCGCGGTCGAAGACGATGCAGCGGGAGGAGGTGGTGCCCTGGTCGATCGCGGCGATGAAGGGGCCGGTGCTGCTGGTCATGGTGGCTGCTCCTGGCAGATCTGAAGGGTTGGCGGAATCAGGAGGGCGGTGCGGATCTTGCGATCTTGCCGATGCTGATCAGGCGAACGCGATGTTGTACAGACCACCGGCGAGGGCGGCACCGACGAGCGGGCCGACGACCGGGATCCAGGAGTACCCCCAGTCCGAACCGCCCTTGTTGGGCAGCGGGAGCAGGGCGTGGACGATGCGCGGACCGAGGTCGCGCACCGGGTTGATGGCGTAGCCGGTCGGACCGCCCAGCGAGAGGCCGATGCCGACGACCACGAACGAGGTGATCAGGACGCCGATGACACCGAGCCCCTTGCCGTCGTCCTGGAGGCCCTGGGTCAGGATGGCCAGAACCAGGACGGCGGTACCGATGATCTCGGTCGCGAGGTTCTGCACGACATTACGGATCTCGGGGCCCGTGGAGAAGATGCCGAGCACCGGACCGGCCGTGTCGTGCGGGTGCGGGTCCTCGGGACCGAGCTTGGCGTCGCGGATGTGCTCCGGGTCGGACAGGTGCACGAGGAACTGGCCGTAGTACGTGATCCACATCAGGACCGCGCCGATCATGGCGCCGAGGAGCTGGCCGGCGAGGTAGACCGGGACGTCGCCCCACTCGCCGGTCTTGACGGCGATGCCGACGGTGACCGCCGGGTTGAGGTGCGCGCCGGAGAGCGGTGCGGAGACGTAGGCGGCGATCAGGACGGCGAAACCCCAGCCGAAGGTGATCGCGAGCCAGCCCGCGTTGCGGGCCTTGGAGCTCTTGAGGGTGACGGCGGCGCAGACGCCACCACCGAGCAGAGTGAGCAGGGCGGTACCTATGGTCTCGCCGATGAAGATGTCGGAGCTGGACACCCGCGACTCCTTTGTCTTACGTCCAGGGGTGGGCGGACACCGGGTCCCTCCGGTGGTCCACGCACTCGGTGAGTGCTGCACCGGTCCTTGGCCTCGCCATAGCCTAACGCGTATTGCCGGTAGGTGTTCGACAATGCCGACCGATGAACGGCAGTTTTCCGCCTGGGTGAAGAACGCGTCAAGGGCTGGCCAGGTCAAAGAACCGGATCGTTACCACTAGGTACGATCAGCCAAAATCAGCCAATGGATGATCGGTAAAAGACAAAATCCACCCAAACGGCCCACAGGGTGGCCGCTGGGTGGATCGGGTGGATCAGGTCAAGCTCAGAACCGGCCCGCCCCGAGGTCGCGCGAAACCGACCGCGCGCAGTCCCGTACGGAGGCCACGAGCGCCGCCCGGGGCTCCCCGGAGTCCCCGCAGACCCGCTCCACGGCCCCCGCCACCGCGACGGCGCCCACGGGCATCCGCCGCCGGTCGTGGATCGGCGCCGCCACCGAGGCGATGCCCTCCCAGGTCTCCTCGACGTCCGCGGCCCAGCCCCGCGCCCGCGTCAGGTCCAGGACCTCCTCGAAACCCGCGGCGTCCGTGACCGTACGGGGGGTGAACGCCTCCCGCTCCGCCTCCACGGCCTCCGTGTGCGCCACGGGGTCGTAGGCCGACAGGACCTTGCCCAGCGCCGTGGAGTGCAGCGGCTGCATCGCCCCCACCTCCAGCACTTGACGGCTGTCGTCCGGCCGGAACACGTGGTGCATGATCAGCACCCCGCTCTTGTGCAGCACCCCCACGTACACGCTCTCGCCGCTCGCCCGGGCCAGGTCGTCCGTCCAGACCAGCGCGCGGGCGCGCAGCTCGTGCACGTCCAGGTAGCTGTTGCCCAGGCGCAGCAGCTCCGCGCCCAGCTGATAGCGGCCCGAGGCCGCGTCCTGCTCCACGAAGCCCTCGGCCTGCAGCGTGCGCAGGATCCCGTGCGCCGTGCCCTTGGCCAGGCCCAGGGAGGACGCCACGTCCGAGAGGCCCAGCCGGCGTTCCCCGCCCGCCAGGAGTCGCAGCATCGCAGCGGCTCGTTCGAGCGACTGGATGTTCCGTGCCATCGCGCAGCCTCCTGCTGACGTAGTTCGACAATGCTGAACACTATCGGTCGATGCCGACCTTGTGTATGGTCGGGCGGCCTCCGGCGCGCCGCGCGCCGCACCCTCACCCGTCCGGGCCCCGCGCACAGAATGCAGTCCGCCACGTGGGACGACCGCACCGGGTCCGGTGCGGCGCGGTTACCCTGACCGCGTGCACCCTTGACACAGAGGGGGTGCAAAGCCGACAGCCGTCGCATCCCAGGGAGCTCAACCATGGCCTCGTTGCCGAACCCGCCCGCAGACACCCAGACCCGGGCCGATGCCCTCCGAGAGGCGCTCGCGACCCGCGTGGTCGTCGCCGACGGGGCCATGGGAACCATGCTCCAGGCGCAGGACCCCACGATGGAGGACTTCCAGCAGCTCGAAGGCTGCAACGAGGTCCTGAACGTGACCCGCCCCGACATCGTGCGTTCGGTCCACGAGGCCTACTACTCGGTCGGCGTGGACTGCGTCGAGACCAACACCTTCGGCGCGAACTTCGCCGCCCTCGCCGAGTACGACATCCCCGAGCGGAACTTCGAGCTCTCCGAGGCCGGCGCCCGGATCGCCCGCGAGGTCGCCGACGAGTTCACCGCCACGACCGGACAGCAGCGCTGGGTGCTCGGCTCCATCGGCCCCGGCACCAAGCTCCCCACCCTCGGCCACATCACCTACGCGCAGATCCGCGACGCCTACCAGATCAACGCCGAAGGCCTGATCTCCGGCGGCGCGGACGCCCTCCTGGTGGAGACCACGCAGGACCTCCTGCAGACGAAGTCCTCGATCATCGGTGCCCGCCGGGCGATGGAGGCCCTGGGTGTCAGCGTCCCGCTGATCTGCTCCGTCACCGTGGAGACCACCGGCACCATGCTCCTGGGGTCGGAGATCGGCGCGGCGCTGACGGCGTTGGAGCCGCTGGGGATCGACATGATCGGTCTGAACTGCGCCACCGGCCCCGCCGAGATGAGCGAGCACCTGCGCTACCTCGCGCGCAACGCCCGCATCCCGATCTCCTGCATGCCCAACGCGGGCCTGCCCGTCCTGACCAAGCAGGGCGCGCACTACCCGCTCAGCGCCCCCGAACTGGCCGACGCCCAGGAGACCTTCGTCCGCGAGTACGGGCTCTCCCTGGTCGGGGGCTGCTGCGGCACCACCCCCGAGCACCTGCGCCAGGTCGTCGAGCGCGTCCGCGGCACGGCGATCACCGAGCGCACCCCCCAGCCCGAGCCCGGCGCCGCCTCCCTCTACCAGACCGTGCCCTTCCGCCAGGACACCTCGTACATGGCGATCGGCGAGCGCACCAACGCCAACGGCTCCAAGAAGTTCCGCGAGGCCATGCTGGAGGCCCGCTGGGACGACTGCGTGGAGATGGCCCGCGACCAGATCCGCGAGGGCGCGCACATGCTCGACCTCTGCGTGGACTACGTGGGCCGCGACGGCGTCGCCGACATGGAGGAGCTCGCCGGCCGCTTCGCCACCGCCTCCACCCTCCCGATCGTCCTGGACTCCACCGAGGTCCCCGTCATCCGGGCGGGCCTGGAGAAGCTCGGCGGCCGCGCGGTCATCAACTCCGTCAACTACGAAGACGGCGACGGCCCCGACTCCCGCTTCGCCAAGGTCACCCGACTGGCCCAGGAGCACGGCGCCGCGCTCATCGCGCTGACCATCGACGAGGAGGGCCAGGCCCGAACCGTCGAACACAAGGTCGCCATCGCCGAACGGCTCATCGACGACCTGACGGGCAACTGGGGGATCCGCGAGTCGGACATCCTCATCGACACCCTGACCTTCACGATCTGCACCGGCCAGGAGGAGTCCCGCAAGGACGGCATCGCCACGATCGAGTCGATCCGCGAGCTCAAGCGGCGCCACCCGGACGTCCAGACCACCCTCGGCCTGTCCAACATCTCCTTCGGCCTCAACCCGGCCGCCCGCGTACTGCTCAACTCGGTCTTCCTCGACGAGTGCGTCAAGGCCGGCCTGGACTCCGCGATCGTCCACGCCTCCAAGATCCTGCCGATCGCCCGCTTCGACGAGGAGCAGGTCACCACCGCACTCGACCTGATCTACGACCGGCGCGAGGGCGACTACGACCCGCTGCAGAAGCTGATGGCCCTCTTCGAGGGCGTCAACACCAAGTCGCTCAAGGCCGGCCGCGCCGAGGAACTCCTCGCCCTGCCGCTGGACGAGCGACTGCAGCGCCGCATCATCGACGGCGAGAAGAACGGCCTGGAGACCGACCTCGACGAGGCGCTGCAGACCCGCCCCGCCCTCGACATCGTCAACGACACCCTCCTGGAGGGCATGAAGGTCGTCGGCGAGCTCTTCGGCTCCGGCCAGATGCAGCTGCCGTTCGTGCTCCAGTCCGCCGAGGTCATGAAGACGGCCGTCGCCTACCTCGAACCGCACATGGAGAAGACCGACGACGAGGGCAAGGGCACGATCGTGCTCGCCACCGTCCGCGGGGACGTCCACGACATCGGCAAGAACCTCGTCGACATCATCCTCACCAACAACGGTTACAACGTCGTCAACATCGGCATCAAGCAGCCCGTCTCCGCGATCCTCGAAGCCGCGCAGGAGCACAAGGCCGACGTGATCGGCATGTCCGGCCTGCTCGTGAAGTCCACGGTGATCATGAAGGAGAACCTGGAAGAGCTCAACCAGCGCAAGCTGGCCGCCGACTACCCCGTCATCCTCGGCGGCGCCGCCCTCACCCGCGCCTACGTCGAACAGGACCTCCACGAAATCTACGAAGGCGAAGTCCGCTACGCCCGCGACGCCTTCGAAGGCCTGCGCCTCATGGACGCCCTCATCGCGGTCAAGCGCGGCGTCCCCGGCGCCTCGCTGCCCGAGCTGAAGCAGCGCCGCGTCGCCAAGCGGGACACCCCGGCGCTCCAGGTGGAGGAGCCGCAGGAGCCGGGCGGCCGTTCCGACGTGTCCGTCGACAACCCGGTCCCCACCCCGCCCTTCTGGGGCACCCGCGTCGTCAAGGGCATCCCGCTCAAGGACTACGCCTCCTGGCTGGACGAGGGAGCCCTGTTCAAGGGCCAGTGGGGCCTCAAGCAGGCCCGCGCGGGCGGAGCCACGTACGAGGAGCTCGTCGAGAGCGAGGGCCGTCCGCGCCTGCGCGGCCTCCTGGAGAAGCTGCACACCGAGAACCTCCTGGAAGCGGCCGTGGTCTACGGCTACTTCCCCTGCGTCTCCAAGGGCGACGACCTGATCATCCTCGACGAGCAGGGCAACGAGCGGACCCGCTTCACCTTCCCGCGCCAGCGCCGGGGCCGCCGCCTGTGCCTCGCGGACTTCTTCCGCCCCGAGGAGTCCGGTGAGACCGACGTGGTCGGCCTCCAGGTGGTCACCGTCGGCTCGAAGATCGGCGAGGCCACGGCCAAGCTGTTCGAGTCCGACTCCTACCGCGAGTACCTGGAGCTGCACGGCCTCTCCGTCCAGCTCGCCGAGGCCATGGCCGAGTACTGGCACGCCCGCGTCCGCGCCGAGCTCGGCTTCGGCGGCGAGGACCCGGCCGCCGTGGAGGACATGTTCGACCTCAAGTACCGGGGAGCCCGCTTCTCCCTCGGCTACGGCGCCTGCCCCGACCTGGAGGACCGGGCGAAGATCGCCGACCTCCTCCAGCCGGAGCGGATCGGCGTCCACCTCTCGGAGGAGTTCCAGCTCCACCCCGAGCAGTCCACCGACGCCATCGTGATTCACCACCCCGAAGCGAAGTATTTCAACGCACGCTGACGCGGACCGGCGTACACTGGTCGGTCCCATACAGGCCGGTCACCTGGTACCGAGGGGTTGCCCCCACGGCGAGGTGACCGGCCTTGTCGTCCCCTGCGAGAGGCGTACGCATGACCAGCACCGTTCCCGCTCCCGTCGCCCGTACGGCAGACGGGCACGCCCTGCAGGCGGTGCTCCTCGACATGGACGGCACCCTCGTGGACACCGAGGGTTTCTGGTGGGAGATCGAGGCGGAGATCTTCCGGGAACTCGGGCACCGGCTCGACGACGCCTGGCGCGACATCGTCGTCGGCGGCCCCATGAGCCGCAGCGCGGCGTTCCTCATCGAGGCCACCGGCGCCGCCATCGGCCTCGCCGAGCTGAGCGTGCTGCTCAACGAGCGCTTCGAGGCCCGCATCGCCGACCAGGTCCCCTTGATGCCCGGCGCCGAGCGGCTGCTGAGCGAGCTGGCCCGGCACAACGTGCCCACCGCCCTGGTCTCCGCCTCCCACCGCCGGGTCATCGACCAGGTGCTGCTCACCCTCGGCCGCGACCGGTTCACCATGACCGTCGCCGGGGACGAGGTCCCGCGCACCAAGCCGCACCCCGACCCGTACCTGCTGGCCGCGAGCGCCCTGGGCGCGCACCCCTCGCGGTGCGCGGTCATCGAGGACACCGCCACCGGTGTCGCGGCCGCCGAGGCCGCCGGCTGCCGGGTCGTGGCCGTGCCCTCCGTCGGCCGGATCGAGCCGGCCCCGGGCCGCACCGTCGTGGCCTCGCTCGAAGAGGTGGACCTGCCGTTCCTGCGGTCCCTCATCACTCCGCTGAACTGACCGCGCACGCTCCGTGCCGAACGGAACGGGGGTGGGGTCAAGGTCCCACGAGAGGATCTTCCGCCCCCGCCCCCGGAGGCCGAAATTCCATCCTGCCGGGAAATGTAGCAGCGGGTGACCTTGGTCACCCGGGGAGCCCCGGACGGGCCCGTCGGAGTGCCCCGAGCCCTTCCCATGTGTCCGGATTGATCATCTCCTGACCACATCTGCGAAGACTCCGGCATAAGCGGTCAGTCCGCTCCCATCACGGTGCGATTACGCCCCAACTCCTGCCGGTTCAAGCCATCCCGTTCCGGGCCACTAATGTCGATCCGGGCACTCCGCACGCACCTCTGCCGCACCGGCCGCACACCCTTGCGCCGGTACCGCGTGGACCGATCGTCAAACACCGGCCCGATCGTTCCGCCCTGAACGGGCGACCGCCGCGAAGTGCCCTCTACGCCGCTTTGACCAAGTGCCGGGTGAGGGAGTACTTCCAGCATGAACCGCAAGACCATGGTGCTGACGGCCGCGATCGGCCTGCTCACCCCCGCGCTGTCCGCATGCGGCAGCGCGAGCGGCGGAGGAGCAGCGTCCGGAGCGATCGTCGTCGGCACCACCGACCGGTTCGAAGCCGCCGATTACGCCCCCGCCCCCTTCGACCCCGCCTACGCCTACGACGCCGGCGCCTGGAACGTCCTGCGCCAGACCGTCCAGACGCTGATGCACACCCCGCGTGGCGGCGGCCAGCCCGTCCCCGAAGCCGCGTCCGACTGCCGCTTCACCGACACGGGCAACGAGAGCTACCGCTGCGTCCTGCGGCCCGGCCTGAAGTTCGCGAGCGGCGACCCGCTCACCGCCAAGGACGTCAAGTTCTCCATCGACCGCGTCCTCGCGATCAAGGACGAGAACGGCCCCTCCTCCCTCCTCTCCACCCTCGACACCGTCGAGGTCAAGGGCGCCGACACCGTCGTCTTCCACCTGAAGACCGCCGACGCGACCTTCCCGTACAAGCTCTCCACCCCCGCCGCCGGCATCGTCAGCGAGAAGAACTACGAGGCCAAGAAGCTCCGCCCCGGCTTCGCCGTCGACGGCTCCGGCCCCTACACGATGAAGGCGGAGGTCAAGGACGACCACCTCGTCCGGGCCGTCTTCACCAAGAACCCGAACTACAAGGGCGACATCAAGCTGCAGAACGACAAGGTCGAACTGCGCACCTTCGCCGACTCCGCCTCCATGGGCAAGGCCCTCACCGACGGCTCCGTCCAGATGGTCTCGCGCACCCTGGCGCCCGCCCAGATCGCCGACTTCTCCGCGAAGCCGCCCAAGGGCGTCAAGCTCGTCCCCCTGCCCGGCCTGGAGATCCGCTACCTCGGCTTCAACACCGACGCCCCGGTCGTCAAGGACAAGGCCGTACGCCAGGCCCTCGCCGCCGCCGTCGACCGCGACAACGTCATCTCCAAGGTCTACGGCAAGGCCGCGCAGCCCCTGTACTCGCTGGTCCCCACCACCGTCACCGGCCACGTCAACTCGTTCTTCAACAAGTACGGCGAGGCCAACACCGCCAAGGCGGCCGACCTGCTGAAGGCCGCCGGGATCAAGACCCCGGTCAAGCTCACCCTGAACTACACCAAGGACCACTACGGCGACGGCACCGCCGCCGAGTTCGAGGCCCTCAAGACCCAGCTGAACTCCACCCAGCTGTTCGACATCACCGTCCAGGGCAACGACTGGTCCGACTTCCGGCCCGCGCAGAAGAAGGGCGACTACGCCGCCTACGGGCTCGGCTGGTTCCCCGACTACCCGGACGCCGACAACTTCCTCGCCCCCTTCCTGGAGGCCGACAACTTCCTGGGCACGCCGTACGCCAACAGCACGGTGCGCACCAGGCTCATCCCCGACTCCCGGCGCGCGGCCGACCGCAACACCGCCGCACCCGCGATCGCGGACATGCAGGACATCGTCGCCGAGGACGTACCCGTCCTGCCCCTGTGGCAGGGCAAGCAGTACGTCGCCGCACGCGACGGGATCACCGGGGTGGAGTGGTCGGTCAACGCCATCTCCGACCTCCAGCTGTGGGAACTCGGCCGGGGTGTCAGCGGCTGAAACCGGCAGCAACCGGCGGCGGACGTCGCAGGCCGGCGCAACGACCAGACAAGACTGTGAAGGACATTCGCGTGAAGAGACGTAACCAGTGGTTGGCGGCCCCGCTCGGCGCGGCCACCGCCGCCGCGCTGCTCAGCGGTTGCGGTTCGACCGATGGCGCCAACGCCGGCAGCGGCAAGGGCGTGGTCATGGGGATATCCGACAGGGTGAAGTCGACCGACCCGGCGGCGGGCTACGACCCGGGCTCCTGGCTGCTCTTCAACAACGTCTTCCAGTCGCTGCTCAGCTTCCCCAAGGGCGGCACGACCCCCGAGCCCGACGCCGCGCAGTCCTGCGCCTTCGAGGGCGCCGACAGCAAGCAGTTCAAGTGCGTCCTGCGCACCGGCCTGAAGTTCAGCAACGGCCACAGCCTCACCTCGAAGGACGTCAAGTTCTCCTTCGAGCGCACGCTGAAGATCAACGACGACGCCGGCCCGGCCGTCATGCTGTCCTCGATCGCCGGCATCGACACCCCCGACGAGAAGACCGTCGTCTTCCGCCTCAAGACGTCCGACGCGACCTTCCCCAGCAAGATCGCGTCCGGCGCGGGCTCCATCGTCGACCACGCCGAGTACCCGGCGAACAAGCTCCGCACGGACGGCAAGGCCATCGGCTCCGGCGTCTACAAGCTGGACTCCATCAACGAGAAGAGCGCCAGCTTCTCCGTCAACGAGTCCTACAGCGGCAAGGCCAAGGCCAAGAACACCGGCGTCACGCTGAAGTTCTTCAACGGCGACCAGGCCGGCCTCAAGACGGTCCTGGAGAGCGGCGACGTCGACTTCGCCTTCCGCGGCCTCGCCGCCAAGGACATCGCCGCCCTGGCCTCGGTCAAGACCGGCGACAACAAGGTCGACGTCGTCCAGGGCACCGGCGCCGAAGTCGAGCACATGGTCTTCAACGTCAACGACCCCGTCGTCGGCAAGCTCCCCGTCCGCAAGGCCATCGCCTACCTGATCGACCGCGAAGCGCTCGTCAAGGACGTGTACGCGGGCACCGCCGCCCCGCTCTACTCGATCGTCCCCGCGGGCATCGCCGGACACACCACCCCCTTCTTCGACCGCTACGGCGGCAGCCCCCAGGTCGAGAAGGCCAAGGCCGTCCTGAAGGCCGCCAACATCACCGGCAAGATCAAGCTCACCCTGTACTCCACGCCGTCCCGCTACGGCCCCTCCACCGACCAGCAGTTCCAGGTCATCGCGAAGCAGCTCAACGACAGCGGCCTCTTCGAGGCCGACATGAAGTCCGTCGAGTACGAGCAGTACGAGAAGGACATCCAGGACGGCAAGTACGGCGTCTACGTCAAGGGCTGGGTCCCCGACTACCCGGACGCCGACAACTTCACGCAGCCGTTCTTCGGCCCGGAGAACGTCCTGCACAACAACTACGACAACAAGGAGATCACCGGGACCCTCATCCCGGCGACCAACACCAAGTCCGACCGCACCGCGGCCAACACGGACTACACCCGTCTCCAGGACATCGTCGCCGACGAACTCCCGATCATCCCGCTCTGGCAGGGCAAGCAGTACGCCGTCACCCGCCAGAACGTCACCGGCCTCCAGTGGTCCCTGGACGCCTCCACGGTCTTCCGCTTCTGGGAGATCAGCAAGGGCTGACCCGCCCCGGCACGACGAAGGGCCGGCAGCCGCTCACGCGGCCGCCGGCCCCTTCGCGATCGGGTCCCGCTACTGGGCGCCCGGACGCACCAGCCCGCTCTCGTACGCGTACACCGCCGCCTGCACCCGGTCCCGCAGCCCCAGCTTCGTCAACACGTGACCCACGTGCGTCTTCACCGTCGTCTCGCTCACGAACAGGTCGGCCGCGATCTCCGCGTTCGACAACCCCCGGGCCACCAGCTTGAGCACCTCCACCTCGCGCTCCGTCAGCGTCCCCAGCGTGTCCGGCAGGCTGTCCTCACCCGACGGCAGGTGCCCCGCGTACTTGTCCAGCAGCCGCCGCGTGATGCTCGGCGCCAGCATCGCCTCGCCGCCCGCGACCACCCGGATCGCCTGCACCAGCTCGTTCGCCGGAGCGTCCTTCAGCAGGAAGCCGCTCGCCCCCGCCCGCAGCGCCTCCACCACGTACTCGTCCAGGTCGAACGTCGTCAGCACCAGCACCTTCGCCGGCCCGTTCCGCTCCGGACCCGTGATCTGCCGCGTCGCCTCCACCCCGTCCATCCGCGGCATCCGGATGTCCATCAGCACCACGTCGGGCTGCAGCGCCCGCACCTGGTCCAGCGCCTGCAGACCGTCCCCGGCCTCACCCACCACCACCAGGTCCTGCTCGGCCTCCAGGATCATCCGGAAACCGGTGCGCAGCAGTGGCTGGTCGTCGACCAGCAGGACGCGGATCGCCACGGGGTGTACCTCGAATTCGTCGGACGGCATCGGCGGACCCCGCCCATTGTGCCCTGACCGGACGATCAGGAATCGGCCGGCCGGTCCGCCCCCGGCCTCGGAGTGATCACCAGCGGATAGGCCGGGGGAGTCCCCCCGAACTCCGGACACACCGCCTGATGATCACACCAGCCGCACAGCTTCGTCGGCCGAGGCCGCCACTCACCCGTCTCCGTCGCCTCACGGATGGCCTCCCACAACGCGTGCAGCTTGCGCTCCACCCGCTCCAGATCCGCCACCACCGGGTCGTACGTCAGCACGTCCCCACTGCCCAGGTACACCAGCTGCAACCGCCGCGGCACCACCCGCTTCAACCGCCACACCACCAGCGCGTAGAACTTCATCTGGAACAGCGCGCCCTCGGCGTACTCCGGCCGCGGCGCCTTCCCCGTCTTGTAGTCGACGATCCGCACCTCACCCGACGGCGCCACGTCCACCCGGTCGATGATCCCCCGCAGACGCAGCCCCGACTCCAGCTCCGTCTCGACGAAGAACTCCCGCTCCACAGGCTCCAGCCGCGTCGGGTCCTCCAACGTGAACCACCGCTCCACCAGCGCCTCGGCCTCCGTCAGCCAGCGCGCCAGCCCCGCCCCCTCGTCCCCCTCCGGGAACAGCTCCGCCAGCTCCGGCTTCGCCCGCAGCAACCGGTCCCACTGCCCCGGGACCAGAGCCTTCGCCACCGGCGCCGTCCGCTCCGCCGCCGGATGATCGAAGAGCCGCTCCAGCACCGCGTGCACCAGAGTGCCCCGCGTCGCCGCCGCACTCGGCTTCTCCGGCAGCTTGTCGATCACCCGGAACCGGTACAGCAGCGGACACTGCATGAAATCACCCGCCCGCGAAGGCGACAGCGAGGTGGGCCGGGCAGCAGCCGGGGAAGGATCGGCACCGGGGATCGTCGTCATGCGTGAAACCCTACGGCCCACCGCCGACAGCACGCGCATACCATCGACTCCGGCGCCCTCGCACTGCATGATCGGAGCATCACACCGCGCTACCGCACCAGCGGCGAACCCACGACGTGGACCACACTGGAACCACCGGCACCGAACGAAGGACAACCGTGGCAGACACCGACGAAACCGGCGAGCGCACGCCCAAGCGCTCCGACCCGGGCGGCGGGATCCTGATGGGCCGCCCCTTCGGCGTACCCGTCTACGTCTCGCCCAGCTGGTTCCTCGTCGCCGCCCTCATCACCTGGGTCTTCGGCGACCGGCTCGACCAGGTCCTGCCCGACCTCGGCCCGGCCCGCTACCTCGTCTCCCTCTTCTTCGCCGTCGCCTTCTACGCCTCCGTCCTCGTCCACGAACTCGCGCACACCATCGCCGCGCTCCGCTTCAAACTCCCCGTGCGCCGCATCCAGCTCCAGTTCTTCGGCGGGGTCTCCGAGATCGAGAAGGAATCCGAGACGCCCGGCCGCGAATTCGTCCTCGCCTTCGTCGGCCCCCTCCTCTCCCTCGTCCTCGCCGGACTCTTCTACCTCGGCATGAAGGCCGTCGACCCCGCCACCGTCCCCGGCGTCCTCCTCGCCGGCCTCATGATCTCCAACCTCCTCGTCGCCGCCTTCAACCTCCTGCCCGGCCTCCCCCTCGACGGAGGCCGCATGCTCCGCGCCGTCATCTGGGGCATCACCGGCAAACCCATGACCGGCACCGTCGCCGCCGCCTGGGTCGGCCGCGGCCTCGCCGTCACCGTCCTCCTCGGGCTCCCCCTCCTCACCCACACCGGACTCCTCGGCAACCGCACCCAGGAGATCGGCGGCATGGACACCGTCATGGACGCCCTCCTCGCCGCCATCCTCGCCGCGATCATCTGGACCGGCGCCGGCAACAGCCTCCGCCTCGCCCGCCTGCGCGAGCACCTCCCCGAACTCCAGGCCCGCGCCCTCACCCGCCGCGCCATCCCCGTCGAGAACGCCACCCCCCTCTCCGAAGCCCTCCGCCGCGCCAACGAAGCCGGAGCCCGCGCCCTCGTCGTCGTCGACGGCCACGGCGACCCCACCGCCATCGTCCGCGAAACCGCCATCGCCTCCGTCCCCGAACACCGCCGCCCCTGGGTCGCCGTCAGCACCCTCGCCCAGGACCTCACCGACGGCATGAAGGTTTCAGCCGAGCTCACCGGCGAAGAACTCCTCGACCACCTCCGCGCCACCCCCGCCAGCGAATACCTCGTCCTCGAAACCGGCGGCGAGATCTACGGCGTCCTGTCCACCCTCGACGTCGAGAAGGCCTTCGTGAAGGCCATGGCGCGGCCCCAGTCCTGAACCCAATACACTGGTCACATGTCCGAACCGACCGGTGCCGCCCGCCGACGCGGGCCCTTCGAGGTCGGGGACCAGGTTCAGCTCACCGACCCCAAGGGCCGCCACTACACGTTCACGCTCGAAGCCGGGAAGAATTTCCACACCCACAAGGGTTCCTTCCCGCACGACGAGCTGATCGGTGCTCCCGAGGGCAGTGTTGTCCGCACCACGGGCAACGTCGCGTACCTCGCGCTGCGCCCCCTGCTCCCCGACTATGTCCTGTCCATGCCCCGCGGCGCCGCCGTGGTCTACCCCAAGGACGCGGGCCAGATCCTGGCCTTCGCCGACATCTTCCCCGGCGCCCGCGTCGTGGAAGCAGGAGTGGGCTCCGGCTCCCTGAGCAGCTTCCTGCTGCGCGCCATCGGCGACCAGGGCATGCTCCACAGCTACGAGCGCCGCGCGGACTTCGCCGAGATCGCCACGGCCAACGTCGAACGCTACTTCGGCGGCCCCCACCCCGCGTGGCAGCTGACCGTGGGCGACCTCCAGGACAACCTGTCCGACACCGACGTCGACCGCGTGATCCTCGACATGCTCGCCCCCTGGGAGTGCCTGGAGGCCGTCTCCAAGGCCCTCGTCCCCGGCGGCATCCTCTGCTGCTACGTGGCCACCACCACCCAGCTCTCGCGCACCGTCGAATCCATCCGCGAATTCGGCTGCTACGCCGAACCGCAGCCCTGGGAATCGATGATCCGCAACTGGCACGTCGAGGGCCTCGCCGTCCGCCCGGACCACCGGATGATCGGCCACACCGGCTTCCTCGTCACCGCCCGCCGCCTCGCGGACGGCGTCGAGCCCCCCATGCGCCGCCGCCGCCCCTCCAAGGGCGCCTACGGCGAGGACTACGAGGGCCCCGGCAGCGACCGCTCCGCCTAGGACCCGTCCTCACGCCCAACACGAAAGCGCTGTGGCGCAGTTCCCCGGCCAACCCGGGAACTGCGCCACAGCGCCTTTTCGTTGCACCGGGGAAACCCACCCGGACCCGGCCGTTCCACCCCCGTGTGAGGTATGGCACGATGCTGGCTCCCCGTCACCCTTCGCACAGGAGACACCCCGCGTGCTGCACAGCCCCACCCCGCCGACCCCGGCACCGGACGTCCTGGCGCACCACCACACCCGACCCGTCCACTGGGTCGCCACCGCCTGCGCCATGGCCGCCGTCATAGCCGGCGCGGGACTGCTCCAGCCGGACCGGGCCACCGGAGCCACCCCCGGACCCACCGCGGCGAGCGGCCCGCCGGCCACCGCCCCCGACGCGCACGCCGTCACGTACCCCCTCGACTGCAAGGGGGCCCCACAGGTCGTCACGGACACCGCCGAAGGCGACCTCGACGGCGACGGCAGCCCCGAGACGGTCGTCGCCGTACGCTGCGACGCGGGCTCGGGCACCCCGCCCCACGCGATCTACGTACTCGCCCGCGACCGGCAACAGGGCGCCGCCCCCCGCGTCGTCGCCACCCTCCTCGACGCCGGCCGCCGGCAGACCGCCACCGAGCTCACCGTGAGCGACCGGACCGTCACCGCACGCCTCCTCGGCTACTCCTCGCCCTCGGTCCCGCGCTACAGCCCGGACGTGAAGCAGCTCGCCAAGTGGCGCTGGACCGGCGGGAAATTCCGCCAGGAGCTGACGGACTCGGCCGCCACACGTGTTTGAAGCGTCACTCCGCGTCCGGGCCGTACACCTCGACCCTGTCCGAAACGCGCCTTACGTGAATGCAGTCGCCCGGACATTCCTTGGCCGAGTCGACCACGTCCTGGAGCAGCGTCAGCGGAACCGGAGTGGTCGCCCCCGCGTCCTGCAGCAGCTCGTCCTCCGGGCTCTTCACGTACGCCAGACCGTCGATGTCCAGCTCGAACACCTCCGGCGCGTACTGCACGCAGATGCCGTCCCCGGTGCAGAGGTCCTGGTCGATCCAGACCTCAAGCGGCTCCCCGGCCTCGCCGGTACCGCCCGTCGGGGCCTCCTGCTGCACGGTCATATCTCCTGCCGTTTCCTGCCCTGAGTGATCCGTCCCGGACACAACTCGCGACAAGTCGCGCGAGCCCTGACGGGTGTTGAACAGTTCGACCTTACAACCGGCTGCTTTCCGATGTTGAAGGGTGGGTATTTCCCTGGCGTGAGGGAGTACGCAAGGGTGAAGATCGGACACACCTCTACCGTCTTTGTGATCTAGGGGTTTCAATCACCACCAGCCCAGGTAGGGTCAGGAAGCGTCCAGCTCCCCTTGGAGGAGGTGAGGACCGTGGCAGCCCACGACGACGACATCAACCGCGGCATCCGGCCCGGGCGAGGGTCTGAGGACCCCGCTGGCCAGGTTGCCTATCTAGAGCAGGAAATCGCCGTCCTGCGACGCAAGCTCGCCGACTCTCCGCGTCACACGAGGATTCTCGAAGAGCGGATCGTCGAGCTCCAGACGAATCTGGCAGGCGTCTCCGCGCAGAACGAACGACTGGCGAACACCCTCCGTGAGGCCCGCGACCAGATCGTGGCCCTCAAGGAAGAGGTCGACCGGCTCGCACAGCCTCCGGCCGGCTTCGGTGTCTTCCTGCAGGCGAACGAGGACGGCACCGTCGACATCTTCACCGGGGGGCGCAAGCTCCGCGTGAACGTGAGCCCCAGCGTCGAACCGGAAGACCTCCGGCGCGGCCAGGAGGTCATGCTCAACGAAGCGCTCAACGTGGTCGAGGCCATGGAGTTCGAGCGCGCCGGCGACATCGTCACCCTCAAGGAGATCCTGGAGGACGGCGAGCGCGCCCTGGTGGTCGGGCACACCGACGAGGAAAGGGTGGTGAGGCTCGCCGAGCCGCTCCTGGACATCACCATCCGCCCCGGCGACGCCCTGCTCCTGGAGCCCCGCTCCGGCTACGTCTACGAAGTGGTCCCCAAGAGCGAGGTCGAGGAACTCGTCCTCGAAGAGGTCCCGGACATCGACTACGACAAGATCGGCGGCCTGGGCGACCAGATCGAGCTGATCCGCGACGCCGTCGAGCTCCCCTACCTCTACCCCGACCTCTTCAAGGAGCACGAACTGCGGCCCCCGAAGGGCATCCTGCTGTACGGCCCTCCCGGCTGCGGCAAGACGCTCATCGCCAAGGCCGTCGCCAACTCCCTTGCCAAGAAGGTCGCCGAGGTGACCGGCCAGCCCGCCGGGAAGTCCTACTTCCTGAACATCAAGGGCCCCGAACTCCTCAACAAGTACGTCGGCGAGACCGAGCGGCACATCCGCCTCGTCTTCCAGCGGGCCCGTGAGAAGGCCAGCGAGGGCACCCCCGTCATCGTCTTCTTCGACGAAATGGAGTCCCTCTTCCGCACCCGCGGATCCGGCGTCAGCTCGGACGTGGAGAACACCATCGTCCCCCAGCTCCTCGCCGAGATCGACGGTGTGGAGGGCCTGGAGAACGTCATCGTCATCGGCGCCTCCAACCGCGAGGACATGATCGACCCCGCCATCCTGCGCCCCGGCCGCCTCGACGTGAAGATCAAGATCGAGCGCCCGGACGCGGAGGCCGCCAAGGACATCTTCGCCAAGTACCTCAAGGCCTCGCTGCCCCTGCACACGGACGACCTGTCCGAGCACCAGGGCTCCACGGCCGGCACCGTCCACAGCATGATCCAGACCGTCGTCGAGCAGATGTACGCCGAAACCGAGGAAAACCGCTTCCTCGAGGTCACGTACGCCAACGGCGACAAGGAAGTCCTCTACTTCAAGGACTTCAACTCGGGCGCGATGATCCAGAACATCGTGGACCGCGCGAAGAAAATGGCGATCAAGGCCTTCCTGGAGCACAACCAGAAGGGCCTGCGCGTCTCCCACCTCCTCCAGGCATGCGTGGACGAGTTCAAGGAGAACGAGGACCTGCCGAACACCACCAACCCGGACGACTGGGCCCGGATCTCCGGAAAGAAGGGCGAGCGGATCGTATTCATCCGTACCCTCGTCACCGGAAAGCAGGGCGCGGACACCGGACGCTCCATCGACACGGTGGCGAATACCGGCCAGTACCTCTGACCGAGCGGGGCGGCTGCGGGTGCCCTCACCGGGCACCCGCAGCCGACTGCTTTACCCCCCGGCATTGCCGCCCGCCCTTTTCGGCCGGTGACAGGGCAAAGTCAATGACTGAAATGATCTCCCCACCAGCGCGGAGTGGTTCTAGGCTCTTCCGTACCGCCTCCTCCGCAGTGCGGGGACGGACACCGCACATGACCCACCGGAGAACAAGCGGTACTTGAGCGCCGCTCCCGAACAGGAGCGCCGCCGGGCAAGGAGGGCCGCATGACCGTACGGCGAGTAATGGGGATCGAAACGGAGTACGGGATCTCCGTTCCGGGGCACCCGAACGCCAATGCCATGCTCACCTCGTCCCAGATCGTCAACGCCTACGCGGCGGCGATGCACCGGGCGCGACGCGCCCGCTGGGACTTCGAGGAGGAGAATCCGCTGCGGGACGCCCGCGGCTTCGACCTCGCCCGCGAGGCCGCCGACAACAGCCAGCTGACCGACGAGGACATCGGCCTCGCCAACGTCATCCTCACCAACGGCGCACGGCTCTACGTCGACCACGCGCACCCCGAGTACAGCTCGCCGGAGGTCACCAATCCGCTCGACGCCGTGCTCTGGGACAAGGCCGGCGAACGGATCATGGCCGAGGCCGCCGAGCGGGCCGCCCAGCTCCCCGGCGCCCAGCCCATCCACCTCTACAAGAACAACACCGACAACAAGGGCGCCTCCTACGGCACGCACGAGAACTACCTGATGAAGCGGGAGACCCCCTTCTCGGAGATCGTGCGCCACCTGACGCCCTTCTTCGTCTCCCGCCAGGTCGTCACCGGCGCGGGCCGCATCGGCATCGGCCAGGACGGCCGCGAGCACGGCTTCCAGATCAGCCAGCGCGCGGACTACTTCGAGGTCGAGGTGGGGCTGGAGACCACCCTCAAGCGGCCCATCATCAACACCCGGGACGAACCGCACTCCGACGCCGAGAAGTACCGCCGGCTCCACGTGATCATCGGCGACGCGAACCTCTCGGAGATCTCCACCTACCTCAAGCTCGGCACGACCGCGCTGGTCCTGTCGATGATCGAGGACGGGTTCATCAACGTCGACCTGGCCGTGGACCAGCCGGTGCGCACCCTGCACCAGGTCTCCCACGACCCGGACCTCCAGCACCTCATCACCCTGCGCAGCGGGCGCACCCTGACCGCCGTACAACTCCAGATGGAGTACTTCGAGCTGGCCAGGAAGTACGTGGACGAGCGTTTCGGGTCGGACGCGGACGAGCAGACCAAGGATGTCCTCACTCGGTGGGAGGACGTACTCGGCCGGCTGGAGACCGACCCGATGAGCCTGTCGGGAGAGCTCGACTGGATCGCCAAGCGGGAGATCCTGGAGGGCTACCGCAGGCGCGACGGACTGGGCTGGGACGCGGCCCGGCTGCACCTGGTGGACCTCCAGTACGCGGACGTCCGCCCCGAGAAGGGCCTGTACAACCGGCTGGTCGCCCGCGGGAAGATGAAGCGGCTCCTGGAGGAGCCGGCCGTGGAGCGGGCGGAGAGCAAGCCCCCGGAGGACACCCGGGCGTACTTCCGCGGGCGCTGCCTGGAGCAGTACGCGGACGACGTGGCGGCGGCCTCCTGGGACTCGGTGATCTTCGACCTCCCGGGCCGCGACTCGCTCCAGCGGGTCCCGACCCTGGAACCCCTGCGGGGGACCCGCAACCACGTCAAGGAGCTGCTGGACCGCTGTCGGACGGCGGAGGACCTGGTGCGGGTGCTCTCGGGGCAGTGAGGCCGCCTACGGGGGCCTGAAAGGGTCCCGTTCCGGGAATCATGAGAAAACCCGGACGTTATGAAAGTGCGGGGACGAATGTCGGACCCTCCTTGTAGGGTCCGACGTAGGGTCTGATCTTGAGAGGTCCCGAATCCCGGGGTCTTTCCATGTGGGCGTGCGAACCGAGCGGGGTGAGGTAGACATGGCGACCAAGGACACCGGCGGCGGACAGCAGAAGGCGACGCGCTCGACCGAGGAGGTCGAGGAGGCGGCGGTCGAGGAATCGACCGACCTCAAGGAGCGGCAGGAAAAGCTCTCCGACGACGTCGACTCCGTACTTGACGAGATTGACGATGTACTCGAGGAAAATGCCGAGGATTTCGTTCGGAGCTTCGTACAAAAAGGCGGCGAATAGCCTTCGAATCCAAGGTGAACTCGCCAGCATTGGGTCATGTCCAATGGAACCAAGTGGTGTCGCGGCTGCAGCCGGGACGTGCCGCTGAGCGGATTCGCCTCAGATCGGAATCGTGGGGACGGCCTGCAGCCGAGGTGCCGGGAGTGCGTGGCGGAGTACGGAGCCCTGCACTACCGGCGCCGCCAGGCGGCCAGGGGCAAGGTCGTCAAAGAGAAAGTGGACGTTCCGTCCGGTCACAAGCTGTGCCGGCAGTGCGGTGAGGTCAAACCGCACAGCGAGTGGCACAGGAACGCTTCGGCGTCGGACGGGTTGTCCACTCGCTGCAAGGCGTGTCGCGCCATCCAGGGCAGGGCTGGCCACTTGAAGCGTTCGTACGGCATCACCGAGGCGCAGCGCGATGCGATGATCGCCGCCCAGGGCGGGGTCTGCGTGGTCTGTCGGAATGCTCCGGCCGAGCACGTTGATCACGATCATCAGACGGGTAAGGTCCGAGGCGTACTGTGCTTCAGCTGTAACGCAGCCTTGGGGCAGTTCAAGGATCGGCCGGACGTCATACGGCGTGCAGCCGCTTACGTGGAAGGAAACCTGTGGAACCCAACACTCGTAGCACAGGGCGTCTACCGGCAGCCTTCCTGACGCCGGGGTCGTCGTCCTTCATGGACTTCCTGGGCGCGCACTCGCCCGAGATGCTGCCGGGCAACCGCAAGCTGCCCGAGGGCGTCGTCGAGGCGCCGCACGGGACGACCATCGTGGCCGCCACCTTCCCCGGCGGGGTCGTGCTCGCCGGTGACCGGCGGGCGACCATGGGGAACATGATCGCGCAGCGGGACATCGAGAAGGTGTTCCCGGCCGACGAGTACTCCGCGGTGGGCATCGCCGGTACGGCCGGCCTGGCCGTGGAGATGGTCAAGCTGTTCCAGCTGGAGCTGGAGCACTTCGAGAAGGTGGAGGGGACGACCCTCTCCCTGGAGGGCAAGGCCAACCGGCTCTCCACCATGATCCGGAGCAATCTGGGCATGGCGATGCAGGGGCTGGCCGTCGTGCCGCTGTTCGCGGGGTACGACGAGGCCAAGGAGAAGGGCCGGATCTTCTCCTACGACGTGACCGGCGGCCGCTCCGAGGAGCACGGCTACGCCGCCACCGGTTCGGGCTCGATCTTCGCCCGGGGCTCGATGAAGAAGCTGTTCCGTCCCGACCTGACGGAGGAGCAGGCCACCACGCTGGTCGTGCAGGCGCTGTACGACGCCGCCGACGACGACTCGGCGACCGGCGGTCCGGACCTGTACCGGCACATCTATCCCATCGTCACCGTCATCACCGACGAGGGCTTCCGCAGGCTGACCGACGACGAGTCGCAGGAACTCGCCCGTACGGTCACCAACCGTCGTCTTGAGCAGCCCGACGGCCCGCGCGCCGCCCTGCTCTGACCATCCGTCGCCCCGTAGGAGCCCAGAAGAAAGGGACGGACAGCCGGTGTCGACTCCGTTCTATGTGTCACCCCAGCAGGCCATGGCCGACCGGGCGGAATACGCCCGGAAGGGCATCGCCCGCGGTCGCAGCCTTGTCGTGCTGCAGTACGCCGACGGCATCGTGTTCGTCGGCGAGAACCCGTCCCGCGCGCTGCACAAGTTCAGCGAGATCTACGACCGGATCGGCTTCGCGGCCGCCGGCAAGTACAACGAGTACGAGAACCTGCGGATCGGCGGTGTGCGGTACGCCGATCTGCGCGGATACACCTACGACCGCGACGACGTGACGGCCCGTGGGCTGGCGAACGTGTACGCGCAGACGCTCGGCACGATCTTCTCCTCGGCCGGGGAGAAGCCGTACGAGGTGGAGCTGGTCGTCGCCGAGGTGGGTGCCACGGCGGCCGGGGACCAGATCTACCGGCTGCCGCACGACGGCTCGATCGTGGACGAGCACGGCTCGGTCGCGGTCGGCGGGAACGCCGAGCAGATCAGCACCTTCCTCGACCAGCGGCACCAGGACGGGATGACCCTGTCCGAGGCGCTGAAGCTGGCGGTGCAGGCGCTGTCCAGTCAGGCCAACGGCGCGGACAAGGCGATTCCGGCTGAGCGGCTGGAGGTGGCGGTGCTGGACCGTACGCGGTCGCAGCAGCGCAAGTTCAAGCGGATCCGCGGCCGGCAGCTGTCGCGGCTGCTGGAGGCGGACGTTCCGGCGGCCGCCCAGGCGGATGCCGTGTCGAACGACGAGGCGCCGGAGGACGACGCCGAGTAGGGCGTGCGTGCGCGTGGGGCCCCGGTCCGCCGTTTCCGGCGGGCCGGGGCCCCTGTGCGTTCAGGGGGTGGGGGCGGGGCCCGAGGAGTCGCGGACGACGAGTTCGACGGGGATGTCGGGGGCGGTCCAGGGGGTGCCTTCGAGGACGGCGAGGAGGGCGGTCATGCCCTGTTCGCCGACGAGCTCGGCCGGGAGGCGGACGGTGGTGAGCTCGGGTTCGACGGCGGTGGCGAGGCCGAGGTCGTCGAAGCCGGTGACGGAGAGGTCCTCGGGGACGCGCAGGCCGAGGCGGCGGGCGGCCTTGCAGGCGCCGGCGGCCAGGATGTCGTCGTCGCAGACGATGGCGGTGGGCCGGTCGTGGGGGCCGGCGAGGGCCGCCTCCATGGCCGTGCGGGCGGCGTCGACGGTGAGCGCGGCCCGTACGGTGCGCAGCTCGGTGGTGGGGCCGAGGCGGGCGGCGAGGGCGCGGGCGCGGACGTCGAAGGTCCAGGTCTCGATGTCGGCGGCGAGGTGGAGGAAGCGGCGGTGGCCGTGGCCGAGGAGGTGGGTGGTGACCTGGTGGACGCCGTCGGTCATGGCGAGGTTGACGTGGGCGGCGGCGGTTCCGGCGGTGGGGTCGCTGTCGAGCATGACGAGGGGGAGGCCGTCGCCGCCGATGGCGGTGAGGGCGTCGGCGGCCATGGAGGAGGCGATGACCCCGTCGAGGGCGGCGCGGGCGGAGGCGAAGGGGTCGCGGGCGGGGCCGGTGCCGTCGGGGGAGGGGTAGAGGACGACGCCGAAGCCGTGGTCGGCGGCGACGCGGGCGGCGCCGGTGTAGACGCGGGCGAAGAACTCGTTGGTGAGGGCGGGGACGACGAGGAGGGCGGTGCGGGTGCTGCCGAGGCGGAGGTTGCGGGCGGCGAGGTTGGGGCGGTAGCCGAGTGCGGTGGCGGCTTCGCGGACGAGGGTGGCGGTGCGTTCGGAGACGCGGCCGCGCCATTTGTCGCCGAGGACGAGGGAGACGGTGGCCTGGGAGACCCCGGCGGCGGTGGCCACGTCGCGGCTGGTGGGTCTCGTCACACGGTGCTCCTGAAGTGCGAGGTGGGAGGGGGTGGGGGTGGTTCGGCGGGTGGACCTGTGGACTGCCGCCATGGTACGTATGACGGGTCAAGTTATACGTATTACTCCGGCAGGGTCCGGGCAGAAGGGGGCGGACATGGCCGCGGGATACGCGGAGCTGCTCAGGACCCGGCACGCGGCGAGGCTGCTGGCGGGCACGCTGTTGGGCCGGCTGCCGAACGGCACCGGGCCGATCGCGATCGTGCTCTTCACCCGGGCCGAGGGGGGCAGCTACAGCCTGGCGGGCGCGCTCGCGGCGGCGTACGGGCTGGCCAACGCGGTGGGTCAGCCGCTGCTGGGGCGGGCGGTGGACCTGTTCGGGCAGCCGCGCGTGCAGCTGCCGGCGGCCGTGGTCTCGGCGCTGGGCATGGTGTGGCTGGCCCTGGCGGGTACGGGTTCGGCGGCCGCGGCCTACGCGGCGGTGGTGATCGCGGGCCTGTTCACGCCGCCGCTGGAGGGCGGTCTGCGGGCGCTGTGGCCCAAGGTGCTGGGTGGCAAGGAGGAGCGGGTGCACGCCGCGTACGCCGTGGACGCGGTGGCCCAGGAGGTCATGTACACGGTCGGGCCGCTGCTGGTGACCCTGTTCGTGGCGCTGTGGTCGCCCGCGGTGGCGCTGCTGGCGCTGAACGGGCTGGGGGTGCTGGGCGCGCTGTCGGTGGTGGTGTCGGAGCCCTCGCGCACGTGGCGTTCCGAGCCGCGCGAGGCGCACTGGCTGGGGGCGCTGCGTTCGCGCGGGCTGCTGGCGCTGCTGGGGGCGTTCTTCTTCGTGGGGATGGCGCTGGGGGCGATCACGGTGGCCGCGGTGTCGTACGCGGACGGTCACGGCGGTCAGGCGGTGTACGGCTGGCTGCTGGCGGCCCTGGGGCTGGGTGCGCTGGTCGGCGGCGTGTTCTACGGGGCGCGGCAGTGGGCGGGTGCGCCGGAGCGGCGGCTGCGGCTGCTGGTGGCGTTGCTGGCGGTGTGTTACCTGCCGTTGATGGTGCCGGTGGGTGCGGTGGCGATGGTGGGGCTGTCGGCACTGGCGGGGGTGTTCCTGGCCCCGTCGCTGGCGTGTGCGTTCGTGGTGGTGGACCGGCACGCCCCGGCGGGCACCCTGACGGAGGCGTTCTCCTGGCTGGTGACGTTCTTCGGGGTGGGCGCCGCCATCGGTACGGCGGCGGCCGGTCCCGCGGTGGAGGCGGGCGGCACGGTGGCGGGCTACGCGGTGGCCTGCGGGGCCGGTGTCGCGGCGCTGCTGGTGCTGACGGTGACTCAGCGCGCCCTGTCCGGCGGGGGTCGCAGCCGCGCCGTGGCGGGGTCCTCGACGGGGCCGGTGGAGGGTGCCGCGGGGGCCGTCGTGGAGCCGATGGTCAAAAACTGATCGGAACGCCGCTCTCGAACCCGGTTTCAGAAGAGGGCAGAAGGCGTAATGTTCAGTCATGGACCGCCGCATTTTCGGGCTGGAGAACGAGTACGGCGTCACGTGCACGTTCAGGGGACAGCGCCGACTGTCTCCTGACGAAGTGGCGCGCTACCTCTTCCGCCGTGTTGTGTCATGGGGCCGCAGCAGCAATGTCTTCCTGCGGAACGGCGCCCGTCTGTACCTCGACGTGGGATCGCATCCGGAATATGCAACTCCCGAATGCGACAACCTGATCGAACTGGTCACCCACGACAAGGCCGGCGAGCGCATTCTCGAAGGCCTGCTCGTCGACGCAGAACGTCGCCTGCACGAGGAGGGAATCGCGGGCGACGTCTACCTCTTCAAGAACAACACCGACTCGGCGGGCAATTCGTACGGTTGCCACGAGAACTATCTCGTGGCCCGGCACGGAGAATTCTCCCGCCTGGCGGACATCCTGATTCCCTTCCTCGTCACGCGCCAGCTGATCTGTGGCGCGGGCAAGGTGCTCCAGACCCCGCGGGGCGCGGTCTACTGCGTCAGCCAGCGGGCGGAGCACATCTGGGAGGGCGTCAGTTCCGCGACGACCCGGTCCCGGCCGATCATCAACACCCGGGACGAGCCCCACGCGGACGCCGAGCGCTACCGGCGCCTGCACGTGATCGTCGGGGACTCGAACATGTCCGAGACGACCATGCTGCTCAAGGTCGGGGCCACCGACCTGGTGCTGCGCATGATCGAGGCGGGCACGGTGATGCGGGACCTGACCCTGGAGAACCCGATCCGGGCGATCCGGGAGGTCAGCCACGACATCACCGGTCAGCGCAAGGTGCGCCTGGCCAGCGGTCGCGAGGCGTCGGCCCTGGAGATCCAGCGCGAGTACTACGAGAAGGCGCTGGACTTCGCCGAGCGGCGGGGCATCCGCACCGGGGTGGTGGAGCAGGTCCTGGAGCTGTGGGGCCGGACCCTGGACGCCGTGGAGGCCGAGGACCTGGACCGGATCGGCACGGAGATCGACTGGGTCATGAAGTACCAGCTGATCGAGCGGTACCGGGCCAAGCACAACATGACGATGTCCAATCCGCGGGTCGCGCAGATAGACCTCGCGTACCACGACATCCACCGCCGGCGGGGGCTGTACTACCTGCTGGAGCGCAAGGGGCAGGCGGCGCGGGTCTGCAACGACCTGAAGATCTTCGAGGGCAAGTCGGTGCCCCCGCAGACGACGAGGGCCAGGCTGCGTGGCGACTTCATCCGCCGGGCGCAGGAGCAGCGGCGGGACTTCACCGTCGACTGGGTGCACCTGAAGCTCAACGACCAGGCGCAGCGGACCGTGCTGTGCAAGGACCCGTTCCGGTCGGTGGACGACCGGGTGGAGAAGCTCATCGCCGGCATGTGAGCCGGTGGTCCGGGGACCCCGTGCGCGGTGGCGTGCGGGGTCTTCGCACGCCACCGCCTTGTCGCGGAGGGGCAGCCCGTAGAGTGGGCCGCTAGGACGGACCATTCCAGCGACCCTGAGGACCACTGTGCGACGCCGACTTGCTGCCGCGCTCATCGTGCCGGCTCTGATGCTCACCGCGGCCTGCGGAGGGGGCGACGACTCCGGGAAGAAGGACTCCGCGTCTCCGTCGGCCGACGCCTCGAAGCCCGCCGACGTTCCGAAGCCGGTGGACTCCGCGGACCCGATGCCGTCGGTGGCGGGCGAGGCGGGGAAGAAGGCGGAGATCACCGTCCCCAAGGGCGACCCGAGCGGCAAGTTCGTGGTGCACACCGTCACGGAGGGCAGCGGCCCGGAGATCAAGAAGGACGACCTCGTCCTGACGAAGTACACCGGCAAGGTCTGGAAGAGCGGCAAGGACCTCCAGGGTTCGTACGACAAGGACGGCCAGCCGCTGGTCGTGCCGGCCGGTTCGCAGTCGATCCTGCCGCTGTTCAGTGACTCGGTGCTCGGCAAGAAGGTCGGCAGCCGTGTGCTGGTCGTCGCCCCGCCGGCGGCGGCGTTCGGTGCGCAGGGCCAGCCCCAGCTGGGGGTCGGGCCGACCGACAACCTGGTGTTCGTGCTGGACCTGGATTCGGTGATGCCGAAGAAGGCCGAGGGCACGCAGGCGCCGATCCCGTCCGACCTGCCGCAGGTGAAGGCGGACAAGGACGAGGCCGCGACGATCACGGTCCCGAAGAACGACCCTCCGAAGGAGCTGGTCGACAAGGTCCTGATCGAGGGCAAGGGTCCTGAGGTCAAGTCCGGCCAGACCGTGTACATGCAGTACAGCGGTGCGGCGTGGGCGCCGAACCAGGGCAAGGACGCGGCGAAGCTGTTCGACACGTCCTGGAAGACCGGGGCGCCGTTCTCGACGGTGATCGGTCAGGGCCAGGTCATCGAGGGCTGGGACAAGGGCCTGGTGGGCAAGAAGGTCGGCAGCCGCGTGCTGCTGGTGATCCCGCCGGAGCAGGCGTACAAGGATCAGGCCAAGGGCGAGGACCTGCCGGCCAACTCGACGCTGGTCTTCGTCGTGGACATCGTCGGGGCAGTGTAAGACTGTTCCGGTTGACCGTTTCGTACGTATGAGGAGCAGTTCCGTGAGCCAGAAGCTCGAGAAGCCCGAGATCGACTTCCCCGAGGGCCCGGTTCCGACCGACCTCGTCATCGAGGACATCTGGGAGGGCGACGGCGCCGAGGCCAAGGCCGGTTCCATGGTCTCCGTCCACTACGTGGGCGTGGCCTTCTCCACCGGTGAGGAGTTCGACGCTTCGTGGAACCGCGGCTCCGCGCTGCAGTTCCCGCTCGGTGCCGGCCGCGTCATCGCGGGCTGGGACCTGGGCATCGCGGGCATGAAGGTCGGCGGCCGTCGCAAGCTGACGATCCCGGCGCACATGGCCTACGGTGACCGCGGCGCGGGCGACGCGATCGCCCCGGGCGAGACGCTGATCTTCGTCTGTGACCTGATGGCCGCCTGATTCACCGGCAGTCACCGTGAGGGCCCCCGCCGTGAGGCGGGGGCCCTCGCTTTTGTCCGGGACGGCCGGGGCGGTACGGTCAACGGTCACGAGTGTGTGTCGAGGAGCGGGGGAACGGCGTCGATGGCGATTGCCAAGGCCGAGCGGCTGATGAATCTGGCGCTGTGTCTGCTGGGGACCCGTCGTCCCCTCAGCAAGCGTGAGCTGCGCGGTTCCATCGAGGCTTACCTGGAAGCCGGGAACGACGAATCCTTCAACCGGATGTTCGAGCGGGACAAGGACGATCTGCGCGAACTCGGTCTGGTGATCGAGACGGTGGAGAACCTGGAGGGGGAGACCGGGTACCTGGCCCGCCGGGACAGCAACCGGCTGCCGCCCGTCTCGCTGGACGCCGAGGAGGCCGCCGCCCTGGGGCTGGCGGCCAAGGTGTGGCAGCAGGCCCGGCTTGCCGGGGCGGCCAGTGGCGCCCTGCAGAAGCTGCGGGCCGGCGGGATGCCGGAGGCCGGTGACCCGTACGAGGGCCAGCACAGTGCCATCGAGCCGCGCATCCCGGTCCACGAAGCGGCCTTCGAGCCGCTGATGCTGGCCTGCCGCGACCGGCGGCCGGTCGTCTTCGAGTACCGCAAGTCCAACGCGGCCCGGCCCGAGCCCCGTCAGGTCGAGCCGTGGGCCCTGGAGTGCTGGCGCGGCCACTGGTACCTGGCCGGGTACGACCGCGACCGCGGGGCGGAGCGCGTGTTCCGGCTCTCCCGGATCACCGGCAAGGTCCGTTCCCGGGCCGGGAAGTACACCGCCGAGGTGCCCGACGTGGTGACCGTGCGGGAGACCGTGGCGAGCTGGGCCGGGGAGGGCGGCGAGCGTTCCGCGCTGCTCCGCCTGCGGGCCGGGGCCGGGTACCCGCTGCGGGCCAAGGCCACCGCCGTGCGCGAGGGCGCCGACGGCTGGGACGAGCTGGAGGTCCCCTACGGGCACGGGCTCGACGCCTGGCTCGTGGAGTTCGGCCCGGACGTCGTCGTGGTGGAGCCGGCCGATCTGCGGGCCGACGTGGTGGACCGGCTGCGCGCCGTCGCCCGGGGCTGAACCGCACCATCCGTAGCAACGCCCTGAGGGGGAGACGTACCACCATGGCTGCCAACGCCATCGACCAGACCCGCCGGATGCTGTCCCTGGTGACCTACCTGCGCGAGCGGCCGGGCGCGCACGTCGCCGACGTCGCCCGCGCCTTCGGGATCACCGAGGACGAGCTGATCTCGGACCTCGACGTCCTGCCCATGTGCGGGACCAGCTTCCGCGGCGGGGACCTGCTCGACATCGACACCGACGGGGAGCGCATCTGGTGGCGCAATCCCGACGCCTCCGGGGAGTCCACGGCCGAGCCGCTGCGGCTGGCCGCCGACGAGGCGACGGCCCTGCTGGTCGCCGCCCGCGCGGTGGCGACCCTGCCGGGGCTGCGCGAGAGCGACCGGGACGCGCTGCTGCGCGCCACCGCGAAGCTGGAGGCGGCCGCCGGGGAGGCGGCCGGGGCCAGCTCCCGGCTGTCGGTGACCTTCGAGTCCGAGGGCGGGGTCTTCGCGGACGTCGACCGGGCCATCGCGGAGCGGCGGCGGCTGTGGCTGCGCTACTACTCGCCCGCCCGTGACGAGCTGACCGAGCGCACCGTCGACCCGATCCGGTTGTTCGCCGTGGGGCACACCTATATGGAGGGGTGGTGTCACCTCTCGGAGGCCCGGCGCACCTTCCGGCTCGACCGGGTGGCCGAGATCAGGCTGCTCGACGAGCGGGCCGAGCCGCCCGCGATCGAGCCCCGGGACCTGTCCGAGGGGCTGGTGCAGCCGGCCGCCGAGGACCCGGAGGTGGTGGTCGAGGTGGGGCCCGGCGGGCGCTGGGTCGCCGAGTACTACCCGCACGACAGTGCCGAGGAGCGGCCCGACGGCGGCCTGCGGATCACCCTGCGCAGCCCCGACCCGGCCTCCCTGCGCCGGCTGGCGCTGCGCCTGGGCCGGGACGGCCGGATCGTGTCGCCTCCGGAACTGGCGGAGAGCGCGCGGAAGGCCGCCGCAGAGGCACTCGCGGGGTACGGGGAACGGGTCTAGGGGGAGCGGACAGCGATGTCGCCATCATCCGGGCCGGCAGCGGTCACCTTCAAGGCGGCCTGCCCCGAGTGCCGGGCCCGTTTCGAGCTGGCCGCGGACGCGCTGCGGCTGGCGATCGGCCGGCGGGCCACCTTCTACTCCTTCACCTGCCCCGAGTGCTCGGCTCCGGTCCGTAAACCCGCAGGTGAACGCATTGTGGAATTGCTGACGGGCGGTGGGGTGAGCACGCTGCGCAGCGTGTGAGGCGGGCGCGCTAGGCTCGTCCCATGCTGTGGCCGATGCTCGCAATTGCCCTGGGCTTCCTCGGGGTCGCCGTTCTCGCCGTGCTGGCCGTGCGGGTCTTCCTGGAGGTGCGGCGGCTGTCCGGGCAGGTGGCCCTGGCCAGCCGCCGGATCACCCAGGCCTCGGGGGACCTGGAGCAGGCGGCGGCCGACCTGGCACGGGCCGGACAGGGACTGCGGCCGTAGACGCGCGGGCCGTCGGCCCGCGCTTATGGAATCCGTGGAGGAGGACCCGTACCGTCGGTGCGGTAAGCAAGCGGGGATACCCCGGGGGATTGCCGGGCGTTAACCCTCGGGGGTTACGATCCTTGTCAGAGAGGTGCCGGAGCTCCGTCCGGAGGCGCCGGGCCACCACAACCAGCCGTTTCGGTGAGAAGGAAGACACACATGATCGGCAATCTGAAGCCCCTTGAGATCCTTCTGATCATCGCTGTCATCGTGCTGCTGTTCGGCGCCAAGAAGCTTCCCGAGATGGCCCGCTCCCTGGGCAAGTCGGCCCGGATCCTCAAGAGCGAGGCGAAGGCCATGAAGAAGGACGGCGAGGCCGAGGACGCCGCGGCCACCGCTCCGGTCGCCGACCAGGCCCCGGCCCAGCCCGTCGCCCCGCGCACCATCCAGGCCGCTCCGGGCGACGTCACCAGCGCCCGCCCGGTCAGCGAGCCGAACCGCACCACCCAGGCCTGACATCCGGCGGTCGCCCGTCGTACGAGTCATCTGTAACGAGACAAGGGACGTGGGTTGCTCAAGTCTGCCCGCAAGCAGGGGAACAAGGACCGGGCCAAGGACGCCGAAGGGCGCATGCCGCTGGTCGAGCACCTGCGTGAGCTGAGAAACCGCCTGCTGAAGTCGGTGCTGGCGATCGTCGTGGTGACCATCGTCGCGGCCTACTTCTACCGGCCGATCATCGACTTCCTGCTGGAGCCGATGCTCTCGTCCGTCGGCTGCACCAACGGGGCCACGCACCAGAGCAACGGTGCCCCCTGCGCCGAGATGACGACGAACGGCCTGACCGCGCCCTTCTCCATCGCGCTGAAGGTCGGTCTGTCCGCGGGCGTCGTGCTGTCCGCGCCCGTCTGGCTCTACCAGCTGTGGGCGTTCGCCGCCCCGGGCCTGCACCGCAACGAGAAGAAGTACGCGCTGAGCTTCGTCGCGGTCGGCGCCCCGCTGTTCCTCGCCGGCGCGGTGCTCGCGTACAAGATCCTGCCGCAGACGGCGGAGATCCTCCTCGGCTTCACCCCGGACCACGTCAAGAACCTGCTGCCGGTCGACGACTACCTCGACCTCGTCACGCGCATGGTCGTGGTCTTCGGCCTGGCCTTCGAGCTGCCGCTGATGCTGGTGCTGCTGAACTTCACCGGTGTGCTGAGCGCCAAGCGGCTGGGCAGCTGGTGGCGTGCCATGGTCCTCGGCATCACGATCTTCGCGGCCTTCGCGACGCCCACCGGCGACCCGCTCACCATGCTGACGCTGGCCTCCCCGATCGTGGCCCTGTACTTCATCGCCCTCGGGATCTGCCTGCTGAACGACCGGCGCCGCAAGCGCGCCAACCCCGACGCCGACCTCGACGACGACGAGGCCTCCGAGGTCGACCTGACCCCGGCCCCGATCGGCGCGGCGGAGCGGGCCCCGGCCGCCTCCGCGCTCCCCGAGCAGGCCGACGGCGGGCGTCGGCAGATCAACGGTTACGACGACGCCACCTGACGGGTGCGCCCCCGGCCGCCGCCGGGAGGCGCCCCCCCGGGGGGCGGGTGAGCGCGGAGATCACCCTCGGGTACATTCCCCGGGTGTCCTCCGAGATCACCCTCTTCGTCAATCCCACCGCGGGACGCGGCCGGGGCGCGCACGCCGCGCAGCCGGCCGCTTCCGCGCTCCGGGAGGCCGGATTCTCCGTCCGGACCGTGGTCGGCACCGACGCGGCCGACGCCCTGGCCCGGCTGCGCGCGGACGTCCGCGACGGCACCGGCGCGGTGATCGCCGTCGGCGGTGACGGGGTGGTCTCCCTCGCCCTCCAGGCACTGGCCGGGACGGCGGTCCCCCTCGGCGTGGTCGCGGCCGGCACCGGGAACGACTTCGCCCGCTCGATGGGACTGCCCGTACGGGAGCCCGAGCGGGCCGGGCGTCTCGCCGCCGAGGCCCTCAAGGAGGGCCGGATACGGGAGATCGACCTCGGCCGCGCCGGTGACACCTGGTACGGGACCGTGCTGTGCTCCGGCTTCGACTCGCGGGTCAACGACCGCGGCAACCGGATGCGGCTGCCGCTCGGCCGCTTCAAGTACGACCTGGCCATCCTCGCGGAGCTGGCCGCCTTCAGGCCCTTCCCGTACCGGATCACCCTCGACGGGGGACGGGTGATCGAGACGGAGGCCACGCTCGTGGCCGTCGGCAACGGGTCCTCGTACGGCGGCGGGATGCGCATCTGCGCGGACGCCGAGCCGGACGACGGGCTCTTCGACGTCACGGTGGTCGGCGACTGCGGCCGCGGCACCCTGCTGAAGGTGTTCCCGCAGGTCTACAAGGGGACGCACCTCACCCACCCCAA
Organism: Streptomyces sp. NBC_01276; assembly: GCF_041435355.1. Classification (GTDB taxonomy): domain Bacteria; phylum Actinomycetota; class Actinomycetes; order Streptomycetales; family Streptomycetaceae; genus Streptomyces. The sequence continues at coordinate 6,141,131 of NZ_CP108442.1, forward strand.
GGTCACCGTGCACCGGGCCGCCGAGGTCACCCTGGAGTCGGCCGCGCTCACCGCCTACGCCGACGGGGAGCGGCTGGGCCCGCTGCCGGTGACCGCGCGGTGCGTCCCCGGGGCCCTGCGGCTGCTCACTTAAATGATCGCGACTGTTGTCGGAGGTGGCGGGTAGGCTCGACAGCAAGATGACCGAAGAACTCTCCCCCGCCGAGCGGTACGCCGCTGCCCGGATCCGCGCCGCCGAAGAGGCCACCGCCCTGGCCCCCTTCCGCGAGATGTACGAATTCGACCTGGATCCGTACCAGGTCGAGGCCTGCAAGGCACTGGAGGCCGGCAAGGGCGTCCTGGTCGCCGCCCCGACCGGTTCGGGAAAGACCATCGTCGGCGAGTTCGCCGTGCACCTCGCGCTCCAGCAGGGGCGCAAGTGCTTCTACACGACGCCGATCAAGGCCCTGTCGAACCAGAAGTACGCCGACCTCGTCAAGCGCTACGGCGCCTCCGAGGTGGGCCTGCTGACCGGCGACAACAGCGTCAACTCCGAGGCGCCGGTGGTCGTGATGACCACCGAGGTGCTCCGCAACATGCTCTACGCGGGCTCCCGGTCGCTCCTGGGCCTGGGCTACGTCGTGATGGACGAGGTTCACTACCTCTCCGACCGGTTCCGCGGAGCCGTCTGGGAGGAAGTGATCATCCACCTCCCCGAGTCGGTGACCCTGGTGTCGCTGTCCGCCACCGTCTCCAACGCCGAGGAGTTCGGCGACTGGCTCGACACCGTGCGCGGCGACACCGAGGTGATCGTCTCCGAGGAGCGGCCCGTACCGCTGTGGCAGCACGTGATGGCCGGCCGGCGGGTCTACGACCTCTTCGAGGAGGAGTCCGACCACGGCGGCCGCGGCTCCGCGCGCCGCGAGGTCAACCCCGACCTGCTGCGCATGGCCCGCGAGGAGAACACCCGTACCTACAGCCCCAAGGACCGGCGGCGCGGCAAGATGGTCCGCGAGGCCGACCGCGAGCGCGAGCGCCGCTCCCGAGGCCGGATCTGGACCCCCAGCAGGCCCGAGGTCATCGCGCGCCTGGACGGCGACAACCTGCTGCCCGCCATCAACTTCATCTTCAGCCGGGCCGGCTGCGAGGCCGCCGTCCAGCAGTGCCTGTACGCGGGCCTGCGGCTCAACGACGACACCGCGCGGCTGAAGGTCCGCGAGATCGTCGAGGAGCGGACCGCCTCCATCCCGGCCGAGGACCTGCACGTCCTGGGCTACTACGAGTGGCTCGAAGGCCTGGAGCGGGGCATCGCCGCGCACCACGCGGGCATGCTGCCCACCTTCAAGGAGGTCGTGGAGGAGCTCTTCGTCCGCGGTCTGGTCAAGGCCGTCTTCGCCACCGAGACCCTCGCGCTGGGCATCAACATGCCCGCGCGCACGGTCATCCTGGAGAAGCTGGTCAAGTGGAACGGCGAGCAGCACGCCGACATCACCCCCGGCGAGTACACGCAGCTCACCGGCCGCGCCGGGCGGCGCGGCATCGACGTCGAGGGCCACGCGGTGGTGCTCTGGCAGCGCGGCATGGACCCGGTGGGGCTGGCGGGGCTCGCGGGTACCCGTACCTATCCGCTGCGTTCCAGCTTCAAGCCCTCGTACAACATGGCCGTGAACCTGGTCCAGCAGTTCGGGCGGCACCGCTCGCGCGAGCTCCTGGAGACCTCCTTCGCGCAGTTCCAGGCCGACCGCTCCGTCGTGGGCATCTCCCGGCAGGTCCAGCGCAACGAGGAGGGCCTGACGGGCTACCGCGAGGGCATGACCTGTCACCTGGGCGACTTCGAGGAGTACGCGCGGCTGCGCCGCGACCTGAAGGACCGTGAGACGGACCTGGCCAAGCAGGGCGCGGCGCAGCGCCGGGCGCAGGCGGCCAGTTCGCTGGAGCGGCTCAAGCCGGGCGACGTCATCCACGTGCCGACGGGCAAGTTCGCCGGGCTCGCGCTGGTGCTGGACCCGGGCGTGCCGGCGGGGCGGGTCCACGGCCACCGCGGGTACGAGTACGCCGAGGGTCCGCGCCCGCTGGTGCTGACCGCGGAGCGGCAGGTCAAGCGGCTCGCCGCGATCGACTTCCCGGTGCCGGTCGAAGCCATCGACCGGATGCGGATCCCCAAGACGTTCAACGCCCGTTCGCCGCAGTCCCGCAGGGACCTGGCGACGGCGCTGCGCAACAAGGCCGGTCACATCGCGCCCGAGCGGCACCGTCCGGGCCGGGCGGCGGCGGCCGACGACCGCGAGATCGCCCGGCTGCGGGCCGAGCTGCGCGCGCACCCCTGTCACGGCTGTGACGAGCGTGAGGACCACGCGCGGTGGGCGGAGCGCTTCCACCGGCTCAAGCGGGACACGCAGCAGCTGGAGCGGCGCATCGAGGGCCGGACGAACACCATCGCCCGCACCTTCGACCGGATCCACGCGCTGCTGACCGAGCTGGACTACCTGCGCGAGGACGAGGTCACCGTGCACGGCAAGCGGCTGGCCCGGCTCTACGGGGAGCTCGACCTGCTGGCGTCGGAGTGCCTGCGCGAGGGGGTCTGGGAGGGGCTCAGCCCGGCGGAACTGGCGGCCTGCGTCTCGGCGTTGGTCTTCGAGGCCCGGCAGTCGGACGACGCCGTGCCGCCGAAGGTGCCCAACGGTCCGGCCAAGGCGGCGCTCGGCGAGATGGTCCGGATCTGGGGCCGGCTCGACGCGCTGGAGGAGGAGCACCGCATCAACCAGGCGGAGGGCGTGGGCCAGCGCGAGCCGGACCTCGGCTTCGCGTGGGCGGCGTACCAGTGGGCCTCCGACAAGAGCCTGGACGAGGTGCTGCGCGAGGCGGAGATGCCGGCCGGTGACTTCGTGCGCTGGTGCAAGCAGGTCATCGACGTCCTGGGGCAGATCGCCGCGGCGGCCCCGGGCTCCTCGGCCCCGGCGTCCTCGGCGTCCTCGGCGGGCGGGAGCACGGTGGCGCGCAATGCCCGTAAGGCCGTGGACGCCCTACTTCGGGGTGTAGTGGCCTACAGCTCGGTCGGATAGGCTCTTTTGGGTCTTCCTCTAAACGCCGGGATGGCCGGATCTCATCTCTTGCCATGATCGTTCGCGCGCGTCCTGTGCGACGATCGGCGCATGAGCGGGGGAACGGACGAAGGACCGAGACGGGTCGGTCGGCCACGCGCCGACCAGCTGAGACCGTACAGCGGCCGGCCGCCGCGCGAGGAGCTCCTCTGCGCGGCTGCCGAGCTCTTCACGGTACGCGGGTACGCGGCCACCACCACGCGGGCGGTGGCCGAACGGGCCGGACTGCGCCAGGCCACGATGTACCACTATTTCGCAGGCAAGGAGGAACTCCTCGCCGAACTGCTGGAGTCCACGGTCACGCCCTCCCTGGCCCTGGCCCGGCGGCTGCTGACCGACGGCGGCCGGCCCGCCGCGCACCGGCTGTGGGAGCTGTGCCGCTCGGACGTGCTGCTGCTGTGCGGGGGGCCGTACGACCTCGGCGCCCTGTACCTGCTGCCGGAGCTGCGGGGTCCGCGCTTTGCGTCGTTCCGGCGGATGCGCGACGAACTGCGCGATGCCTACCGGACGTTGCTGCACGCCACGTCCGTGGGCGCCGAACTCGCCGGGGACACCGAGGGTCTGACGCTCCGCAACGACCTGGTGTTCGGCCTGATCGAGGGCGTCATGCTGATCCACCGGTCCGCTCCGGGCCGCCCGGTGGCCGCCTTCGCCGAGGCGGCGGCCGACGCCGCCTTGCGGATCGCGGGCGTCACGGCGTCTGCGGCCCCGGGTCCCGTTCCCAGCCTTCCGGGTCCTCCCAGGCCCGCAGGGTGAGGTTCGTCTCCAGGCGGTGCTCCAGGCCGGTGACCGGATCGGTGAAGGACAGGGTCCGGGCCAGCAGCTGGAGCGGGCGGCGGTAGTCCGCCGGGTCGGCCGCCGCGGCCACCACCGGGTAGACCGGATCGCCGAGCAGGGGCAGGCCCAGCGCGTTCATGTGCACCCGCAGCTGGTGGGTGCGGCCGGTGTGCGGGGTCAGCCGGTAGCGGCCCAGGGCGCCCCGGGTGCCGGTGAGCTCGACCAGGCTCTCGGCGTTGGGTTCGGCGTCGGGGACCTCGACCGCCGCCATCACCCCGCGCACCTTCTCGATGTGGCTGCGGACCACGCGGGGGAGTTCCACCGCCGGGTCGTGGCGGGCGACCGCCTCGTACTCCTTGCGGACCCGGCGCTCCTGGAACAGCAGCTGGTAGGCGCCGCGGTCCTCGGGGCGGATGCTGAACATCACCAGTCCCGCCGTCATCCGGTCCAGCCGGTGCGCCGGGCTGAGCGTCGGCAGGTCCAGTTCCAGGCGCAGCCGGGCCAGGGCGGTCTGCGTGACGTGGCTGCCGCGCGGGATGGTCGCCAGGAAGTGCGGCTTGTCCACCACCAGCAGGTGCCGGTCGCGGTACACGACACCGATCGGGAACGGTACGCGGGGCTCGGGGGGCATGTCCCGGTGGAACCAGAGCCAGCCGCCCGGCTCGTACGGGTCCTGCGGGCGCAGCACCCGGCCGCCCGGGCCGAGCACCCGGCCGTCGGACAGCAGCCGCGCCATCGATTCGGCGCCGCGGGTGCCGGCGTAGCGCTCGGTCAGGTAGTCGCCGAGGAGCCGCCACCGCCCGTCCGGGTCGGGGGGCAGGCGCATGCGGACCGGGTCGATGCCGGCGATCTGGGGGAGCGGTGCGGGCGGGATGTGGGATCTGCGGCTCATCGGGACCAGGGTAGGGGGCCACTCCGGGGCGAAGGGGCCGAGGTGGTTCCCGTCCGGGTGTTCGACGCGGCGGCGGTCAGGCCGCCGCGGCCGCGGTGAGGTCCTGTTCGGCCTCCACCGTGGCGTTCCAGTCGCGCTTGATCGCGCGCCAGCCCTCGTCCGTCTCGCCCTGGCGCCAGTAGCCCGAGATCGACAGGCGGTCGCGCGTGATCCCGCGGTCCAGGCGGAGGTGGCGGCGGAGCTCCTTCACGAAGCCCGCCTCGCCGTGGACGAAGGCGTGGACGTCCGCGGAGGGGAACTCCAGCGAGGTGACGGCCTCCACGAGGGCCGCGCCCACCGGACGGTCCCCACGGTGCAGCCAGACCGGGACGATCCCGTCCGGCGTGGTGATCTTCTGCTCGTCGGCCGGGCCGTCGATCTCGATGAAGGCGTGCACCCGCGCGCCCGCCGGCATCCGCTCCATGGCGGCGGCGATCGCCGGAAGCGCGCTCTCGTCGCCCGCCAGGAGGTGCCATCCGGCCATCGGGTCGGGGGCGTAGGCGCCGCCCGGGCCGAGGAAGTGCACCCGTTCGCCCGGCTGGACGCGGGCCGCCCAGGGGCCGGCCAGGCCCTCGTCGCCGTGGACGACGAAGTCCAGGGTCAGCTCCCGGTGCGTCGGGTCCCACGCGCGGACCGTGTACGCGCGCTGGCGCGGCCAGGCCTCGCGGTGGTGCGTCGCGCGGATCCGGTCCAGGTCCCAGGGCTCCGCGTAGCGCACGCCCTCGGGGGCGAACAGGAGCTTCACGTAGTGGTCGGTGCACACGCCCGCGCCGAAGTCGGCCAGCCCGTCACCGCCCAGCACGAGCCGGACCATGTGCGGCGTCAGCCGCTCGGTGCGTACGACGACTGCGGTGCCGACAGTGCGGGCGCGTCCTTCTGCCACGGCGTCTCCCCTGAACTCACAAAGCTTAGGATTACCTAAGTTAGCACCTCATGGGCGCAGCGCGCTGCTCAGGCGTGACACCGCTCCTCCCAGACCCCACCGATGAGCGAGTGCGTCGACCAGTTCCGGCTGTGCCGGGAGGTGCGGAAGTGCCGGGTCAAAGGCCGGGAGCGGCACGTCGGAGGCCACCTGGACGACCTTGGGCGCCACCGCCAGGTACGGGCGGGATTCTTCGAGGCGCCTGCGCTGGGTGGGGGTCAGCTTCGACTTCGGGTCGCCGACAGCGGCCAGGATCCCCGCGAGGTCCCCGTAGGCGTCCAGCAGCTTCGCCGCCGTCTTCTCGCCGATGCCGGGAACGCCCGGCAGGCCGTCGCTCGGGTCGCCGCGCAGCAGCGCGAGGTCCGCGTACCCGGGGCCGTCCACCCCGTACTTCTCGCGCAGCCAGGCCTCGTCAGTGACCTGGAGGGTGCCGACGCCCTTGAGGGGGTACAGGACGCGGCGCTGCCGGGCGTCGTCCACCAGCTGGTAGAGGTCCCGGTCGCCGGTGACGATGTCCACCGGGCCGGTCGCCCGTGCGGTGAGCGTGCCGATCACGTCGTCCGCCTCGTACCCGGCGACGCCGACCCGGGCGATGCCGAAGGCGTCCAGGGCCGCCTCGATGATGGGCACCTGCGGGGCGAGGGTGTCCGGGGTCTCCTCCACGTCGGGGCCGGTCTCCGTCTCCCGCGCGACCCGGTGCGCCTTGTAGGAGGGGATCAGCTCCACCCGCCAGTGGGGCCGCCAGTCGGCGTCCATACAGGCCACCAGGTCGTCCGGGCGGTGGTCCTGGACCAGGCGCCCGATGAAGTCGAGCAGCCCGCGCACCGCGTTGACCGGGGTGCCGTCGGGGGCCTTCACGGAGTCCGGCACGCCGAAGTAGGCGCGGTAGTAGAGGGAGGCGGTGTCCAGGAGCATCAGGCGTCGTGTCGTCACGCAGACGATGATGCCGCACGGGCGGTGGGGGCCGGTGGGGCCGGCGGGACCGCGGGCGGCGGCGGTCCCGTCACTCCAACAGTGCGTCCGGCGCGCGCGGGGGCGGGCTTTCGCGGAGGGTGTTGATCACTGGCAGGACGTTCTGCCCGCCCGGTCCCCCCAATGCGAGGAGTCTCGGACGCCCATGGCCGCCGTCATCGCCGTCGTCGCATTCGCCGCCGCTTCCGTCGCCGTCGCCGCCGTTTCCGTCGCCGTTTCCGTCGCCGTCCGTGCCGCTCCGCCCGCCGGCCCGGCGGGCGCGGGGCTCATAGGCGCGGTCCTGATCGGGTGACGGGTCCGTCCGCGGGGTGCGCCCCCCGGTCCGGGTGACCCCACCCCGTGCCCGGGGCCGGGTCACCGGGCACGGTTCCGCGATCGATCCGTCGAGGGGGCCGTGAGGCCGCGGCGCCCTCCCGTGGCCGCCTTCCGTACTCCTTTCGGGCGGGCCGGGGGCTGCCTCCCGTCGGACACCGACACGGCAACGGACACGGACACCGACCGACACGGACCCGGACTACCGGGCCCGCTTCGCCCGCTTCCGTGCGGGCCGGGCCCGGGATCCGCACCCCGCCTCCCCCTGGCCCCGACCCCGCACCCCGGCCGCGCGGTCCGGTATCCGCGCTCGCGCCGCCCCGAGGCCCGGCCCCCGTGTTCCCCGCGCCCCGCCCCGCTCCCCGCCCCGCTCCGCGCCCCGCTCCGCCGCCCGCCGCCCGCCGCCCGCCGCCCGCACCGCCCGCCGCCCGGTCCCGGGCGCGGCCGGGGGCGTGGTTCCGTCCGTTCCCCACCCAGGAGTTCCCATGGATGCCGTCCCCTCCTCCGCCCCCGCCCGCCGGACCGTGATCATGGCCGGCGCGGGGGCCGCCGCCCTCGCGGTGTGTCCCCGCACCGCCGCGGCCGCGACGGCCGCTCCGGCGCCCCTCGGGGACCGGCCGGCCGAGGCCGCCGCGCTGCCCCTGCGCGCCGACCGCACCACCCAGGGCGACGTCCTGGCCGGCTCCCGCAAGGACCACGCCTGCCTGCTGCTCCTGCACTTCCGGGACGTGGTCCTGGCCCGCCGCTGGCTCGCCCGGCTGGTCCCCGAGCTCTCCACCACCGAGGAGATGGCCCGCTTCAACGCCCTCTTCAGCGCGGCCCGGGTCAAGGCGGGGGGCACCGACCCGGCCTCCCTGTCGGCCCTGTGGACCGGGCTCTCCCTCACCTACCCCGGGCTGCGGCTGTTCGCGGGACGGGAGCCCTTCCCCGCGGTGCCGGCCGGCAGCACCGCCGAGGCGTTCACACAGGGCGCCGCCCTTCGCGCCGAGGCGGTCGGGGACACCGGCGCCAGCGCCCCCGCGTCCTGGCTGTTCGGCGCCGAGCAACCGCGGCGCGCCGTGCACGCGGTCCTCAGCCTCTCCGCGGACGACCCCGACCGGCTAGCGAGCACCGTCACCCGCCACCGGGAGGCCCTCGCCACCGCCGGGGCCACGATCGTCTTCCGGCAGGACGCCGGCACGCTGCCCGGAGCCCTGCGCGGCCACGAGCACTTCGGGTTCACCGACGGCATCAGCCAGCCCGGCGTCCGCGGCTTCCACGCACCCGACGCGGAGACCGGGACCACCGTGCAGGGCAAGCCCGGGACGCGGCTGGTCCCGGCCGGGGAGTTCCTCGTAGGACAGGAGAAGGCCGGGCAGCGGCCCGCCGGGCTGCCCGCCTGGGCCACCGGGGGGTCGTTCCAGGTGGTGCGCCGCCTCGCCCAGGACGTCCCCGGCTGGTGGGAGCAGGCCCGGCAGCGGCTGGTGGAACTGAAGAAGGCCGGGGCCGCGCCGGCGGACGCGACCGCGACGTGGGTCGCGGCCCGGCTGGTCGGCCGCTGGCCCGGCGGCACCCCCATCGCCGGGTGCCCGCTCGCCGAACAGCCGGGCCCGGTGGGCGCCGACCCGGACGCCCGGCTCACCTACCACGAGGACGCGCAGGGCTGGCACACCCCGCTGTTCGCCCACATCCGCAAGGGCAACCCGCGCGACGGTCTCGTCCCCGGCCCCGGCCGGCCCCCGCTCGCCCCCGACGTCCTCGACAACCGACGCATCATCCGGCGCGGCATCCCCTTCGGCCCCGCCTACGACCCCCAGAACCCCAAGGGTGCGGGCGGCCCCGACACCCCGCGCGGACTGCTGTTCATCGGCTATCAGGCCGACCTGGTCCAGCAGTTCGAGTTCGTCGCCAAGAAGTGGATCAACGAGTCGGACTTCCCGGCCGGCCGCAACCCGCGCGTCGGCGCCGACCCGGTGCTCGGCCCGGGTTCACCGGTCACCTTCGAGACCGAGTCGGACGACGGCAGCCGGGCCACCACCCTGCGCTTCGGCCGCTACGTGCGCACCCAGGGCGCCCTGTACGCCTTCACCCCCTCGCTGCCCACCCTGCTGGCCCTCTCCCGCGGCACCCTCGACGACTCCGTGGAGGTCCACCCCGGCACCGTCCTGCGGTCCGGCGACGTCCTCGACGCCGGTGCGGTCCGGCTGGCCCTCGGCGCCGACGGGGACCTCGTCGTCCTCGACGGCTCCGGGGCCCACCGGTGGAGCGCCGGCACGGCGGGCACCGGCCACGACGCCCTCTTCTCACGCGACGGCGAGCTGACCGTGCGCACCGAGGCGGGCGCCACCGTCTGGACCAGCGGCACCGCCGGCCACCCCGGCGCCCGGCTGTTGGTCAAGCCGTCAGGTGACGTAGTGATCCTCGACGTCGACCGTGTGCTGTGGCGCGCACCCGGGGGCCACGTAGGGTGACCGGGGGACCACGGGAAAGCGCCGGGATGGGGCCCGGTGGGCCCGTGCGGGCGAATCCGGGGGCGGTTGCTGCGTAAGGTGCTTACAGCACACCGATGTGCACCAGGACAGGGGAGGGCAGCCCCGAGATGAACGACAAGGAAGACGGCAACGACAAGGAGAAGGACTCCAAAGAGCCGCTGCGGGTGGGCGTGGCCGTGCGCAAACGGCGCCGCGCGCTCCACCTGACCCTCGCCGCGGTGTCGGCGCGCAGCGGCCTGTCCGTCCCCTTCCTGAGCCAGATAGAGAACGAACGGGCCCGCCCCAGCATGCGATCGCTGGAGCGGGTGGCCGACGCGCTGGAGACCACGGCGGTCGAGCTGCTGGCCGCCTCCGACACGGCGCGCACCGTGGACCTCGTACGGGCCGGTGACGAGTCCGGGCTGAGCCCGGTGATGGGCGTACGCCCCCTCGTGCGCGGGCACCACCAGCTGCACGCGCTGGAGTTCACCGGGGACCAGGACGCCGGCCGCGAGTACCAGCACCGCAACGACGAGCTGATGTACGTGGTTTCCGGCGCCTGCCAGGTGGAGGCGGAGGGGCGGGCCTACCGGCTGGAGAGCGGGGACGCGCTGTTCCTCTCCGGTGGGGTGCGACACCGCTGGCGGGCCACGAGCGAGGACACCAGGCTCCTGGTCGTCGCCGTCGGCGACCACATCCACGCCACCTCCGAGCCCCCCTCGCCGGAGCACTGAGCCGGTGCGCGTCGTCTCGCTCGTGCCCTCCCTGACCGAGGCGGTGGCGGTGACCGCGCCGGGGCTGCTCGTGGGGGTGACGGACTGGTGCACGCACCCGGCGGACTTCGGGGCCGCGGTGCGGATCGGGGGGACGAAGAACCCCGACGTGCGGAGGATCGCCGGCCTGCGCCCGGACCTGGTGATCGCCAACGAGGAGGAGAACCGGCTCCCGGACCTCGATGCCCTGCGTGCGACCGGGGTGGAGGTGCTGGTGACCGAGATCCGTGACCTCCCGCAGGCCTTCGCCGAGCTGGAGCGTGTACTGGTGGGGGCGCTGGGGCTGGAGCGGCCCGAGTGGCTGGACCGGGCGGAGGCGGCCTGGTCGGCGGTGGAGCCGCCCGGAGAGCTGAGGGCCTTCGTGCCCGTCTGGCGCCGGCCCTGGATGGTGCTCGGCCGCGACACCTTCGCGGGTGACCTCCTCGCCCGGCTGGGGGTCCGCAACGCCTACGGGGACCACCCCGAGCGGTACCCGAAAGTGCCGCTCGCCGAGCTGGCGGCGAGCGGCTGCGATCTGGTGGTGCTCCCGGACGAGCCCTACGCCTTCACCGCCGAGGACGGCCCGGAGGCCTTTCCGGGCCTGCCGGCCGCCCTCGTCAGCGGACGCCACCTGACCTGGTACGGGCCCTCGCTGGCCGAGGCCCCGGAGGTGCTGGGGAGGGCGCTCAGCGGGTCGTGGGGAGCAGCCGGCCGGTGAACAGGCCGCGCAGGGTGTGGGCCGCGGTCAGCAGCCAGACGGCGACCAGGCCGAGGAACAGGGCGGTGGCCAGCCAGGCGAAGGCGTCCAGGCCGGTGTGCCGGGCCAGTCCGGCGGCGCCGGTGACGCAGGTGCCGATGGGGAAGGTCAGCGCCCACCAGGTCATCGCGAAGCCCATGCCGCCCCGTGCGGCCCGGACCAGCATCGAGGCCGCCAGGGCCAGCCACAGCAGGGCGAATCCCATCACGGGCACCCCGTAGACGACCGCGAAGGCGGCGAGGGCGTCGGCGTAGGGGGCGCCGATCGCGCCGGGGGCCACGTCCGCGAGCTGGTTCACGGCGGTGGTGGACTGGCCGAGGGGGCCGAGCACCAGGAACAGGGCCGGGGTCAGCGCCAGGGGCAGGGGGCCGCTCACGATCAGCCGGCCGAAGACCAGGGGGAGCAGCAGCAGCGTGGCCAGCAGGCTGAGGCCGAACATGGCGTAGCAGGCCAGCAGCAGCGCCTCCCGGGGCTGACCGGCGGGCAGGTGGGGCACGAGCAGGGGCCCGACGGCGGCGGAGACCATGGGGGAGACCACGGGCAGCAGCCAGACGGGGCTGGCCTGCGAGGCCTCGATCTTGTGCCGGACCACCATCAGGTAGGGCACCAGCACGGCCATGACCAGGCCTATCGCGGTGCCGGCGGTGAAGAGCACGGCGTCCGCGGCGACGGCGGCGCCGGTCCCGATCAGGTCCTTGCCGACGGTCAGGGTGCCGGCCCCGACGGCCAGCAGGGCCATCGCCAGACACCCGTAGAAGGGGGCCACGGCGGGGTCGGCGAGGTGGGCGCGGGCCTGGTCGCGGTGGTGGAGCCAGTGCCCCGTGCGAGCGGTCAGCAGGACGGCGAGGGCCACGGCCGACAGCGCCCAGACGATCTGGCAGGCCACGCGCTGGCCCGGGAGCTGGTACGGGAGGGCCGCTCCCGCGTTGGCGATGATGGCCGTGCCCATGACGGAGGCGTACCAGTTGGGGCCGAGGTGGCGCAGCGCGGGGACCTTGTGGATCCGGGGCGCGATGTCGATGACGGTGCGGGGTCGCACGATGGTGGTGGCCATGGGTCCAGCGTCGTCCCCGGTGGGAGCGGGTGGCAGAGGTCGCGGTCCTATGAGGCCATAAACTGGTGTTATGGGTGATGAGGAGATGGTTCCGCTGGCGCACCGCGTGCCCGACCTGGGGGCGCTGGAGCTGCTGCTCACGGTCGCGCGGGTCGGCAGCCTGAGCGGGGCCGCGCGCCGGATGGGCATCACCCAGCCCGCCGCGAGCAGCCGCATCCGGGCGATGGAGACCCGGCTCGGGGTCGCCCTGGTGGACCGCTCCCCGCGCGGCTCGACGCTGACGGCCGAGGGCGCGCTCGTCACGGACTGGGCCCGGCAGGTCGTGGAGGCGGCCGAGGCCTTCGACGCGGGGGCCCAGGCGCTACGGGGCCGGCGCGACTCCCGGCTCCGGGTCGCGGCCAGCATGACCATCGCGGAGTACCTGCTGCCGGGCTGGCTGATCGCCCTGCGCGGGGACCGCCCCGACACGGCGGTCTCCCTGCACGCCGGGAACTCGGCGGACGTGGCCCAGCGGGTCCTGACCCACGAGGCGGACCTCGGCTTCGTGGAGGGGCTGCGGGTGCCGGACGGCCTGGACTCCGCCGTCATCGCGCAGGACCGCCTGGTGGTGGCGGTGGCCCCGACGCATCCGTGGGCCCGGCGCTCGAAGGGGGTGGAGCCGGCCGAGCTGGCCGGGACCCCGCTGATCCTGCGGGAACGCGGCTCCGGAACCCGTCAGGTCCTCGACGCCGCTCTCGCTTCGACCGGGGGGCTGGCGGCCCCGCTGCTGGAGCTGGCCTCCACCACCGCCGTGAAGGCCGCCGCCGTCAGTGGCGCCGGGCCGTGCGTCCTGTCGGAGCTGGCCCTGGGGGACGAACTGGCGTCCCGCCGCCTGGTGGAGGTCCCCGTGCCGGGCGCGGCCCTGGCCCGCGCCCTGCGGGCGGTCTGGCCGACGGGCTCCCGCCCGGCGGGCCCGGCGCGGGACCTGCTGTCGCTGACCCGGAGGCGGGTGTAGGGGCTGTCCGACGGATCTCGCCGCTCTTTCCCCAGGGACATCCGTCAGACACCCCCTGGGCCGATCGGGCAAGGGAGGATCGTTTCGGCGAGGGGTGGGCGGTGACCCGGGGCGGCAGGGGCAGGAGGGTGAGACTTCGAGGCGCGGGACTCCGGCGCCAGCCAGCCGGCCTTCTCGCCCCGCAACCGGACCACCGCGTCGGCCACCGTGTTCGCCGAGGCGGACCGCGAGGGCGACACGTACTTCACGCTGAAGCCGCTGACGGCTACGGCAACACGAACATGAAGGTCCGCTCGGTCGCGTTCAGCGAGTGATCCGATCCGGTCGGGCGGGCGGTGGCGGCTGAGGAACGTTCGCGCGCCCGGGGGAGGGCTGGTCCCGTCTCAGTCCTGGACCCGGGCCCGCAGCGCCTTCGTCAGCAGCCCGCCCGCCACGATCAGGGCCACGCCCAGCCACCACACGCTGCCGTCGAAGACCAGCACCGCGATGCCGATCGGCACCAGCAGCCCCGCCAGCGGCAGCATCAGCGAGGCCCTGCCCGGTCCCGCCTCGCCCCGCGCCCGGGCCCGGACCACCCCCGGGTACCAGGCGGTGAACCGCAGGGCGGCGACGATCGCCAGGATCTGGATGATCCAGCCCGTCCAGAGGTTGTCCGGGTTGTGCAGCACCAGGTCCCCGTACGCGCCCGCGATGGCCGCCACCAGGAAGGCGAGCCCCCACGCCCCGGTGATCACGTAGTTGGTCCGCAGGAAGGCGGGGGAGTGCCACAGCGAGGGATCGACCTGTTCCCGCGCGTACTGCAGGGTGAACGGCATCCCCACGGCCATCGAGCCGAAGGCGATCAGAGTCAGGGTGAGGTTCGCGACCTCGCCCGCGTACGTCTCCAGCCAGCGCAGCGTGCCCTGGCTCGCCAGGGCGCCCACCACCGCCATCGCCGCGAAGAACACCACGTCGGCGATTTCCAGCAGCTTCCACGAGCTGCCCCGGTGCACGACCCGCCCCAGTACGACCAGGGCCACGGCCGAGGCCAGGGCGATCCCGACCGCGATCTCGAACCGTCCCGGGCCGACCACCAGGGAGAAGATGATCCACGGCGCCATCCCGACGACCGGGTTCTCCAGGAATCCGGACACCGGGCCGGGGGCCGTGCCGTGCGCCTCGGTCCGCATGGTTCCAGCGTGCCCGCCCGGCGGGACCCCGGCCATTCGGCGGAGGAACGCGGGCCGGGCCCCGGACGCGCAAGGGCCCCGGCGCCGGGGAGAAGGCGCCGGGGCCCGGTCACGGGGCGGCGGTCAGGAGACCAGGACCGTCCGGTGGGCGGTGGCCGCCTCGATCAGGGCCGCCATCACCCGGGTGTCCTTGTCCCGCTCGGGGTGCCACTGGACGCCGACGACCCACTTCGAGCGGTCGGGGTCCTCGATGGCCTCCACCGTGCCGTCCTCCGCGTAGGCGGAGACGACGAGGTCGCGGCCGAGTCGCTCCACGGCCTGGTGGTGGTAGGTCGGGACCTCCGCCACCTCCGGGACCAGCGCCGCGTACCGGGTGCCGGCGACGGGGCGGACCGGGTGCCAGGAGGTGACGCCCGGGGTGTGGACGTGCCCGTCGATGTGCTGGACGAGCGTGCCGCCGAGGGCGACGTTGAGGGCCTGCATGCCCCGGCAGATGCCCAGCAGCGGGAGGTCCGCTTCGAGGGCCGCTCCGATCAGCGCCAGCTCCCACTCGTCGCGGACCGTCGCGGGGGCGCCCGTACGGGGGTCGCGCTCGGCGCCGTACCGTACGGGGTCCACGTCCGGGCCGCCGGAGATGATCAGGCCGTCGAGCCGGCCCAGTACCTCCGCCGCCCGCTCCGGTTCGTCCGGCGGCAGCAGGACGGCCGCGCCGCCCGCCGCCTGGACGAGCTCGTAGTACCCGGACGGGACGAGGGACGTGGGCAGGTCCCACACGCCGTAGCGGGTGGAGTCCTCCACGTAGGTGCTGATGCCGATGAGCGGCCTGGGCACGGTGATACCTCCAGGGTGGTACTGGACAGCGGTGCGGGGATCAGGATTTCAGTCGCGGGTCAACTCCGCCTCGGCTTCGGCAAGCGCCGCGAACTCTTCCTCGGGTGCCGAGGCGACGAGGCGGTGACGGCTGTAGAAGGCGAAGTACGCGAGGGCGACGGCGTAGACGGCGAGGGCGATGAACGCGGCGTCCTTGTCGACCAGGAAGGTGGCGACCAGGGCGGACAGGGCGAGGACGAAGGCGACGGACGAGGTCAGGACCCCGCCGGGGGTGCGGTAGGGCCGCTCCAGGCCGGGCTCGCGGCGGCGCAGCACGATGTGGGAGAGGGCCATCAGGGCGTAGGAGATGGTCGCGCCGAAGACGGCGATGTTCAGCATCCGCGCGCCGTTGCCGGTGGCCGCCGCCAGGGCGAAGCCGATCGCGCCCGGGATCACCAGGCCGAGGTAGGGGGCCTTGCGCTTCGAGGTGAGGGAGAGGAAGCGCGGCAGGTAGCCGGCCCGGGAGAGGGCGAACAGCTGGCGGGAGCCGGCGTAGATGAGGGAGAAGAAGGAGGCGACGAGGCCCGCGAGGCCGGCGTAGTTGACGAAGCGGCTGAGGGCGGTGGGGCCGCCGTCACCCTCCAGCGCCACGACGAGGGGGTTGCCGGCGGACTTGACGGCGTCGGCGCCCTGGGCGCCGGTGGCGGCGAAGAAGGTGATCAGGGCGAGCAGGGCCAGGATGCCCATGGAGATGGCCAGGGCCTTCGGCATGGAGCGGACCGGGTCCTTGGCCTCCTCGGCGGCCAGCGGGACGCCCTCGACGCCCAGGAAGAACCACATGCCGAAGGGGAACGCGGCCCAGATGCCGAGGGCGCCGAAGGGCAGCCAGGAGCTGGAGCCGAACGCGTCGGGGTCCACGGCGATGTTGTCGAGGGAGCCCGCGTCGAAGTCCGAGAGCGCCCCGAAGGCGAAGATCAGGAGCGCGGCGACGGCTATGGCGGTGACGACGAGGCTGAAGCGCAGGGCCTCGCCCACGCCCCACAGGTGCACGCCGATGAAGATCACGAAGCAGCCGAGGTAGACGGGCCAGCTGGAGGTGAGCCCGAACAGGCCCAGGGACTCGACGTAGTCGCCGATGAAGATGACGATCGCGGCCGGGGCCAGGATGTACTCGATGAGGATGGCCGTGCCGGTGAGGAAGCCGCCCCAGGGGCCCAGCGCGCGGCGGGCGAAACCGTAGCCGCCGCCCGCCGTGGGCAGGATGGTCGACAGTTCGGCGAGGGAGAAGACCAGGCAGGCGTACATGGCGCCCATCAGCACGGTGGCGATGGCCAGGCCGCCGAAGCCGCCCTTGGCCAGGCCCACGTTCCAGCCGGAGTAGTCCCCGGAGACCACGTAGGCGACGCCGAGGCCGGTCAGCAGCAGCCAGCCGGCGCTGCCGCGGCGCAGGGTGCGGCGCTGGAGGTACTCGGCGTCCGCGTCCCCTGGGGAGGGCGGTGCGGATACGGGTGCGGTGTCGTCGGCCATGTGCGCTCCTGCCTAGGGCAATGCAATGGTTGTGAGGCGTACCTTTGCGTCCTGGGTGTGGCGGGCGCAAGACCCGTGCGTTAAACAGGGGTTACGAAAACCTCTCCCGCCCCACCGGACCGGCCCGGATCCGCTCAGGCCAGGAAGCCGCGCAGCAGCGCCGCCGTCCCGCAGCAGTGCTCGCGCATCACCGCCCGCGCCCCCTCGGCGTCCCGCTCCAGCACCGCCTCCACCAGAGCCGTGTGCTGCTGCTGCGAGTGTTCGAGGTTGCGCACCAGCAGCGGGATGCAGTCGAGCAGGTCGTTCACCTTGGCCCGGACGGCCGCGTACTGGGCCGTCAGGGAGGCGGAGCCGGCGAGTTCGCTCAGGGTGAGGTGGAAGAGGGTGTCCTGGCGGCGGTAGTCGGGCAGCGGTGCGTCATGGGTGGCGGTGAGTGCGCGCAGCAGCCGTTCCGTGCCCTCCTCGGTCAGCCCGTGCGCGGCGCACAGGCCGGCCGCGCCCACCTCCAGCACCTCGCGGAAGCGCAGGACGTCCTCGATGTCGACCCCGGCCACCCGGCGCCGCAGCTCCTCCTCGGTCCCGCCCGCCGGGGTGTCGGGGCGGGACAGCACGAACGTCCCTCCGTACCGGCCGCGCCGGGCCTCCACCAGGCCCTGGTCCTGGAGCACCTTCAGCACCTCGCGCAGGGTGACGCGGCTGATCCCCATGCGCTCCGCCAACTCGCGCTCCGGCGGCAGCCGTTCCCCGCCCGGCACCAGACCCAGCCTCACCACCTGGAGGATCTGCTCCAGGGCCTCCTCGAAACCGTTGCCCGCCCGCACCTGTCGCAGTACGGGATTCAGCCGCGCGATCGCGCCACCCTCACCCGCCGTGTCGGTCATCTCGGCTCCTCCCCTTCCCAAGCAATGGTTCTATTCAATACCTTAGGCCCCCTCGGCTCACCGAAGGAGAGATTCCAGTGGTAGACCGCAAGCCCCCGCTCGCCCCCGAGGAGCTCCGTGCCCTCGTAGCGAGCGGTGAGATCGACACCGTCGTCCTGGCCTTCCCCGACATGCAGGGACGCCTCCAGGGCAAGCGGTTCGCCGCACAGTTCTTCCTCGACGAGGTCCTCGCCCACGGCACCGAGGGCTGCAACTACCTCCTCGCCGTCGACACCGACATGAACACCGTCGACGGCTACGAGATGTCCTCCTGGGACCGCGGCTACGGCGACTTCGCCATGCACCCCGACCTCGCCACCCTGCGCCGCGTCCCCTGGAACCCCGGCAGCGCCTTCGTCCTCGCCGACCTCGCCTGGAACGACGGCTCTCCCGTCGTCGCCGCCCCCCGCCAGATCCTGCGCCGCCAGCTGGAACGCCTCGCCGAACACGGGTACAAGGCGATGGTCGGCACCGAGCTGGAGTTCATGGTCTTCCAGGACACCTACGAGGCGGCCTGGAACGCCAACTACCGCGGCCTGACCCCCGCCAACCAGTACAACATCGACTACTCCGTCCTCGGCACCGGCCGCGTCGAACCCCTGCTGCGCCGCATCCGCAACGAGATGCAGGCCGCCGGGCTGGTCGTGGAGTCCGCCAAGGGCGAGTGCAACCTCGGGCAGCACGAGATCGCCTTCCGCTACGACGAGGCGCTCACCACCTGCGACCAGCACTCCGTCTACAAGACCGGCGCCAAGGAGATCGCCGCCCAGGAAGGCGTCTCGCTCACCTTCATGGCCAAGTACGACGAGCGCGAGGGCAACTCCTGTCACATCCACCTCTCACTCGGTGACGCCGACGGCAACAACGCCATGGCCGGTGACGGCCCGGAC
This sequence comes from Streptomyces sp. NBC_01276, assembly GCF_041435355.1. GTDB lineage: Bacteria > Actinomycetota > Actinomycetes > Streptomycetales > Streptomycetaceae > Streptomyces. The sequence goes on from NZ_CP108442.1 coordinate 6,159,448, forward strand.
GGCATGTCGCCCGTGATGCGGCACTTCCTGGCCGGCCAGCTCGCCGCCCTGCGCGACTTCTCCCTTCTCTACGCCCCCAACATCAACTCGTACAAGCGTTTCCGCCCCGGATCCTTCGCCCCGACCGCCGTCGCCTGGGGCTTCGACAACCGCACCTGCGCCCTGCGCGTGGTCGGCCACGGCCGCTCCACCCGCTTCGAGAACCGCCTCCCCGGCGGTGACGTCAACCCCTACCTCGCCGTCGCCGGCCTGGTCGCGGCAGGCCTCTACGGCATCGAGAACCGCCTCGAACTCCCCGAGGCCTGTACCGGCAACGCCTACACCGCCGACTACGCCCACGTCCCGGCCACCTTGCGCGAGGCCGCGGAGCTCTGGGAGAACAGCGAGATCGCCAAGGCGGCCTTCGGCCCCGAAGTCGTCGCCCACTACCGCAACATGGCCCGCGTCGAACTCGACGCCTACGACTCCGCCGTCACGGACTGGGAACTGCGCCGCTCCTTCGAGCGCCTGTAGGGCCCGGGTCCACCCCACCGCACGCCACCCGCACCTCACCGCACACCAGAGAGGCACCACGTTGTCCGACGTGTTGGAAGTCCTGAACCCGGCCACCGAGGAACTCGTCGCCACCGTCCCGGCCGCCACACGGGACGATGTCGACGCGGCCGTCGGGCGGGCCGCCACGGCCCAGCGGGGATGGGCGGCACTCGCCCCCGCCGACCGGGCCAGACTTCTGCGCCGCTTCGCCGCGGCCGTCGACGGACACCTGGAGGAACTGGCGCGGCTGGAGGTCCGCGAGGCCGGCCACACCATCGGCAACGCCCGCTGGGAAGCGGGCAACGTACGCGACCTGCTGGAATTCGCCGCAGGGGGAGTCGAACGCCTCTCCGGCCGGCAGATCCCCGTGGCGGGCGGCATCGACGTCACCTTCCTCGAACCCCTCGGCGTCATCGGCGTGATCGCCCCCTGGAACTTCCCCATGCCGATCGCCGCCTGGGGCCTGGCCCCCGCCCTCGCCGCGGGCAACGCCGTCATCCTCAAGCCCGCGGAGACCACCCCGCTCACCGCCCTGCGCCTCGCCGAACTCGCCCTCGAAGCCGGGATCCCCGAGCACCTCTTCCAGGTGCTCCCCGGTCACGGAGCGGTCGCCGGGGACGCCCTGGTCGAGCACCCCGGAGTCGCGAAGATCGTCTTCACCGGCTCCACCCGCGTCGGCAAGCAGATCATGTCCAAGTGCGCCGACCGGGTGAAGCGGATCACCCTCGAACTCGGCGGCAAGAGCCCCAACATCGTCTTCGCCGACGCCGACATCGAGGCGGCCGCGGCCGCGGCCCCCATGGCCTACCTCGACAACACCGGCCAGGACTGCTGCGCCCGCACCAGGATCCTGGTCCAGCGCGGCGCCTACGACCGCTTCCTCGAACTCGTCGCCCCCGCCGTCGAGTCCATCGCCGTCGGCGACCCGCTCGACGAGAAGACCCAGATGGGCCCGCTCATCTCCCGCAGCCAGCTGGAGCGCGTGCGCGCGTACGTCACCGACGACCTCACCACCCTCCGGGGCAAGGCCCCCGAAGGCCCCGGCTTCTGGTACCCGCCCACCCTCGTCACCGGCGCCGCCCCCACCGCGCCCGTCGCCGTCGAGGAGGTGTTCGGGCCGGTCGCCGTCGTCCTGCCCTTCGAGGACGAGGAGGACGCCGTACGCCTGGCCAACGCGACCGAGTACGGCCTCTCCGGCTCCCTCTGGACCCGCGACCTCGGCCGCGCCCTGCGCGTCTCCCGCGCGGTCCGGGCGGGCAACCTCTCCGTCAACTCCCACTCCAGCGTCCGCTACTCGACCCCCTTCGGCGGCTACAAGCAGTCCGGGCTCGGCCGCGAGCTCGGACCGGACGCCCTCACCGCTTTCACCGAGACCAAGAACGTCTTCATCAGCACGGAGGCCTGACCAGCATGTCGAACGAAGAGATCATCTGCCGCCGCCTCGTCGGCCGCACCGCCGTCATCACCGGAGCCGGCAGCGGCATCGGCCTCGCCACCGCCCGCCGCCTGGCCTCCGAAGGGGCCAACGTCGTCTGCGCCGACATCGACCCGGCCGCCGGCAAGGCCGCCGCCGAAGAGGTCGGCGGCACCTTCGTCCAGGTGGACGTCACCGACCAGGAGCAGGTCGAGGCCCTCTTCAAGACCGCCTTCGACACCTACGGCTCCGTCGACATCGCCTTCAACAACGCGGGCATCTCGCCCCCGGACGACGACTCCATCCTCACCACCGGGCTCGACGCCTGGCGCCGCGTCCAGGACGTCAACCTCACCTCCGTCTACCTGTGCTGCAAGGCCGCCCTGCCCTACATGCAGCGCCAGGGCCGCGGCTCCATCATCAACACCGCCTCCTTCGTGGCCATCATGGGAGCGGCCACCTCCCAGATCTCCTACACCGCCTCCAAGGGCGGCGTCCTGGCCATGTCCCGCGAACTCGGCGTCCAGTTCGCCCGCGAGGGCATCCGCGTCAACGCCCTGTGCCCGGGGCCGGTCAACACCCCCCTGCTCCAAGAACTGTTCGCCAAGGACCCCGAGCGGGCCGCCCGCCGCCTCGTGCACATCCCCCTCGGCCGGTTCGCCGAGCCCACCGAGATCGCCGCCGCCGTGGCCTTCCTCGCCAGCGACGACTCCTCCTTCATCAACGCCACCGACTTCCTCGTCGACGGCGGTATCTCCGGCGCGTACGTGACTCCCCTCTAAACGTTCACCTCCGCACCACCCCCTCGACAGCCGGGCGTCGCACGACGCCCGGCTGTCGTGCTCTACCGTCCCCGACGATCTTCATCGGAATCAGGAGCGACCATCCCAGTGACCCGACTCAGCCCCACCCGGCGGCTCCAGGCCGCAGCCGTCGCCGCCGCCGCGATGGCGGCCGGCACCCTCGTCGCGGCCGCCCCCGCCGCCCAGGCGGCCCGGCCCGGCGCGCACTGCACCACCCCGGAGCTCGCGGCCGGCTGGTACGGCGACAACCAGGCCCGCCTCCAGCAGCTCATCGACCGGTACGGCAGCTGCAACCCGTACCGCCCCACCCGCGAGAAGCCCGTCGCCGTCTTCGACTGGGACAACACCGTCGTCAAGAACGACGTCGGCGACGCCACCATGTTCTGGCTGCTGCGCAACGGCAGGATCCGCCAGCCCGCCGGCGGCGACTGGACCACCACCAGCCGCTACCTCACCCCGGCCGCCGCCCGGGACCTGGCCACCGCCTGCGGCCCCCTCGCCCGCCCCGGCGCCCCGCTGCCCACCGGCACCCCCGCGGGCGCGGCCTGCGCCGACGAGCTGGGCGCCGTCTACGGCACCTCCGCCACCCGCGCCGGCGCCGCCGCCTTCGCCGGCTGGGACCACCGTACGACCGAACCCGCCTACGCCTGGCTGCCGCAGCTGATGCAGGGCTGGACCGCGAGCGAGGTCCGCGGCTTCGCCGCCGCCGCCCGCACCGAGAACCTCGCCGCGCCCGTCGGCGCCAAGCAGCAGGTCGGCACCACCACCGCCACCGGCTGGGTCCGCTACTACGACCAGCAGCAGGACCTCATCAAGGGCCTCCAGAAGGCCGGCTTCGACGTGTGGATCAGCTCCGCCTCCCCGCAGCCCGTCGTCGAGGTCTGGGCCCAGGGAGTCGGCGTCAAGGCCGACCACGTCATCGGCATCCGCAACACCACCCGGGGCGGCAAGCTGACCGCCCACCTCCAGGGCTGCGGCTCCGTCAAGGACGGCGCCGACACGATGATCACCTACATCGACGGCAAGCGCTGCTGGATCAACAAGGAGGTCTTCGGCGTACGCGGCCCGGCCGCCGAGAAGGTCCAGCCCGCCTCACGGCGCCAGGTCTTCGCCGCCGGCGACTCCGACACCGACATCTCCTTCCTGCGCGACGCGACCGCCCTGCGCCTGGTCGTCAACCGCAACAAGAACGAGCTGATGTGCCGCGCGTACGACAACAGCGACGGCAAGTGGATCGTGAACCCGATGTTCATCGAGCCCAAGAAGCAGAAGACCGGCCCCTACCCCTGCTCCACCACCGGCTACGTCGACCACGACGGCACGGCCGGCCCCGTCCGCCGGGGCGACACGAGCGTCGTCCCCGACCAGACGGACAGCGTCTTCCAGAACTAGAGGAACGTGCGGCCCTCGCCCCGGTACGTCGGGGCGGTGGCCGTCACCCGGTCGCCCTCGACCAGGTGCAACGTGTCGAAACGCTCGCACAGTTCACCGGCCTTGGCGTGCCGGAACCACACCCGGTCGCCGATCAGCAGATCGTCGGCCGGGCTCCCCAGCAGCGGCGTCTGCACCTCGCCCGCCCCCTCCTGGGGGTCGTAGCGCAACCCCGCCGGCAGGTACGGCACCGGCAGCCGGTCGGCGCCCGCCGCCCCCGAGGCCGGATAGCCCCCGCCCAGCACGGTCACCACACCCACCCCGGGCCTGCGCACCACGGGCTGGGCGAACAGCGCCGCGGGCCGGCCGCGGAACGAGGTGTAGTTGTCGAACAGCCGCGGCACGTACAGCCCCGACCCGGCGGCGATCTCCGTCACCGCGTCCTCGGCCGCCGTCTCGGCCACGCTGCCGGTGCCGCCGCCGTTGACGAACTCCAGGTCCGGCACCACCGCGCGCACCGCCCGCACCGCCTCGGCCCGGCGCTCGGCCAGCTCCCGGCGGGCCGTCGCCTGCATCAGCCGGATCACCCGCGAGCGCAGCGGCCGGCCGGCCAGGGCGTCACCGACCCCGGCGATGTGGCCCTCGTAGCCCATCAGTCCCACCACCCGGAACCCGGGCCGCTCCTGCACCGCCCGCGCCAGCGCGGCCAGCTCACCGGGCTCCCGCAGCGGCGAGCGCCGCGCCCCCACCCGCACCCGGCCCCCGAACAGCTGCAGGGCCGTGTCCAGCTCCAGGCAGACCCGGATCTCCTCCGCGCCCCCGCTCCGCGCCCCCTGGATCAGGTCCAGCTGCGCGGGATCGTCCACCATCACCGTGACGGCCGCCGCCAGCTTCGCGTCGTGCGCCAGCTCCCCGAAACCCGCCCGGTCCGCCGACGGATAGGCGAGCAGCACGTCCTCGAACCCGGACCGGGCCAGCCACAGCGACTCGGCGAGCGTGTACGACATGATCCCGGCGAACCCGGGCCGCTCCAACACGCGTTCGAGCAGGGCTCGACACCGCACGGACTTGCTCGCGACGCGGATCGGCTTGCCGGCCGCGCGTCGTGCGAGGTCGTCGGCGTTGGCGTCGAAGGCGTCGAGGTCCACGATGGCCAGGGGCGCGTCGAGATGCGCGGTCGCCCGGTCGTACCGAGCCCGGTCGGAAGTCATGGGCGGCAGCTTGCCAGACGGGTGTACCGGTGGGTAGGGGTACGCACCCCCGCCGAAAACCCCGTGGCTCCGCCCCGACCCCCGCGCCTCGAACGCCGGCGGGGCTGGGTTCGGCTGCGATGCCCCGACCCCGGCCACCCCCACCCCCGCCCGGCCAGGGCAGCGCCAACCGCCCCGTAGAGTACGGGCAGGCAGCCGTACGGAACGGGGGGCGGAGCCGCCGGATGACCACGTCGACACCAGGGACCGCGGTCCTGGGCGAGCACGGACCGCCCCCGCCCCCGGCCCCGCGCCGCCACCCCGGCCGGGTCCTCGCCGCCACCCTCAGCGCCCTCCTCGGCACCGGCCTCCTCGCCGGCGCGGCCACCATCGCCTGGAACGAACACCGCGCCGCGCACCGCCCGTTGCCCCCCGACGCCGCCTACCGCGAGGCCGCCTCGCTCTGGCGCTCGGCCCCCGTGGACAGCCTCCTGCCGCCCGTGCTCGACGGCCCCGACACCGGCCCCGGCGGCGCCGACCGCAGCTGGACCCGGATCGCACTGGCACCCGACGCCGACTGCGCCGCCGCCCTCACCCCCGAGTGGCGCGCCGCGCTCGCCGCGGCCGGCTGCACCCGCGTGCTCCGCGCCACCTACACCGACACCACCCGCAGCTCCCTGGTCACCGTGGGCCTGGTCTTCACCCCCGCCGACGCCACCGTGATGGCCGGCCTGCGGGGCCGCCTGCCCGCCCCGCCCGCCTACGAGTACGCCGACTCCCGCCGGGCCGCCTGGACGGCGGCCGTCACCGACCGGGCCCCGGCCGTGGTCTACGCGGTCTCCGCCTTCGCCGACGGCCGCACCATGGACGCACCGCTCCCGGCCGCCGACGCGGTCCGTCACGGCGCCACCGGAACGGTCGCCGAAGCGGGCCTGGGCCACGCGGCCCAGGCCGTGGCCGACCGGGTCGGCCGCACCCTGGGCGCGCTCGCGGCCCCGCCCGCCCCCACGGCCACCCCGCGCCCGGAGCTCCGCCGATGACCTCCCCCCGCCGAACCGCCGCCGCCACCGTCACCGCCACCAGCGGTATCGTCCTGGCCGCCCTGTTCACCGTGGTCGCCGCGCCCCCGGCCGCCGCCGACACCATCCGCGACCGCCAGTGGGGCCTGCTGGCCCTGCGCGCCGAGGAGGCCTGGGGCACCACCCAGGGCGACGGGGTCACCGTGGCCGTCCTCGACACCGGTGTCGACGCCACCCACCCCGACCTCGCCGGCCAGGTCCTCGACGGCACCGACCTCGTCGGCATGGGCGCCGGCCGCGGCGACCGCGCCTGGGCCCGGCACGGCACCGCGATGGCCGGCATCATCGCCGGCCACGGCCACGGCCCCGACCGCTCCCAGGGCGTCCTCGGGATCGCCCCCCACGCACGGATCCTCCCCGTCCGCGTGATCCTGGAGGAGGGCGACCCGGGCCGCGCCCAGGCCCGCGACAGCAAGTCCGGCGCCCTCGCCGAGGGCATCCGCTGGGCCGCCGACCACGGCGCCGACGTGATCAACCTGTCGCTGGGGGACGACAGCGACACCGCCCACCACGAGGCCGCCGAGGACGAGGCCGTCCAGTACGCCCTCGGCAGAGGCGTGGTCGTCGTCGCCTCCTCGGGCAACGGCGGCGAACGCGGCGACCACACCTCCTACCCCGCCGCCTACCCCGGGGTGATCGCCGTCGCCGCCGTCGACCGCCATGGCCGCAAGGCGTCCTTCTCCACCCGCCACTGGTACGCCGACGTCAGCGCCCCGGGCGTCGACGTGGTCATCGCCGACCCCGACCGGGCCTACTACGAGGGGTGGGGCACCAGTGCGGCCGCCGCCTTCGTCTCCGGCGCCGTCGCCCTGGTCAAGGCGGCCCACCCCGGCCTCTCCCCGGCGCAGATCAAGAAGCTGCTGGAGGACACCGCCACCGACCGCCCGGCCGGCGGCCGCGACGACTCCCTCGGCCGCGGCACCGTGGACCCCGTCGCCGCGCTCCAGGCCGCCGACGGGCTGCGCCCCGAACCGGCGGTCCCGGCGCCCGTCCCGGCCGGGCGGACGTACTTCGGTGCGGGCCCCGACCCCGTGCGGCCACCGGAGCGGCGGGCCCGGCTGGGTGCCGGGGCGGCCGCCGCCGGGGGAGCGGCGCTGCTCGTGCTGGCCGGCGTACTGGCCCGGCGTCCCCGCGCCGCCCGCCGGGATAGGGTCGGGTAACTGTGGCCACCAAGAACATTCCAGACCCCGGTTTCTCCGACGACGACGGCACCGCCGATCCCCGGCTGAGCGCGGCCCTGGCCGCCTGGGCCGCCGACCGCGCGGCCGAACCGCAGCTGCTCGCGGCCCTCAAGGAGGCCCGCCTGCTGGTGCCCGTCGTGGCGGTGCTCGGCGAGGTCGAGACGGACCCGGAGACCGGCCTCAAGCGCGAGAAGACCAGCGACATGGCCGTGCCGACCCTGACGGCGGGCGACCGGCGGGCCCTGCCCGCCTTCACCTCGATCGCCTCGCTGGCCCTGTGGGACCCCGCGGCCCGGCCCGTCGCCGTCCCGCTGCACCAGGCCCTGGCCGCCGCCGCGCACGAGAAGGCCGACACGATCGTCCTCGACCTGGCCGGCCCCGTCCCCTACCAGCTGACCGGCCCGGCGCTGCTCGCGCTCGCCGAAGGCCGTACGGACGCGGACCCGCTGGCCGCGCCGGCGGTACGGGAAGCGGTACGGGCCGCCGTCGTGGCGGAGCCGGCCGTGCTGCGCGCGCATCTGGTCCCGGGCGGCTCCGGCGCCGACGGGACCCTCGCCGTGCTCCTGGCGGCCGACGCCGATCCGGCCCGGACGGCCCAGCGGATCGCCGAGGCCCTGGCGGCCGACGTGACCCTCCGGGCCCGCCTGGTCCGGGGCCTGAACATGGCCCTGCTGCCGGCCGACGCCCCGCTCCCGCCGGGTGAGCCGCTCTTCACGCGCTGAGTCGCGCACGCGCGTACGCGAAAGGGGCGCCCGCCAGTGATCGGCGGGCGCCCCTTCACGTACGTACGGGGTACTCCGCGGGGCGGCGTACCGGAACAGGACTAGGCGTAGACGGGACCCGTGAACTTCTCGCCCGGTCCCTGGCCCGGCTCGTCCTGGACGAGGGAGGCCTCGCGGAAGGCGAGCTGGAGCGACTTCAGGCCGTCGCGCAGCGGCGCCGCGTGGAAGGAGCTGATCTCGGTGGCGCTGGCGGTGACCAGACCGGCCAGGGCGGTGATCAGCTTGCGGGCCTCGTCGAGGTCCTTGTGCTCGGAGTCGGGCTTGTCCAGGCCCAGGTTGACCGCGGCGGCGCTCAGCAGGTGGACGGCCACCGTGGTGATGACCTCGACGGCGGGCACGTCCGCGATGTCGCGGGTCATGTCGTCGTAGTCGGGAGCGTCCGGGGCGGAGGAGGGGGAATCGGAGGGCGTCGCGTCAGTCATGCGTCCCACGATATGCCGTGCGGCGGCCTTGCCATGCGGGTGCTAGTATGTACTTCGACCGGCCGGACACCTGTGTGCCCGGCCCACAAGTGGAGGCTCCGATCTCCCACCCGACCACCCTCCGGGGAGGCGGGTCATCCGGTCAGGCGGTATCCATCGTTCCGTACGGACGATGGAAAGCTGCCCGAGTCTGCGCCCCGCGGTTCGCACGCGGCGGTGCTCCGGTTGTTTTGGAGCCCCCGCCTGTGCCCGGCGGGGCTTTTTTGATTCTCCGCCGCGGTAGGTCTGACGACAGAAGACGTCAGCGGCTGTCTGCCAGGCAGTCGTGTGGTGCTACCGAGGAGGATCCATCAGCACCGAGCCCCGCATCAACGATCGGATTCGTGTCCCTGAGGTGCGACTCGTCGGTCCCAGCGGCGAACAGGTGGGCATCGTCCCGCTTGCGAAGGCGCTTGAGCTCGCGCAGGAGTACGACCTGGACCTGGTCGAGGTCGCGGCTTCCGCACGCCCGCCGGTCTGCAAGCTCATGGACTACGGCAAGTTCAAGTACGAGTCGGCCATGAAGGCCCGTGAGGCGCGCAAGAACCAGGCGCACACGGTCATCAAGGAAATGAAGCTCCGGCCGAAGATCGACCCGCACGACTATGACACCAAGAAGGGTCACGTCGTTCGGTTCCTCAAGCAGGGCGACAAGGTCAAGATCACGATCATGTTCCGTGGTCGCGAGCAGTCGCGACCGGAGCTCGGCTACCGCCTGCTCCAGCGCCTCGCTTCGGACGTCGAGGACCTCGGGTTCATCGAGTCGAACCCGAAGCAGGACGGCCGCAACATGATCATGGTCCTCGGTCCGCACAAGAAGAAGACCGAGGCGATGGCCGAAGCCCGCGAGGCGCAGGCCGCCCGCAAGGCCGAGCGCCAGGGTGTCGCCGCCACCGACGACGAGGTGACTCCTTCCGAGGAGGACGCCCCGGTCGAGGCGGAGACCACCGAGGCCGCTGAGGCCGCTGAGGTCACCGAGGCCGCCGCCGACGAGGCGAACGCCGAGGCCTGATTCCGGGGCAGCCCGTCTCGGATCACCGACACAACATGACGCTCCCGTCAGCCGGTCCCCAGGGACCGGTGGGAGCGCCACCGACGAGGAGATAACGGCGCCATGCCGAAGAACAAGACGCACAGCGGTACCAAGAAGCGCTTCAAGGTCACCGGCTCCGGCAAGGTGCTCCGTGAGCGCGCCGGCAAGCGCCACCTGCTCGAGCACAAGTCGTCCCGTGTCACCCGTCGCCTCACCGGCAACGCGGAGATGGCCCCCGGCGACGCCGCGAAGATCAAGAAGCTTCTCGGCATCTGATGCCCTCCGCTCCCCTCGCCGGGAGCGGACGGACGTCAAGACCGGGACCCCATCGAATTCGGGCCGTGTGAAGACATCCACGGCCCCGCTACAAGGAGTTAAAAAGTGGCACGCGTCAAGCGGGCAGTAAACGCCCACAAGAAGCGCCGGGCGATCCTCGAGGCGGCCTCCGGCTACCGCGGTCAGCGTTCGCGCCTGTACCGCAAGGCCAAGGAGCAGGTCACCCACTCGCTGGTCTACAACTTCAACGACCGCAAGAAGCGCAAGGGCGACTTCCGTCAGCTGTGGATCCAGCGCATCAACGCCGCTGCCCGCCAGAACGGCATGACGTACAACCGCCTCATCCAGGGTCTGAAGGCCGCCAACATCGAGGTGGACCGCAAGATCCTCGCGGAGCTGGCCGTCAACGACGCCAACGCCTTCGCCGCGCTCGTCGAGGTTGCCCAGAAGGCGCTTCCGGCCGACGTCAACGCCCCCAAGGCCGCTGCCTAAGGGCTAGCCGGCCCGCTCCACGCGGCCGGCCCCCACGGACCCGCAGGCGATTCGCCTGCGGGTCCGTGTGCTTTCGCCCCGCCCGCCCCCGGAACCCCCAGAGAGAACCGCAGACACCATGGGTTACCCCGACGAGCTGATCTCCCCCCGATCCCCGCGGGTGGCCGCCGCCAGGCGCCTGGCGCGGCGCAACTTCCGCACCAAGGAGCGCCGGTTCATCGCCGAGGGGCCGCAGGCCGTCCGCGAGGCCGTCGAGCACCGTGGGTCCCAGGGCGCGACCCTGATCGAGCTGTTCGCCACCGTCGAGGCCGCCGAGCGCTACGCCGACATCGTCGAGGCCGCCCTGCTGGCCGGCGCGCGCGTGCACTACGCCTCCGACGAGGTGCTGGCCGAGGTCTCCCAGACGGTCACCCCGCAGGGCCTGGTGGGTGTCTGCCACTTCCTCGACTCGCCCTTCGAGGAGATCCTCAGGGCGCGCCCCCGCCTGGTGGCCGTCCTCGCGCACGTCCGCGACCCCGGCAACGCCGGCACCGTGCTGCGCTGCGCGGACGCCGCCGGCGCCGACGCGGTGGTGCTGACCGACGCCTCCGTCGACCTGTACAACCCGAAGTCGGTACGGGCCTCCGTGGGCTCCCTCTTCCACCTCCCGGTGGCCGTGGGCGTCCCGGTGGAACAGGCGGTGGAAGGGCTGCGGGCGGCGGGCGTGCGCATCCTCGCGGCCGACGGGGCCGGTACGGACGACCTCGACGCCGAGCTGGACGCGGGCACCATGGGCACCCCCTCGGCCTGGGTCTTCGGCAACGAGGCCTGGGGCCTGCCCGAGGAGACCCGCGCGCTCGCGGACGCCGTCGTACGGGTCCCGATCCACGGCAAGGCCGAGAGCCTGAACCTCGCCACGGCCGCCGCCGTGTGCCTGTACGCCTCCGCGCGTGCACAGCGGGCGCCCGGAGGGTGCCGCTCCGTGACCCCCAGCTAGTAATGTGGCCGCCCGGGGGGCCCACTGCGCTACTCGGAGATGTGGGGTACGGGGAAATGACCGTCGGTACGAACAGCTCGCAGGAGGCCGCGGGCGCGGCCGAGGAGCGGCTGCGGGACGCCCCCGGGCCCGCGGGCCACGGCCCGGCGGGACCCGCGCCCGCCGCCGACGGCCTGCGCGGCGTTCCACCCCAGGCGGCCTCCTCCGCCCGGGGCCGTCCCGCGGCTCCCCCCCGGCCTTCCGCCGCGGCCCCGGCTTCCGCCGCCGCCGCGGCTTCCGCGCCCGGACCCGGCCCGGCCCGCGGCTCCGCCCCGTCGGGCGCCGCGGCGGCCTCCGCCCCCGGCCACGCGTCCGCGGGTCCCGGGACCGTGGACGACGCCCCCGCATGGGCCGGGTCCGGGATCGACCCCGACGAGCTGCCCGACGGGCTCGTCGTCGCCGACCACACCGGCCGGGTGATCTGCTTCAACCGGGCCGCCGCCCGGATGACCGCCACCGACCCCGGCCAGGCCCTCGGCGCCCGCATCGAACGGGCACTGCCGCTCGAAGACCTCGAAGGCCGCCGCTGGTGGGCCCTGACCGACCCCTACGGCGGCCTCGCCACCCGCCGCGGACAGCCCGAGCGGAACCTGCTCCTGCCCGGCGGCCGTGAGGTGCTCGTCTCCGCCCGCTACGTCCGCAGCCACCCCACCGGCCCGCTGTGCCGCCTCGTGGTCACCCTGCGCGGCACCGAGGCCCGCCGCCGCACCGAACGCAGCCACGCCGAGCTGATCGCCACCGTCGCGCACGAGCTGCGCTCCCCGCTGACCTCGGTGAAGGGCTTCACGGCGACCCTCCTCGCCAAGTGGGAGCGGTTCACCGACGACCAGAAGCGGCTGATGCTGGAGACCGTCGACGCCGACGCCAACCGCGTCACCCGCCTGATCGCCGAGCTGCTCGACATCTCCCGCATCGACTCGGGCCGCCTGGAGGTGCGCCGTCAGCCGGTCGACATCGCCGCCGCCGTCGGCCGCCACGTCCAGGCGCTCACCGCGAACGGCCAGGCCCCCGAACGGTTCCTCGTACGGGTCAGCCGTCCGCTGCCCGACTGCTGGGCCGACCCGGACAAGATCGACCAGATCCTCGGCAACCTCCTCGAAAATGCGGTGCGCCACGGTGACGGAACGGTCACCATCGACGTGGCGCCGCACGAGAAGGGAACCGCCGTCACCGTGACCGACGAAGGCCCCGGGATCCCCGAGGAATCGATGGGCCGCGTCTTCACCCGCTTCTGGCGGGGGAGCAAGCGCGGCGGCACCGGCCTGGGCCTGTACATCGTCAAGGGCATCGTGGAGGCCCACGGCGGCACCATCACGGTCGGCCGCGGCCCCGGCGGCGGGGCCGAGTTCCGATTTATCCTGCCCGTGAGCGCACCGGCCTACCTCACGCAGTAACCCTGCGGAGCGTCTCGCCAGGCGGCCCACGGGCTCCTCCACCCCCGACGGCCCTTAGACTCGTCCTTTGGCACCTTTGTGTCCTTGTGCCGATCGAGTCGTACGGGGACCACCAGCCAGCCATCGGAAGTACGGGAAGAGATGTCGGCACCGAACAAGTCGTACGACCCTGTCGAGGTCGAGGCACTGAAACCGGAAGAGATCGAGCGCATGCGGGACGAGGCGCTCGCCGCCTTCGCGTCCGCCGGCGACCTCGACGAGCTCCGCGAGGCGAAGACCGCGCACATGGGCGACCGCTCGCCCCTGGCGCTCGCCAACCGGGAGATCGGCGCGCTGCCCCCGCAGGCCAAGGCCACGGCGGGCAAGCTCGTGGGTCAGGCCCGCGGCGCCGTGAACAAGGCCTTCGGGGCCCGCACCGTGGCGCTCGAAGCCGAGCGCGACGAGCGGGTGCTGGTCGAGGAGGCGGTGGACGTCACGCTGCCCTACGACCGCGTGCCCGCCGGCGCCCGCCACCCCCTGACCACGCTGATGGACCGCATCGCGGACATCTTCGTGGCCATGGGCTACGAGGTCGCGGAAGGCCCCGAGGTCGAGGCGGAGTGGTTCAACTTCGACGCCCTCAACTTCACGCCCGACCACCCGGCGCGCCAGATGCAGGACACGTTCTTCGTCCGGGGGCCCGAGGGCACCGAGGGCGACGAGTCCGGCGTCGTGCTGCGCACCCACACCTCCCCGGTGCAGGCGCGTTCGCTGCTGGAGCGCAAGCCCCCCGTCTACATCGTGTGCCCGGGGCGGGTCTACCGCACCGACGAGCTCGACGCGACGCACACGCCCGTCTTCCACCAGGTCGAGCTCCTCGCCGTGGACGAGGGCCTGACCATGGCGGACCTCAAGGGCACCATGGACCACATGGTCCAGGAGCTGTTCGGCGAGGGCACCACCACGCGCCTGCGCCCGCACTTCTTCCCCTTCACCGAGCCGTCCGCCGAGATGGACATGCAGTGCTACGTGTGCCGCGGCGCCTCGGTGGGCAACCCCGACCGCCCCTGCCGCACCTGCTCCAGCGAGGGCTGGATCGAGCTCGGCGGCTGCGGCATGGTCAACCCCAAGGTGCTGACCGCCTGCGGTGTGGACCCGGAGAAGTACAGCGGGTTCGCCTTCGGCTTCGGCATCGAGCGGATGCTGATGTTCCGTCACAACGTTGAAGACATGCGAGACATGGTCGAGGGTGACGTTCGTTTCACCCGGCCCTTCGGGATGGAGATCTGATGCGGGTCCCGCTTTCGTGGCTGCGGGAGTACGTAGACCTCCCCGCAGGTGAGACCGGCCGTGACGTGGCGGCCAAGCTCGTCGACGCCGGCCTGGAGGTCGAGACCGTCGAGCAGCTCGGCGCCGGGCTCAAGGGCCCCCTGGTCGTCGGCCGGGTGCTGACGATCGAGGAGCTGGAGGGCTTCCGCAAGCCGATCCGCTTCTGCACGGTCGACGTCGGCTCCGCCAACGGCACCGGTGAGCCGCAGGAGATCGTCTGCGGCGCCCGGAACTTCTCCGTCGGCGACAAGGTCGTCGTGGTCCTGCCCGGCGCCGTCCTGCCCGGGGACTTCGCGATCGCCTCGCGCAAGACCTACGGCCGCACCTCGCACGGCATGATCTGCTCCGGCGACGAGCTGGGCATGGGCGACGACGGCACGCACGGCATCATCGTGCTGCCGCCGGAGCACGAGGTCGGCACCGACGCGATCGAGCTGCTCCAGCTCGTCGACGAGGTCCTCGACATCGACATCACCCCGGACCGCGGCTACTGCATGTCCATGCGCGGTGTGGCCCGCGAGGCCGCCACCGCCTACGGCCTGCCGCTGCGCGACCCGGCGCTGCTCGACGTGCCCGCGCCGAACTCGTACGGCTACCTGGTCAAGGTCGACGACCCGGCCGGCTGCGACCGCTTCACCGCCCGCACCGTGACCGGTCTCGACCCCGAGGCCCGGTCCCCGATCTGGCTCACGCGCCGCCTCCAGAAGGCGGGCATGCGCCCGATCTCGCTCGCCGTCGACGTCACCAACTACGTGATGCTCGAACTCGGCCAGCCGCTGCACGCCTACGACCGCTCGCGCCTCGACGGCGCCATCGGTGTCCGGCGCGCCGAGCAGGGCGAGAAGTTCACCACCCTCGACGGGGTCAAGCGCACGCTCGACGCCGAGGACCTGGTGATCACCGACAACAGCGGCCCCATCGGGCTCGCCGGTGTCATGGGCGGTGCCCACACCGAGATCGCCGACTCCGTCACCGACCCGGAGACGGGCGCCGTCACCGGTACGACGGACGTGGTCGTCGAGGCCGCGCACTTCGACTCCGTGTCGATCTCGCGCACCGCCCGCCGCCTGAAGCTCTCCTCCGAGGCCTCCAAGCGCTTCGAGCGGGGCGTCGACCCGCAGGCCGCCGCCGCGGCCGCGCAGCGGACCGTCGACCTGCTCGTGCTGCTCGCCGGCGGTACCGCCGAGGCCGGGGTCACCGAGCTGACCGCCCCGGGCGCCCCGCGCACCATCGCGATGCGCGCCGACCACCCGGACCGGGTCGCGGGCATGGACTACGGCCGCGAGACCGTCGTGCGCCGCCTCCAGGAGGTCGGCTGCGACGTCTACGGCCAGGACGAGCTCGTCGTCACCGTCCCCTCGTGGCGTCCCGACCTCGCCGAGCCCAACGACCTCGCCGAGGAGGTCATCCGGCTGGAGGGCTACGGGAACCTCCCGTCCACCCTCCCGCAGGTGCCCTCCGGCCGAGGCCTGACCGCCCGGCAGCTGCTGCACCGCCGGGCCGGCCGCGCGCTGGCCGGCTCCGGCTACGTCGAGGCGCTGAGCTACCCGTTCCTCGGTGAGGGCGTCTTCGACCAGCTCCAGCTGCCGGCGCACGACGCCGCCCGCCAGGTGGTCAAGCTGGTCAACCCGATCTCCGACGAGGAGCCGGCACTGCGCACCACGCTGCTGCCGGGTCTGCTCGGCGCGCTGCGCCGCAACGACAGCCGGGGCAGCCACGACCTCGCGCTCTTCGAGACGGGCTCCGTCTTCCTCGCCGGCGACCGGCCGGGCGTCGCCGTACGCCTGCCCGTGGACCGTCGTCCCACGGACGAGGAGATCGCCACCCTGAACGCGGCCCTGCCCGCGCAGCCGCGCCACGCCGCGGTCGTGCTGGCCGGCGCCCGCGAGCAGGCCGGCTGGTGGGGCAAGGGCCGTCCGGCCGACTGGGCCGACGCGGTCCAGGCCGCCCGCGCGCTGGCCGTCGAGGCCGGTACCGAGCTGGTGGTCCGCCAGGGCCAGTACGGCCCCTGGCACCCGGGCCGCTGCGCCGAGCTGGTCGTCGTCCTGAACGGCGTGGAGACGGTCATCGGCCACGCCGGTGAGCTGCACCCCCGCGTGGTCAAGGCGATGGGCCTGCCCGCCCGTACCAGCGCCATGGAGATCGACCTGGACCGTCTCGCGGCGGCCGGCGGCGAGGCCCTCCAGGCGCCCCGGATCTCCTCCTTCCCGGTGGCGACCCAGGACGTGGCGCTGATCGTCGACGCGTCGGTCCCGGCCTCCGAGGTGGAGACCGCGCTGCGCAAGGGAGCCGGTGAACTGCTGGAGTCCCTGCGGCTGTTCGACGTGTTCACCGGTGAGCAGGTGGGCGAGGGCAAGAAGTCCCTCGCGTACGCGCTGCGCTTCCGCGCGACCGACCGCACGCTGACCGCCGAGGAGTCCACGGCCGCGCGCGACGCGGCGGTGGCCCTGGCCGGCGAGCGGACCGGGGCGGTGCTGCGCGGCGCGTAGCGCCCCGCCGCAGAACCCGATCGAGGGGCCCCTCCGGATCACCGGAGGGGCCCCTCACTCATTGGGGTGAGAACAACGGTGACCTGTGTCCAGTACGTCAGGAGGTCGACACAATCGTTCCGGCCGTCGAGCCGGAGGGGGAGGGTCCTACGGATGATCACGCACGCGGAGAGGCCCCGGGTGCGCCGGGTGTGCGCCCTCGCCCGAGGCGGCGCCGCGGTGTCCTGGGAGCCGTCCGCCCCCGGGCGGCCGGGGCCGGGCCTCGCCACCTGCGCGGCCTTCCTGCTCCTCGCCACGGGCTGCGCGCTGCGCGTCCGCCAGGGGCTGGTGGCCGAACTGCGCCGCTCGCGGGAGATCGCCGGAGCCACCCAGCAGGTCCTGCTGAGACCGCTGCCCGGGCGGATGGACGGCCTGGCGCTCGCGGCCGCCCAGCTGTCGGCGAGCCGGGGCGCGGCCGTGGGCGGGGACCTGTACGAAGCGGTGACCACGGCGTACGGCGTACGGGTGCTGATCGGGGACGTACGGGGCCACGGCCTCCCGGCCCTGGGGGCGGCCGCCGCGGTCCTGGGCTCCTTCCGCGAGGCGGCCCACGACGAGCCCGAGCCCGCCGGGGTCCTGCGGCGGATGGAACGCTCCCTGGAGCGGCACCTGAGCGAACGCGCCCGCGCCGAGCCCCCGTCGGCCTCACCGCAACGGCCGCGGTCCACGGTGGCGGAGGAGTTCGTGACGGTGCTGCTGCTCCAGATCGCGGCGGACGGTTCGGTGGAGGCCCTGAACTGCGGCCACCCCTGGCCCTACCGCCTCGGCCCGGCACCGGCGTCCGTCCCGCCGGCGCGCACGGTACGTCCGCTCGCGGGCGGCGAGACGCTGCCGCCGCTCGGGGTGGTCCCCCTGCCGCCGGACCTCCGGTCCCGGTACTGCGGGGAGATCGGCCCCGGCGAGGTCCTCGTGCTGTACACCGACGGCGCCGAGGACGCCCGGGACCGCCGGGGCCGCTTCTTCCCGCTGCGGGGCGTCCTCGCGCGGGCGCCGGCGCCCACGCCCGCGCGGCTGGTCGCGGGCGTGCACGCCGCACTGCTGCGCCACACCAGGGGACGGCTCACGGACGACGTGACCCTGCTGGTGCTCCGCAACGACCGTGGCGACCGGGGCGAGCGCCCCTGACGGGCCGCTCCTGCGGCCGGGCCGGGTGCGTGCCGGGCGGCGGAGCCGGACCGGCCCTGCACCGGTCCGGCCGTCCCCGCGCGACCGGCGGAGCCACTCCGCACCGGGCCGGTGGACGGGCCCGGTGCGGGTGCGGCCCGGCTCCTGGCGGGCACCCGGCGACCAACCGGGCCCCGGCGGAGCCGTGGTGCGCCGCCCGCCTGCCATGGAGTGTCGGGCAGACAGCAGGGCGGGCGGCGCGGTGCCGGGTCGTCGCACTGTACGAGGGGGAGCCGACGACCCGGACGGCCTCCTTGGCGAGGCTCTTAAGTGAAACCCCGCGGGGCCCCCGCGCGGCAGGGTGCGCATCGCATTTATGCGCGTACTCGATTCACACCCCGTGTGAATCGAGCACACCGCACCCCGCGCGGGGCCCCCAGCCACTAGCCTGGATCCGACGAGCCCTTGGAGGGGCCCATGCAGCCCAACGCCCTGCTCGACGCCCTCCTCGCCGAGGCGGGCATGTCCCACGCAGGACTCGCCGCGCACGTCAACCAGGCGGGCCGGTCGCGCGGACTCGCGCTGCGCTACGAGCACACCGCGGTCTCGCGCTGGCTGAAGGGGCAGCGCCCCCGCGGCCAAGTGCCCGACCTGATCTGCGAAGTGCTCGGCGGACGCCTGCGACGGCCCGTCGGACTGGAGGACATCGGGCTCGGGATCCCGGGACAGCACAGCCCGCACACGACCCGGATCGGCGGCTTCGTCGACCGCGCCACCGCCCTGTGGCGCTCGGACGAACTGGGCCGGCCCGCGCTGCTCACGGCCGAGGCCGTCACCGGGACCCCGGCCGTGATCCCGGTGTGGGAGTGGGAGAACCCGCCGGAGGACGCCGACGTGTCCCGCTCCGGCCCGCACCGGATCGGGCCCGAGCACATCGAGGTCCTGCGGGCGGCCCGCGCGCACTACGAGCTGATGTACCGGCGGGCCGGCGGGATGGCGACGCGCGCCCGGATCGTCCGCTTCCTCGGCAGCGAGACCGCTCCGATGCTCCGCGGCAGCTACCCGGACGGGATCGGCCGGCTCCTGCACCGGGCCACCGGGTCCCTGGTGGCGGTCGCCGGGATCTGCGCGTACGACTCCGACGCCCACGGGCTCGCCCAGCGCTACTTCCACCAGGCGCTGCGGCTTGCCAAGGCCAGCGGGGACCGGGGGCTCGGCGCGTACGTGATCGCCCTGCTGGTCAACCAGTCGCTGCACCTGCGGGAGTACCGCCAGGCCGTCGCCTTCGCGGAGGCCGCGCTGCGCGCCGCCGGACGGCACACCACCCCGGCGCTGGCCGCGGACCTGTACGCGATGCAGGCCAAGGCCTACGCCCAACTCGGTGATCCGGTGGCCGCGTTGGCCTGCATCCGCAGCGCGGAGGCCGCCGCCGAGCGGATCCGGCCGGGCGCCGAGCCCGACGAGACGGGCTACGTACAGCCCGGACTGGTCAACGTGCAGGTGGCGGAGGCGCTGCTGAGCCTGGGGGACCTCGACGCGGCGCACGCCCAGGCCGCGGAGGCCGTGGGGACCCCCGCGCACGACCGGGGGAGGGTGCACCGGCTCGCGATGCTGTGCGAGATCCAGCTGCGCCAGGGCGAGGCGGACCGGGCGGTGGCCTCGGCGGCCGAAATGGCCGAACGGGCCAAGGGGATGGAGTCGCTGCGGCTGCGCGACCGGCTGCGGGCGGTCCGGGA
Source organism: Streptomyces sp. NBC_01276 (assembly GCF_041435355.1). Classification (GTDB taxonomy): domain Bacteria; phylum Actinomycetota; class Actinomycetes; order Streptomycetales; family Streptomycetaceae; genus Streptomyces. The sequence continues at coordinate 6,179,149 of NZ_CP108442.1, forward strand.
ACAGCTGCTGACCAGCGGGTACGCGGGCGCGGAGGAGACTGCGCAGCTCATCGACGGGGCGCTGCGCGTTCCCCTGTGACGGCAGGAACTGCTGCCATGTTGCCACCGACGGATGCGAAAGGTGGCACAACCGTGCAGTGGACGAACCTGAGTGAGCAGACGGTGTACAAGAACCGATGGTTCGACGTGAACCTCGCGGACGTGGAACTCCCCGACGGCCGGCACCTGGACCACTTCGTGATCCGGCTGCGCCCGGTGGCCGTGGCCACGGCCGTCAACGAGGCCAACGAGGTGCTGCTGTTGTGGCGGCACCGGTTCATCACCGACAGCTGGGGCTGGGAACTGCCCGCCGGGGTGGTCGAGGACGGCGAGGCCGTCGAAGCGGCGGCGGCGCGGGAGATGGAGGAGGAGTCGGGCTGGCGGCCGGGGCCGCTGCACCACCTGATGACGGTGGAGCCGTCCAACGGGCTGACCGACGCCCGCCACCACCTCTACTGGGCGGAGGGGGCCACGTACGTCGGTCACCCGGAGGACGACTTCGAGTCCTCGCGGCGCGAGTGGGTCCCGCTGAAGCTCGTGCCGGACATGATCGCGCGGGGCGAGGTCCCGGCCGCCAACATGGCGGCCGGGCTGCTCCTGCTGCACCATCTGCGGCTCGGCTAGGTCGAGGGACCCGGGCCGGCCGGCGGTGCTCCGCCCCCGCGCGTGCGCGCCGGGTGTCAGCCGTACGGGTAGAAGCCCGAGCCGGTCTTGCGGCCGAGGCGACCCGCGTCGACCATCCGCTGGAGCAGCGGGGGAGCGGCGTACAGCGGCTCCTTGAACTCGGAGTACATGGAATCGGCGACCGAGGCGACCGTGTCCAGACCGATCAGGTCCGCCAGCTTCAGCGGGCCCATCGGGTGGGCGCAGCCCAGCTCCATGCCGTTGTCGATGTCCTCGCGGCTCGCGATGCCGGACTCGAACATCCGGATCGCGGAGAGCAGGTACGGGATGAGCAGGGCGTTGACCACGAAGCCGCTGCGGTCCTGGGCGCGGATCGCGTGCTTGCCCAGCACCTTCGCGACCAGGGCCTCGGCGCGCTTGACGGTTTCGTCGGACGTGGTCAGGGCCGGGATCAGCTCGACGAGCTGCTGCACCGGGGCCGGGTTGAAGAAGTGGATGCCGATGACCTGGTCCGGCCGCGAGGTCGCGACGGCCAGCTTGACCAGCGGGATCGAGGAGGTGTTGGAGGCGAGGATCGCGTCCGGGCGGGTGATCACCTGGTCGAGGACCTGGAAGATCTCCGTCTTGACCTGCTCGTTCTCGACGACGGCCTCGATGACGAGGTCGCGGTCGGCGAACTCGCCGAGGTCGGTGGTGAAGGTGAGGCGGGCCAGGGTGGCGTCCCGCTCCTCCTCGCTGATCTTGCCGCGTTCGGCGGCCTTGGTCAGGGAGTTGTGCAGCCGGGTGCGCCCGATCTCCAGGGCCTCGCCCGTGGTCTCGGCGACCATCACCTCAAGACCGCTGCGGGCGCACACCTCGGCGATGCCCGCGCCCATCTGGCCGCAGCCCACCACGCCGACCCGTGCGATGTCGGTCGGGAGGGTAGAGAGGTCCGTCACATCGTGCCTTTCGCTGCTCATCCATCGCGGGTCCCCCGGAGTTGGCAGTGGTAACTGCGTCCGGCGCCCGCCACGCCCCCCGACGTTACCCCCGTCCTTGCCCCCGGTGGCGGGGTGGGGCGGGCATGCTGGGCGCACGCAGAGCGATGTCACGGAGCGGAACGGAGTCGTCACATGGCGCACATCGGACGGCGGGGCCTGCTGGCGGGGGCCGCGGGGGTGCTGGCCACGACGGCGGCGGCCGCCCCGGCGGGGGAGCGGAGGGCGGTGCAGGGGTCCGGCGGCGGGCGGGCGCCGGTACCGGAACTCAGGGGGATGTGGATCGCCACCGTGGAGAACGTCGACTGGCCCTCCGAGGCCGGCCTGTCCGCGCGGGAGCAGCGGGCGGAGCTGACCGGGCTCCTCGACACGGCCGTGGAGCGGCGGCTGAACGCCGTGTTCCTCCAGGTCAGGCCGACGGCCGACGCCCTGTGGCCCTCGACGAAGGAGCCCTGGTCGCAGTGGCTGACGGGGGTGCAGGGGCAGGATCCCGGCTGGGACCCGCTGGGCACCGCGGTAGCCGAGGCGCACGCGCGGGGGCTGGAGCTGCACGCCTGGTTCAACCCGTACCGGGTGGCCAACCACACCGATCCCCAGCGGCTCGTCGCGGCGCACCCGGCCCGCCGCAACCCCACCTGGGCCGTGCCCTACGGGGGCAAGCTCTACTACAACCCGGGGCTGCCGCAGGTGCGGGCCTTCGTGCAGGAGGCGATGCTCGACGCCGTCTCCCGCTACCCGGTCGACGGGGTGCACTGGGACGACTACTTCTACCCGTACCCGGTCGCCGGTCAGGAGTTCGACGACGACGAGGCCTACGAGCGGTACGGCGGGTCCTTCGCCTCGCGCGCGGACTGGCGCCGCCACAACACCGACACCCTGGTGAAGGAGATGTCGGACCGGCTGAAGGGCGTCCGCCCGGCGGCCCGCTTCGGGGTCAGCCCCTTCGCGGTGTGGCGCAACAGCGACCGGGACCCGCTCGGCTCGCAGACCCGGGCGGGGGTGCAGACCTACGACGACCTGTACGCGGACACCCGCAAGTGGGTCCGCGAGGGCTGGATCGACTCGATCGTGCCGCAGGCGTACTGGCAGATCGGCCACCCGTCCGCCGACTACGCCGCGATCGTGGAGTGGTGGGCGGGCACCGTCAGGGGCACGCGGGTGGCCCTGTACGTGGGGGAGGCCCTGTACCGCTGCGACGCGGACAGCTCCACGCCCGCCTGGCGCGATCCGGCGGAGCTGTCGAGGCACCTGACCCTCGCGGCACGGCACGCCGAGGTCCGCGGCCACGTCTACTTCTCGGCGAAGCAGGTGACCGCGGACCCCAACGGCGCGATGGCCAGGGTCGTCGCCGATCACTATCCGGCGACGGCGGCGCCGCGTTGAGCCGGGCTGCCGCCCGGGGTCAGGGGGTGTGCTCGGACGGGTGCTTGACGACGCAGTCGGGGCCGGGCGACATGACCGCCTCGTGGCCGTCGGTGAAGCGGACCCGGTAGGGGGGGGTTCCGTTCTCGCCCAGTACCTGAGTGATCTCGCCGACCTTGTCGTGTTGTCCCACGACCCGGCCGTGCTGCACCAGCTGGTCGCCCTCGGTAGCGCGCATAGCTGACCTCCTCGGTGGCGGTCCGATCCGGTGTTAGCAGTTTAGGGCGACAACCGGCTATTTGACCCGTTGGGTGACGGCGATGCAGACCAGTACCGCGCAGGCGGCGGCGGGCGCCGCCGGGGAGAGGTGCTCGCCCAGCAGCGCGACCGACCAGACCAGGGTCAGCAGGGGCTGGGCGAGCTGGAGCTGGCTGGCGCGCGGGGCGCCGATCTCGGCCATTCCGCGGTACCAGACGTACAGGCCGAAGAAGGTGGAGCCGGCCGCCGCCCACACCAGGCCGGCCACGCCGTGGGCGGTCAAGTGCACCGGCTCGTACGCGAGCCCGAGCACGGAGCCGGTCACGGTGAGCGGCAGGCACAGCACCAGGGCCCAGCCGATCACCTGCCAGCCCGGCATCAGCCGCGCCAGCCGTCCGCCCTCGGTGTATCCGGCGGCGCACACCACGAGCGCCCCGAACAGGTAGGCGTCCCCGGTGGAGAGGGCTCCCCCGCTCTGGGTGAGCGTGAAGCCCAGGACGACCGCCGCTCCGGCGACGGCCGCCGCCCAGAAGCGGGGGGACGGCCGGGCGCCGGTGCGCAGGGCGGAGAAGGAGGCGGTGGTCAGCGGGAGCAGTCCGACCACGACGGCGGCGTGCGAGGTGGTGGAGGTCTGCAGGGCGAGGGTGGTCAGCATCGGGAAGCCGGCCACCACGCCGCCGGCCACGACCGCGAGCCCCGCCCAGTGCGCGCGGGCCGGCAAGGGGACCCGCCCGGCCAGCAGGAAGGTGCCCGCGAGGAGGGCGGCGAGGACGCTGCGCAGGGCGACGAGCGACCAGGGACCGAAGCTCTCCAGGCCCCAGGCGGTGGCGGGGAAGGTCAGCGAGAAGGCGACGACGCCGAGGAGGGCCAGGACCGTGCCGGTGCGGGTGCCGCCCGCCTGCCGGGGGGTGGCCGCCCGCGTAGCGCCGCCGCCGCTGCCGCCCGTGACGCCGGCAGCGCTGCCCGCGCCGCCGCCGGTGCCGCCCGTGACGCCCGCGTCGGCGTGCGCGCCGAGGTGGTGACCGGTCGGCCGAACCGCTATCGGGCCGGAGGGAGTAGCGCTATTCTGTGCTGTCATGTATGAGCGTAGCAGTGTGGCGGAACTGGCGGAAAGCCTGCGGTCGGAGCTTGACCGCTATCCGGTGGGTGGAAAGCTCCCGTCCAGTCGGGCCCTGGTCGAGCGCTACCGGGTCAGCCCCGTCACCGTTTCCCGGGCCCTCGCCCTGCTCGCCGCCGAGGGGCTCGTGGTCACCCGGCCCGGCGCCGGAGTGTTCCGGTCCCCGCCGCGCACGGAGGCCGGCGCCTCCGGCGACACCTCCTGGCAGGAGGTGTCCCTCAGCGCGGAGGGGACCGGTGAGGTGGTTCCCCGCTCGGTGGACGCCTCCGGGGTGATGGTCTGCCTGACCACGCCGCCGCCCGGCGTGATCGGACTCAACAGCGGCTACCTGCACCCCTCCCTCCAGCCGGAGCGGGCCATGGCCGCCGCGCTGGCGCGGGCCGGACGCCGCCCGGGGGCCTGGGGGCGGCCGCCGGTGGAGGGGCTGCCCGAGCTGCGCGACTGGTTCGCCCGCGAGATCGGCGGGGCCGTGGGGGCCGCCGACGTGCTGGTCACCGCCGGCGGGCAGAGCGCGCTGACCACGGCCCTGCGGGCGCTGGCCCCGCCCGGGGCGCCGGTCCTGGTGGAGTCCCCGACGTACCCCGGGCTGCTCGCCATCGCCCGCGCCTCCGGCTGCCGGCCCGTACCCGTGCCCGTGGACACGGACGGGGTCCGGCCGGAGCTGCTCGCGGCCGCCTTCGAGGCCACCGGGGCGCGGGTGTTCGTGTGCCAGCCGCTGTTCCAGAACCCGACGGGCGCGGTGCTGTCCGCCGCCCGCAGGCCCGAGGTGCTGAGGATCGCGCGGGCCGCCGGGGCCTTCGTGATCGAGGACGACTACGCGCGGGCCCTGGCCCACGAGGACGCCGGCCCGCCGCCGCCCACCCTGGCCGCCGAGGACGCCGACGGGGTGGTGGTGCACGTCCGTTCGCTGACCAAGGTCACCTCGCCGAGCCTGCGGGTGGGCGCGCTGGCCGCCCGGGGCCCGGTGCTGGACCGGCTGCGCGCGATCCAGGTGGTGGACAGCTTCTTCGTGCCCCGGCCGCTCCAGGAGGCCGCCCTCGAACTGGTCGGCGCGCCCGCCTGGCCGCGTCATCTGCGGGCCGTCGCCGCCGAGTTGCGCCACCGGCGGGACGTGCTCGCGGGCGCGCTGCGGCGGGAGCTGCCGGGGCTGGAGCCCGTCCGGCTGCCGGCCGGCGGGTACCAGCTGTGGACCCGGCTCGGCGAGGGCGGCGACGACGCGGCCTTCGTCGCCGAAGCCCTGCGCGCCGGGGTCGCGATCGCGCCCGGCCGGCCGTTCTTCTGCGCCGAGCCGCCCGCCGCCCACGTCCGGCTGGGCTTCGCCGGGGTCTCGGGTCCGGGAGAGCTGGTGGAGGCGGTGCGGCGGATGCGGGGCGGGCTGTCCGCGGCGCCCGTAAACCCTGTTGAGGGGGGCGGAGGGGCGTTCTAGCCTGCCCGCATGACCGCCATAGTGATCACCTCCCTCGCCCGCCGCCCCGAGCTGGCCGCCAGGCTCTGGGACATGGAGGACTCCTGGCCGGAGTTCGCCGGCCACGACTCCCTGGCCTGGCTGCTCTACCCGCGCATGGTCGCCGAGTTCCCCGAGTACGTCTGGATCGCGACCGAGGGGGACACGGTGGTGGCCCGGGGCTTCAGCCTGCCGTTCGCCCTGCACACCCCCGAGCGGGCGGGCGTGCTGCCCGCGCAGGGCTGGGACGCGGTCCTCATGTGGGCCTTCTCCGACCAGCGGCGCGGGATCCGGCCCGACACGGTCAGCGCCATCGAGATCTCCGTCGCCACCGGCCGGCAGGGCGAGGGCCTCTCCGGCCGGATGCTGGCCGCCATGCGCGAGGGCGCCCGCGCCGCCGGGTTCGCCGAGCTGGTGGCCCCGGTCCGGCCCAGCGGGAAGCCGGCCGAGCCCGCCACGCCGATGGCGGAGTACGCGTACCGGACCCGCGAGGACGGGCTCCCCTACGACCCGTGGCTGCGGGTCCACGTGCGCGCCGGGGCGGTCATCCACGGGGTGGCGCCGCTCTCCATGACCGTCAACGGCACGCTCGCGCAGTGGCGGGAATGGACCGGGCTGCCCTTCGACACCCCGGGTCCGGTCCTCGTGCCCGGTGCGCTGGCGCCGGTCCACTGCGAACCGGAACGCGACTTCGCGGTCTACGTGGAACCGAACGTGTGGGTCCGCCACCCGCTGGACGGCTCCGACGGCTCCTGACGCCGCGGACTACGACGCCGGTCGGCCCGCTCCCGACCGCACCGGCAGGCCCCTGGTGAGCGGCCCCACCACCAGGGGCTGCGCGGCCGCGAGCGCGAGGCACAGGGCCGCGGTGCCCGCCCACAGGGTGCCGGCGCCGGCCCGTTCGAGCAGCTGGGTGGCGGTGACCGGGGCGGCGACCGTGGCGATGCCCCAGCTGATGCCGTACGCGGCGAGGTAGCGGTCGGTGCCGCCCGGCGGCGCCAGGCCGGCCACGACGCCGAGGACCCGGGCCAGGACCAGCGTCTCGCCCACGCTCAGCACGGCGGTGGCGGCCAGGAACGCGGGCAGGCCCCGCGCCGTGGCGTAGCCGGCCAGACCGGCCGCCAGCAGGGCGTAGCCGAGGGCCATGGCCGCGGGGTCGGGCAGCGCGGCCAGGCGGCGCAGGCGCAGCGCCGGCTGGACCGCGACGACGGTCACGGCCGAGGCGGTGAACAGGAGCCCGGCGTCGGCGGGTCGCAGGCCGCGGTGGCCGAGGGTGAGCGGGAGCGCCATCACGATCTGCATGGACACGAGCGCGAACGCGGTCCCGGAGGTGAACATCGCCCAGAGACCCCGGTCCCGCCAGGGCCGCACGGGTCCGCCGCCGTCGCCGCCCCCGCCGTCGCCGTTTCCGTCGTCCCGTGCGGCGTGCGGGCCCCGGGGGCCGTCGGCCGGCAGGGCCAGGCGCAGGGTCAGCGCGCAGGCAAGGCAGGTGAGCGCGTCGACGACGAACAGCCAGCGCAGGTCCCACCGGCCCAGCCCCGCCGCGATCAGACCGGCGCCGGTGCCGCCGACGGCCAGTGCGGCGTTGAGCGCCCCGTAGGCGCGCACCCGGTCGGCCGGGCCGACGGCGTCGGCGATCAGCGCCTGGCTCGGCGGCTCGTACAGCTCGAAGGACAGGCCGAGCAGGACCGCGAAGACGGCCACCGCGGCGAGGGAGCCGGCGGCGGCGATGCCCAGCTGGGCGAGGGCGCAGCCGACGAGTCCCAGCACGATCGTGCGGCGGCGCCCGATCCGGCCCGCCAGCCGGCCGCCCGCCACCCGGGAGGGGATCGTGGCGAGGCCGAAGCCCCCCGAGACCAGGCCCGCCGTCGTCGTGCCCGCGCCGAACTCGGTGCCGATCAGTACGGTCAGGAAGGGCAGGGAGAAGGCGCCGAGCCGGTTGATCGCCCGCGCCGCCACCAGCAGCCATACGGTCCGCGGCATGACCCCACCTCTCGCGTAACTGTCGTATCGAGTAATGTCGGTTACGGACGCCATGGACGCTAGCGATCGAAGGGGTGACTGGTCAAGTGATGTTCGACAGTCACGTAGCGGTACTGCTGGAACAGGCGGTGGCGCTCGTGAACGTCCTGACGGACGGAGAGGCGCGCGGCCGCCCGTATGCGGCTCCGCGCGGGGCGGAGCTGCCCGCCGCGATCGAAGGGGCGGTCCCGCGCGTCGCGGCGTCCCTGCCGCGCGCCGTCGACGCCGCGCAGGCGGACTACTTCGTCGGCGCGGCCCGGCGCATGCGCGAGGTCTTCCGGTCGATGCAGGATGGGGATGTGGACGCCGCGGCCGTGACCGTGAACGACCTGCTGCGCGACACCGGGGCCCGGCCGAGGCTGGACCGGACCGGGGGTGAACCGTGGCAGATGCACTTCCACGGCCCCGACGACTCCTTCGCCGCGGGCGTGACCGCGGGCAGCGCCACCGCGCTGGCCCTGGCGGTGGGCGGCGGCCTCGCGGGCCGGCTGGGCGTGTGCCGGGCCGACCGGTGCGACCGCGTGTACGTGGACACCTCGCGCAACGCCGCCCGCCAGTTCTGCTCCACCGCCTGCCAGAACCGCACCAAGGCCGCGGCCTTCCGGGCCCGGCGGGCCTGAGGCGCCGGGAGGAGGAAGATCGCAAGGCGATTGCATAAAAGTGCAGCCCTACGTATAGTCATGCCATCGAGGAGGAGGTCCGATGGTGGTACGTGTAGCGGTGGCCGGAGCGAGCGGATACGCGGGCGGTGAGGTCCTGCGCCTGCTGCTCTCGCACCCCGAGGTCGAGATCGGCGCGCTGACCGGCCACTCCAACGCCGGACAGCTCCTCGGCGGGCTGCAGCCCCACCTCGTCCCCCTCGCCGGCCGGACCCTGGAGGCCACCACGCCCGAGGTCCTCGCGGGCCACGACGTCGTGTTCCTCGCCCTGCCCCACGGGCAGTCCGCGGCCGTCGCGGCCCGGCTCGGCGACGACGTGCTCGTCGTCGACATGGGCGCCGACCACCGGCTGAAGGACTCCGCCGACTGGGACCGCTTCTACGGCGCCCCGCACGCCGGGACCTGGCCGTACGGCCTGCCCGAGCTGCCCGGACACCGCGCCGCGCTGGCCGGCACCAAGCGGATCGCCGTCCCCGGCTGCTTCCCCACCGCCGTCTCGCTCGCGCTCTACCCCGCCTACGAGGCGGGACTCGCCGAGCCCGAGGCCGTGATCGTCGCCGCCACCGGCACCTCCGGCGCCGGCAAGGCCCTCAAGCCGCACCTGCTCGGCTCCGAGGTGATGGGCACCGTGACCCCGTACGGGGTCGGCGGCGTCCACCGGCACACCCCGGAGATGGTGCAGAACCTCTCCCCGTTCGCCGGGGAGCGGGTGTCCGTCTCCTTCACCGCGAACCTCGTCCCCATGCCGCGCGGCATCCTCGCCACCTGCTCGGCGAAGGCCCTCCCCGGCACCACCGCGGAGTCGCTGCGCGCGGCGTACGAGAAGGCGTACGCGGACGAGGCCTTCGTCCACCTGCTCCCCGAGGGCGTGTGGCCGACCACCAAGTCCGTGTACGGCTCCAACGCCGTCCACCTCCAGGTCGCCCACGACGAGTCCGCCGGCCGGATCATCGCGATCAGCGCCATCGACAACCTGACCAAGGGCACCGCCGGCGGCGCGGTGCAGAGCATGAACATCGCGCTCGGGCTCCCCGAGACGCTGGGTCTTTCCACGATTGGAGTCGCGCCGTGAGCGTTACGGCTGCACAGGGGTTCACGGCGGCGGGCATCGCCGCCGGGATCAAGGCGAACGGCAATCCCGACCTGGCCCTCGTGGTCAACGACGGGCCGCGTCTGGCCGCCGCGGGCGTGTTCACCTCCAACCGGGTCAAGGCCGCGCCCGTCCTGTGGTCCGAGCAGGTCCTGCGCGGTGGTGCCGTCAGCGCCGTCGTCCTGAACTCCGGCGGCGCCAACGCCTGCACCGGCCCCCGGGGCTTCCAGGACACCCACGCGACCGCCGAGAAGGCGGCCACCACCCTGGGCGGCGGACACAACGCCGGGGAGATCGCCGTGGCGTCCACCGGCCTGATCGGCGTCCTGCTCCCCATGGACAAGCTGCTGCCGGGCATCGAGACCGCCGCGGCCGCCCTCACCGCCGACGGCGGCGAGGCCGCCGCCATCGCCATCAAGACCACCGACACCGTGCACAAGACGGCCACCGCCACCCGGGACGGCTGGACCGTCGGCGGCATGGCCAAGGGCGCCGGCATGCTCGCCCCGGGCCTGGCCACCATGCTCGTCGTCCTCACCACCGACGCCGACCTGGACAGCGCCACCCTCGACCGGGCGCTGCGCGCCGCCACCCGGACCACCTTCGACCGGGTCGACTCCGACGGGTGCATGTCCACCAACGACACCGTGCTGCTGCTGGCCTCCGGGGCCTCCGGCGAGGTACCGGCGTACGAGGAGTTCGCCGAGGCCGTACGGACCGTCTGCGACGACCTCGCCCGCCAGCTCATCGGCGACGCCGAGGGCGCCAGCAAGGACATCCGCATCGAGGTCATCGGCGCGCTGACCGAGGACGACGCCGTCGAGGTCGGGCGCTCCATCGCCCGCAACAACCTCCTCAAGTGCGCCATCCACGGGGAGGACCCCAACTGGGGCCGGGTGCTCGCCGCGATCGGCACCACCCAGGCCTCCTTCGACCCCGACCGGCTGAACGTCGCCATCAACGACGTGTGGGTGTGCAAGAACGGCTCCGTGGGCGAGGACCGCGACCTGGTCTCCATGAAGGGCCGCGAGGTCCGCATCACCGCCGACCTGGCCAACGGCGGCGAGTCCGCCGTGATCTGGGGCAACGACCTGACCGCCGAGTACGTCCACGAGAACAGCGCGTACAGCTCATGAGCACCGCGAGGAGGCACACCGCGCTGCCCAAGGCCGAGATCCTCATCGAGGCCCTGCCGTGGCTCACCCGGCACAACGGCAAGATCGTCGTCATCAAGTTCGGCGGCAACGCCATGATCGACGAGGACCTGAAGGCCGCCTTCGCCCAGGACGTGGTCTTCCTGCGCCAGGCCGGCCTCAAGCCGGTCGTCGTCCACGGCGGCGGCCCGCAGATCAACGCCCAGCTGGACAAGCAGGGCCTGGTCAGCGAGTTCAAGGCCGGTCTGCGGGTCACCACCCCCGAGGCCATGGACGTCGTCCGGATGGTCCTGGCCGGCCAGGTCCAGCGCGAGCTCGTCGGGCTGCTCAACCAGCACGGGCCGCTCGCCGTCGGCATGACCGGCGAGGACGCCCACACCATCACCGCGACCAAGCACAGTCCCGAGATCGAGGGCGAGCTCGTCGACATCGGCCGGGTCGGCGAGATCACCGCCATCGACACCGGCGCGATCGAGGCGCTGCTGGCGGACGGCCGGATCCCGGTCATCTCCTCCATCGCGCGCAGCGCCGACGACCACCACGTGTACAACGTCAACGCCGACACGGCCGCCGCGGCGCTCGCCGCCGCGCTGGGCGCCGAGACGCTGATGGTCCTCACCGATGTGGAGGGCCTGTACGCGGACTGGCCCAACAGCGACGAGGTCATCAGCAGGCTCACCGTCAGCGAGCTGGAGAAACTGCTGCCGGAGCTGTCCAGCGGCATGGTGCCCAAGATGGAGGGCTGCCTGCACGCGGTGCGCGGCGGGGTGGGCACGGCCCGCGTGATCGACGGACGGGTCCAGCACTCGATCCTGCTGGAGATCTTCACCGACGAGGGCATCGGCACCATGGTCGTGCCCGACGCCCAGGGAGGGGCACGGACATGACGGGCAATCAGGACTACGCCGCCCGCTGGCAGCACGCACTGACCAACAACTACGGCACCCCGCCGCTGGCCCTCGTACGGGGCGAGGGCGCCCAGGTCTGGGACGCGGACGGCACGCAGTACACCGACTACGTCGGCGGGATCGCGGTCAACGCCCTCGGCCACGCCCACCCGGCGATCGTCGAGGCCGTCACCGCCCAGATCTCCACCCTCGGCCACGTCTCCAACCTCTACGCCTCCGAGCCCGTCATCGCGCTCGGCGAGCGGCTGCTCCAGCTCTTCGGCCGCGCGGGCCGGGTTTTCTTCTGCAACTCCGGTGCCGAGGCGGTCGAGGCGGCCTTCAAGATCGGCCGGCTGACCGGGCGGACCCACATGGTCGCCACCGACGGCGGCTTCCACGGCCGGACCATGGGCGCCCTCGCGCTCACCGGCCAGCCGAAGAAGCAGGCCCCCTTCCTGCCCCTGCCGGGCGAGGTCACCCACGTCCCGTACGGCGACGTGGAGGCCCTGCGGGCCGCCGTCACCGAGGAGACGGCGATCGTCGTCATCGAGCCGGTGCAGGGCGAGAACGGGGTCGTCGTCCCGCCCGCCGGGTACCTGACCGCCGCCCGCGAGATCACCCGCGCGACCGGCACCCTGCTGGTCCTCGACGAGGTGCAGACCGGCATCGGCCGCTGCGGCCAGTGGTTCGAGCACCAGGCCCACGAGGGCGTCGAACCCGACCTCGTCACGCTCGCGAAGGGGCTCGGCGGCGGTCTCCCGATCGGCGCGGTGGCCGCCTTCGGCCCGGCGGCCGACCTGCTCCAGCCCGGCCAGCACGGCACCACCTTCGGCGGCAACCCGGTCGCCTGCGCGGCCGGCCTCGCGGTGATCGACACCATCGCCGCCGACGGCCTGCTCGACCGGGTCAAGGCACGGGGGGAGCGGCTGCGCTCCGGAATCGAATCCTCCGGTCATCCCCTGGTCTCCCACGTCCGCGGGTCCGGCCTCCTGCTGGGTATCGTGCTGACGGAGCCGCTCGCGCCGAAGGTGCAGCTCGCGGCTCAGGAAGCCGGATTCCTGGTCAACGCGCCCGCCCCCGACGTCGTACGGCTGATGCCCCCGTTCGTCATCACCGAGGCCGAGGTCGACGCGTTCGTCCGGGCGCTGCCCGGCATCCTCGACGAAGCGGGACGATCCGGAGAATGAGACGACGATGAGCCAGGCGCAGGAACCCGAGCAGAACGGTCCGTCCGTCCCGCAGACGCGTACCGCCCGCCACCGCCGGATCGTGGACATCCTCAACCGGCAGCCGGTCCGCTCCCAGAGCCAGCTGGCCAAACTGCTCGCCGACGACGGGCTGAGCGTCACCCAGGCGACGCTCTCCCGCGACCTCGACGAGCTGGGCGCGGTCAAGATCCGCAACACCGGGGGCGAGCTGATCTACGCGGTCCCCAGCGAGGGCGGCTTCCGCACCCCGCAGGCCCCGCTCGGCGAGTCCGCGAAGGAGGAGCGGATGCGTCGCCTCTCCGGCGAACTGCTGATCTCGGCGGAAGCCTCCGCGAACCTCGTGGTCCTGCGCACCCCGCCGGGCGCGGCCCAGTTCCTGGCCTCGGCGATCGACCAGGCCGAACTCCAGGCCATCCTGGGCACCATCGCGGGCGACGACACCCTGATGCTGATCAGCCGCGACCCGGCGGGCGGCCAGGCCCTGGCCGACCACCTCCTGCGCCTGGCCCAGAAGGAGGGCTGACCCGGCCCGCCCGGCGGCCTAGTACCGGGTCACCGTCAGCGGGCCGGAGTCCGTGCCGATCGCGATGTGGGGGTGGCGGCGGGGGTTCGCCCAGCGGAGGAGCTCGCGCATCGACCGCTCCGGTACCGAGACGCAGCCGGCGGTGGCGCCCTTGCCGTTCACGTGCAGGAAGATGCCCGCGCCCCGGCCGTGCACGGGCCGGTCGTAGTTGAAGGCGACGACCAGCGCGTGCGCGTACTGGGTCCGGTACGTGATCAGGTGCTCCGCCTCCCCGGGCGCGCAGTCGGCGGGCAGCGGCTCGGTCCAGCGGTTGTAGCTGCCCGAGGCGTTGTCCTGGCACCACCAGGAACGGTCCGTCACCCGGCGGTAGCGGTAGGCCGTACCGGCCGGCGCGCGGGCGGTGCCGAAGGCGTACGGCAGCTCGAACAGGCCCGTCGGGGTGGTGTCGGTGCCCTGGGTCCGCGTCGCGCCCTCCGTCAGGCCGTTGGCGCCGAACCGGGCGGGCGCGGAACCCGCCTCGTACCAGCGCCCGGCACGCCGGTCCCACCAGGTCAGCCGGCCCGTCGTGGACCCGGGCGCGGGCGCGACGGCGGTGATCAGCTGACTGCCGCCGCCGGTGTCGGCGAGGCGGGCGGGCAGCGGTTCCGGGCCGTACGGGAAGAGCCCGGCGAGGATCAGCGAGCCCGTGAGCAGAGCGGTACGCAGCACATGTCAGACGGTACGGCCGACGGGGGCCGCGGCGGCGCAGGCAGGCCGTCGAAGGGCGTCACAGCCGCAGCCGGTCGACGGACAGGAGCCGGGCCGACCGCGCCAGGAGCGCGCCGAGTTCCGCTTGGTGCGCCTCCCCCTCGTCGAGGGTGCTGAGCCAGTTCCAGTCGAGCACCCGGCTGCGCGCCCGCCGGCTCAGGCCCGGGTCGGGGTCCGTCAGCATGGCGACGCAGGACCGCAGTTCGGCGCTCCCGCCCCGGCCTTCCAGCAGCCGGAACGCCGCCCTGCGGGTGTGCGCGGGCCACTCGGGGCCGGTCCGGGCGGCCAGCGTGGCGGGGTCCAGCCGCTCGGCCGCGGGGAGCAGGCAGAGCGCGGCCTCACGGGCCACCGACGCCGAGGGGTCCTCCAGCATCGCGAGCAGGACCGCGTCCTCGACGGTGAGGCCCAGCCCGTGCAGTGCGGCCAGGGCGGCGGCCCGTACCGCGCCGTCGGGGTGGTGCAGCAGGGGGAGCAGCAGCGGCCCGTCGGCCTGTCCGGCCACCTCGCGGAAGCCGGTCACCGCGTACCCGCTCACCCGGTCCGGGTCCGTGACGAGCTCGCGGCAGTACGCGTACGGGTCGCCGCCGTTCTGCCGCAGCAGCCAGCGGGCGCAGGCCCGGACCTGGCCGGCGCGGTCCGCCAGGTGGTCCACCGCCTCGGCCGACCGCCCGGCCCGGCGCAGCGCGGTGACACCGGCGGCCCGTACCGCCGCGAAGCGGGAGCCGAGGAGGGCGTCGACCGCCTCGTCGTCCGGCCCGTCGGCCCCCATCGCCGCCAGGGCGGCGTCGGTCCACATCCGGCCCGTCACCGGGTCGGGCTCGGCGGCGGCCTGCCGGGCGGTCTCCCGCACGCCGAACCGCCCGGCGGCGAGGGTGACGCGGGCGCCGAACCGGCGGATCGTCAGGTCGGCGGACCCGCGCAGGCGCTCCAGGAGGCGGTCGCGCTGCTCGGGCGTCAGCGCGTTCCAGCTCCACGTCGTACAGGGCCGTCCGGGGCGCCACCAGGCGGCGAGGAGGGAGTAGCGGCCGGACAGGGCCGCCTCCAGCTGCTCCACCGCCCAGGCGCCGTGCTCACGGCCGCCCAGCCGCAGGATGAACGGGGCGATGCCGATCAGGACCTCGGCGGGATACCGGGCCACCACCCTGCCGAGGACCCTGCGGGCGCGGTCGCGGACCTGCGGGACCCAGTCGGCGCACCGGATCAGGACGAGCGGCAGCGGGGGGTTCCGCCATGCGGCGAGCGCGGCCGCGCGCACCCGCCCGTCGGGGTGACACAGCCGGACCTCCAGCCGCTTGCCGGCGATCTCCGCGCTGTGGGAGCGCAGGAGCCGGCGCATCTCCTCGTCGAAGGCGGTCCAGGCTTCCGGCCCGTTCCCGGCGAGCCTGCCCGCGACGGGGGAGGTGTCCCCGCGCAGCAGCCCCCGGGCCACGGCGCGCCCCCATGACGCGTTCTCGCCCGCGCTCCACATAAGTCCTCCCCGGTTGCTCCGCCGCCGATCGTAGGCGGCCGCAGGCGGGCCGCGCTCCCGATATACGGGCTGGTCAGCGGTGGGGCACCAGGCATCGATTGACGAAACATACGGAGCAATGCATAGTTATGCCTACGCTGCGGCCGGTCACGACGGCGCGTCGCATCGCGCCGTGAATCGTTTGACGCTGTACCGAGACGGCCTCTCCGCTTCCTGGCTTCCTGCGCGCGGCCGGGAGGCCGTCGCACCACCACCCTCATGAGGAGCAGTAGTTGTGAGCAGCAACAACGGTGACGTCCGGCTCTGGGGCGGCCGGTTCGCCGACGGGCCCTCCGAGGCCCTCGCGAAGCTGTCCGCGTCGGTCCACTTCGACTGGCGCCTGGCGCCCTACGACATCGCCGGCTCGCGCGCCCACGCCCGCGTGCTCGCCAAGGCGGGTCTGCTCACGGCCGAGGAACTCGACCGCATGATCGACGGCCTGGACCGGCTGGAGGCCGACGTGGCCGACGGCTCCTTCGTCGGCACCATCGCCGACGAGGACGTCCACACGGCCCTGGAGCGGGGCCTGCTGGAGCGGCTCGGCGCCGAACTCGGCGGCAAGCTGCGGGCCGGCCGCTCGCGCAACGACCAGGTGGCCACCCTCTTCCGGATGTACCTGCGCGACCACGCGCGGACCATCGGCGGCCTGATCGCCGACCTCCAGGACGCCCTGGTCGGCCTGGCCGAGGCACACGCGGACGTGGCGATGCCGGGCCGGACCCACCTCCAGCACGCGCAGCCGGTGCTGTTCGCCCACCACGTGCTGGCCCACGTGCAGTCCCTGTCCCGGGATGCCGAGCGGCTGCGGCAGTGGGACACCCGGACCGCGGTCTCCCCGTACGGTTCGGGCGCCCTGGCCGGCTCCTCCCTCGGTCTGGACCCGGAGCAGGTGGCCGCGGACCTGGGCTTCGAGCGGGGTTCGGTCGGCAACTCGATCGACGGCACGGCCTCCCGCGACTTCGTCGCCGAGTTCGCCTTCGTCACCGCGATGATCGGCATCAACCTGTCCCGGATCGCGGAGGAGATCATCCTGTGGAACACGAAGGAGTTCTCCTTCGTCACCCTCCACGACGCCTTCTCCACCGGCTCGTCGATCATGCCGCAGAAGAAGAACCCGGACATCGCGGAGCTGGCGCGCGGCAAGTCGGGCCGCCTCATCGGCAACCTGGCCGGCCTGCTCGCCACGCTCAAGGCCCTGCCGCTCGCCTACAATCGCGACCTCCAGGAGGACAAGGAGCCCGTCTTCGACTCCTGCGACACCCTTGAGGTGCTGCTGCCGGCCTTCACCGGGATGATGGCGACGCTCACCGTCAACCGGGAGCGGATGGAGGAGCTGGCGCCCGCGGGCTTCTCCCTCGCCACCGACATCGCGGAGTGGCTGGTCAAGCAGGGCGTGCCCTTCCGGGTGGCGCACGAGGTGGCCGGCGAGTGCGTCAAGGTCTGCGAGGCCGAGGGCATCGAACTCGACGAGCTCACCGACGACCAGTTCGTGAAGATCTCGGAGCACCTGACCCCCGAGGTCCGCACCGTCCTCAACGTCGAGGGGGCCCTGGCCTCCCGCAACGGCCGCGGCGGCACCGCCCCGTCCGCGGTCGCGGTCCAGCTCACCGAGCTCAAGGCCGACCTGGTCATCCAGCACGCCTGGGCGATCCACAAGCAGTAGTCCCGAGCGTTCCCGCGGGGGCGGGGGAGCCGGCCGGTTCCCCCGCCCCCGCGGTGTCGCGGGGATCAGCAGACGACGTTGACCGAGAACGGCCGGTCGCTGTCGACGGCCGCGGTGCCGCCCGCGGACGGCGTGGCCGTGCGGATGAAGAGGGTGTTCCCGTTCACCTGGCCGACCAGGATGGACGAGCTGCCCGGCCCGGGGTCGTTCCCCCCGTTGGTGTTGATGGTGCCCAGCAGGGCGCACCCGTTGAGGCTGCCGGACGTGGTGATGTTGTAGCGGCCGATGCCGAACTTGTTGATCCCCGTGATGCCCTGCCCGCCCAGGACCTGGCCGTTCGCGGCGACCCTGGCCCAGGCGGTGGTGACCGCCGCGGCCTGCGCGGTCCGGCGCGGTTCGGCCGAGGCCGACGACACGGCGACCGCGCCGCCGATGGTGAGGGCCATCACCGCGGCCCCGAGGGCCAGCTTCCTGGATCCGTTCATGGTTCTCTCCCTGCCGAAGAAATGAATCGGTGCGGGTGGCCCACCCCGGGTGAGGGCCCACCGGGCAGGACTCTCCTCCCTCCCCGGCCCGTGGCAGAAGGCCTCACGGCGACAGTCACTCCAAATGATCAAGCCCGCCCCGCATGCGTACGCTCGCTCGACGGGCTAGTCGTGCCCGGCGGCCGTTGACGGTCCCGCATGATCGCGCCCGGTTACGGGTATCGATGACCGAATCACCGTCGGTCGCCGCCGGGTGCGGGCGGGGCCCAGTCCGCCAGCAGCTCGAAGTCGCTCCCGACCAGGCCGATCCGCGCGTCGATGCGGAGCAGCAGGGCCCGTGCCGGGTGGCGCCGGTCGACGTACTCGTGGTCCAGGACCGTGATGTCGTCGTCGATCCAGGCGAAGGGGCGCGCGCCCGCGTACTCCAGGAGGTACTGGGTCTTCCAGAAGGTCCCGCGCGGCGCCCGGCCGTGCATCACCGGCCAGTCGACTAAGGGCAGCCGGGGCAGCCCCAGGTGCGGGCCTATCCAGTCGTTCGCCTCGTCCTTCCAGGTCGTGGCCCAGACGAGCTCGTAGCGGTCCGTGAGCGCGAGCAGCCGCTCCCCGTGGGCGGGATTCAGCCAGACGCGCAGTGGCTTCGCGCTCTCCGTCTCCCGCCAGCCCGTCGGCCGCATCCGGTGGGTGGCGTACCCCTCCGGGCGGCGCTGCGCCTTGGCCGCGTAGGGGTTCAGGGGTCCGTCGACGTCGATCAGCAGCAGGGGCTTCATGTCCTCAGGTTTCCTCTCCGGCTGTCCGACGGGCAGCTCATTTTTCGATTCGGTGAGACAGTGACGTCTCATCCGGGGTATGCTTGTCTCATGGCCATGGATCGTGACCAGGTGCTCCGCGACGCGGCCGCCCTGCTTTCCCGCAAGTCGACCGCCACGATGGACGAGGTCGCCCGCGCCGCCGGGATCGGCCGCGCGACCCTGCACCGGCACTTCGCCGGGCGGGACGCCCTCGTACGGGCCCTGGAGGAACTCGGCATCCGCGAGTTCGAGGTGGCCTTCGACAACGCCCGCCTCGACGAGGGCACGGCGGTGGAGGCGCTCAAGCGGCTCGTCGCCCAGGCGGAGCCGAACGCCGAACTGCTGGCCTTCCTCGTCACCGAGAACCAGCTCTTCGAGGGCGACCAGGTCAACGAGGGCTGGGCCCGCCTCGACGCCCGGGTCGGCGCGCTCTTCCGGCGCGGCCAGCAGGAGGGCGACATCCGGATCGACCTGAGCCCCGCCTGGCTCACCGAGGCCCTCTACGGCCTCATCGGCACCTGCGCCTGGGCCGTGATGGACGGCCGGGTCGCCGCCAAGGACTTCCAGTACATGATCACCGAGCTGCTGCTCGGTGGCGCACGACGGAGCGTGGAGCAATGAGCCGTACCGAACAGCTGAACCGGCAGACGGAGGTGGAGGGGCAGAGCCGCGGGCGGTGGCTCGCACTCTCCGTGCTCGTCCTGGCCGTGCTGCTGGTCGCGGTGGACGCCACCGTACTCGGTCTCGCCACCCCCTCCCTCAGCGAGGACCTCAAGCCGTCCGGCACCCAGCTGCTGTGGATCGGCGACATCTACTCCTTCGTCATCGCCGGCCTGCTCGTCTCCATGGGCTCCCTCGGCGACCGCATGGGCCGCAAGAAGCTGCTGCTCGTCGGCGCCACGGCCTTCGGGGCCGTCTCCGTGCTCAACGCGTACGCGAGCAGCCCCGAGATGATGATCGTGGCCCGCGCCCTGCTCGGCGTGGCCGGCGCGACCCTGATGCCGTCCACCCTCGCGCTGATCCGGAACATCTTCCAGGACCCCCGCGAGCGCAGCCTCGCCATCGGCATCTGGGGCGCCACCGCCTCGGCCGGCGCGGCCGTCGGACCGGTCGTCGGCGGAGCCCTGCTCCAGCACTTCTGGTGGGGCTCGGTGTTCCTCATCAACCTCCCCGTGATGATCGCCCTGGTCCTCGTCGGCATCAAGCTGCTGCCCGAGTCCAGGAACCCGGTCGCCGGCCCCTGGGACCTGGTCAGCGTCGCCCTCTCCCTCATCGGCGTCATCGGCGTGGTCTACGCCGTCAAGGACGTCGCCACCCACGGCCTCACCTGGGGCGTCTGGGCCGCCGCCGTCATCGGCGGGGCCTGCCTGTACGCCTTCGTGCGGCGCCAGTTCAGCCTGCCGTCGCCGCTGCTCGACATGCGGCTCTTCCGGCACCGCGGCTTCTCCGGCGCGGTCCTCGCCGACCTGCTCACCGTGTTCGGGCTCTCCGGACTGGTCTTCTTCCTCTCCCAGTTCCTCCAGCTCGTGCAGGGCCGCGACCCCCTGGAGGCCGGACTGGCCGAACTGCCCGCCGCCATCGGCGCGGTGGCCACGGGCCTGGTCGCGGGCCGCTACGCCCGCCGGTACTCGGTACGCGTCATCGTCACCGGCGGCCTCGCCGCGATCGGCCTGGCCCTGGGCGCCCTCACGGTGATCCACAAGGAGACCGGCTACCCGCTGCTCGGCGTGGCCCTGCTCGTCGTCGGCCTCGGCGCGGGGTTCTCCTTCACCGTCACCGCCGACGTGATCCTCTCCAGCGTCCCCAAGGAGCAGGCCGGTTCGGCCTCGGCCGTCTCCGAGACCGCGTACGAACTCGGCGCCGCCCTCGGCATCGCCCTGCTCGGCTCCGTGGTGACCGGCGTCTACCAGTCCTTCACCGCCCCCGCCTCCGTGCCCGCCCCGCTGGCCGGCGCGGCGCACGAATCCCTCGGCGGGGCCGTGGAGGCCGCCAAGGCCCTCGACCCGCAGACGGGCGCGCAGATGGTCGGCGCCGCCCAGGACGCCTTCGTGGACGGGCTGCGGCTCGCCTCCGGCGTCGGCGCGGCCGTCCTGCTGGCCACCGCCGCGGCAGCCTGGTTCCTGCTCAAGGGCCAGGAACTGCAGGACGGCGTCGAGCACTGACGTACCGCCAGGGGAGCGATTTCCGGCCGTGGTTGACATGACATCGACGGCCGGGACACCATCCCGGCGATGGAGATCACCGATCTGACCCCGGCCGAACGCCGTGTGTGGGAAGCCTTCCCGCGCGGCGACGGCGTCGACTTCAGGGAACACCCCGAGGACAGCTCCGTGGACGGGGCCGGATGGGGCCCGGAGCGCACCGTCCGGGCCGAGGTGCTGCGGGCCCTGCTGCTGGGCGCCGGCCCCGCCGAGGAGGGCCGGGTCGCCGGACTGAAGATCAAGGGCGCGCGGATCGTCGGCAAGCTCGACCTCCGGTACGCGGTCGTCGACCACGCCATCCGGCTGCGCGACTGCTGGTTCGAACGCAAACCCCTGCTGTACGGGGCCCAGCTGAAGGCGCTGGTCCTCGGTTACTCCACCCTCCCGGGCCTCACCGCCGCCACGGTCCGCGTCGACGTGGTCCTGCGGCTCTCCTGCTGCCGGATCAGCGGCCCCGTACGCCTCCAGGGCGCCAAGCTGGCCGGCGGCCTCTTCCTCCAGGGAGCGGTGATCGGGCCGACGGCGGGCGACGAGGCGGACGAACCCCCGCTCCAGCTCAACCACGTCGAGGTCGGCACCGACATCATCGCGAACGACCTGACCGTCCACGGCCAGCTGCGCCTCAACGGCGCCACCGTCGGGGGCCAGGTCAGCCTGGACCGGGCCCGCCTGCTCGCCCCCGGCGGGATCGCGCTGCACGCCGAGACGCTGACCGTCGGGACGGACCTGCGGGCCCAGCGGATGGAGGCCCACGGGATGGTCAACCTCACCGGCTCCCGTATACCGGGCCAGCTCAACTTCGCGTACGTCACCTTCGTCAACCCCGACGGCGTCGCCCTGCGCGCCTCCAGCTGCGCCGTCGGCGAGATGTGGCTGCGCAACTGCCCGCCCGTCGAGGGCCTGGTCAACCTGCGCCGCTCCCACTTCGACATGCTGCACGTGCCGAGCGCCACCTGGCCGGAGAAGATCCGCATCGACGGCCTCAGCTACCGCACCCTCGCCCCCCACCTGCCCGCCGAGGAGCGGCTGCCCGCGCTGGAGCGGGAGGAGTCGGGCTACCTCCCGTACGCCTACGAACAGCTCGCCGCGGCCTACCGCACGGCGGGGGACGAGGCGGCCGCCCGGACCGTCCAGCTCGCCAAGCTGCGGCGCCACCGCCGCACCCTGCCCCCGCACGGGCGGCTGTGGGGACAGCTCCAGGACGTCACCGTCGGCTACGGCTTCCGGCCGCTGCGCGCGGCGGGCTGGCTGCTGGCGCTGCTGCTCGTGGGCTCGGTCGCCTACGCCCTGCACGCGCCCCGGCCGCTGAAGGCGGGGGAGGCGCCGGACTTCAACGCCGTGTTCTACACGATCGACCTGATGCTGCCGATCATCGGCTTCGGCCAGGAGTCCGCCTACGCGCCGGCCGGCTGGTACCAGTGGCTGTCGTACCTGCTGATCGTGACCGGCTGGGTCCTCGCCACCACCACGGCGGCGGGCGTCAGCCGGTCACTCCAGCGGCAGTAGGGGCGCTACGCGGCCTTCGCCTTGGTGGCGTACATGTCCACGTACTCCTGACCCGACAGGCGCATGACCTCCGCCATCACCGAGTCGGTGACGGCGCGCAGGACGTAGCGGTCGCGGTCCATGCCCTCGTAGCGGGAGAACTCCATCGGCTCGCCGAAGCGGACGGTGACCCGGCCCGGTCGCGGCATGCCCGCGCCGCCCGGCTGGAGCTTGTCGGTGCCGATCACCGCGAAGGGGACCACGGGGGCGCCCGTCATCAGGGTGAGGCGGGCGATGCCGGTGCGGCCCCGGTACAGGCGGCCGTCGGGGGAGCGGGTGCCCTCGGGGTAGATGCCGAAGATCTTGCCCTCCTCCAGGATCCTGCGACCCGTCATCAGCGCGGCGACTCCGCCGTTCGCGCCGTCGCGGTCCACGGGGATCATGCCGGCGCCGGTGAAGAACCAGGCCATCAGGCGTCCCTTGAGGCCCTTGCCCTTCACGTACTCGTCCTTGCCGATGAAGTGGACCGTGCGGTCGCACACCAGCGGCAGGATCATCGAGTCGATGAAGGTGAGGTGATTGCCCGCCAGGATCACCGGGCCGGTGCCCGGAATGTTCTCGATGCCCTCCACCCTGGTGCGGATGATCAGGCGAATGACCGGTCCGACAGTGGCTTTGATGAGCGCGGTACGGAACAACGTGAGCCCTCCGGCATCGAAAAGCGGCTTTCGCACCACACGGCGGTAGTGCAGGTGAGGACGATACTCGCGGCTCACGGCTGATCGCACATCGGGTTCACGTGGTAGATACATCGTGTTGACGCACGTTTCCGTCGTGTTCCCGCCACGCCCACCCTCCCGCCATCCCTCCTTGCCTACGATCGGCAGGCCGATTTCGGGCCGCGCGACCCGGAGATCCCGGGGCCCGGGCCCGTTTCACGATGAGGAGAGCACTCATGACGCAGGGTGGGGCAGCACGGCGCACGGTCCTGGGAGCGGCGGTCCTGGCGGCCGGAACCGGAATCACCGGACTGGCGGCGGGCAGCGCCGCCGCCGCCACCGACGGCGGACACGACGAGGGCGGCTACCGTGACCTCCCCGTCCCGACGGTCATCGGCCACCGGGGCTCCAGCGGATACCGGCCCGAGCACACCCTCGGCTCCTACCAGCTCGCCCTCGACCTGGGGGCCGACGTCATAGAACAGGACCTCGTCCCCACCAAGGACGGCCACCTGGTGTGCCGTCACGAGAACGAGATCGGCGGCACCACCGACGTCGGCGACCATCCCGAGTTCGCCGCCCGGCGCACCACCAAGAACGTCGACGGGGTCTCCGTCACCGGCTGGTTCACCGAGGACTTCACCCTCGCCGAGCTGAAGACCCTGCGCGCCAAGGAGCGCATCCCCGCCGTCCGCCAGCGCAACACCCTCTACGACGGCCGCTGGGCCGTCCCCACCTTCGAAGAGGTGCTGCGCTGGGCCAACCGCGAGAGCCGCCAGCGCGACAAGCGGGTATGGCTCCACGTCGAGACCAAGCACCCCACCTACTTCCGGGGTCTGGGCCTCGGCCTGGAGGAGCCCCTCGCGAAGCTGCTGCGCCGCTACGGACGCGACGGCCGGGACGCCGCCGTCTTCCTCCAGTCCTTCGAGCCCTCCAGCCTCCAGCGGCTCTCCCGCCTGGTGTCCGCGCCGCGCGTGGCGCTGCTCGGCGCGGCGAACACCCGGCCCTGGGACTTCGAGGTGGCCAAGGACCCCCGTACCGTCGCGGACCTGGTCAAGCCCGAGGGACTGCGGTGGATCGCCGGCTTCGCCCAGGGCATCGGCCCGGCCCTGGACCTGATCGTGCCGCGCACCGCCGACGGCCGGCTCGGCGAGCCGACCACCCTGGTCAAGGACGCGCACGCGCGGGGCCTGGTGCTGCACCCGTACACCGCGCGCAACGAGAACAGCTTCCTGCCCGCCGAGTTCCGCAAGGGCACCGATCCGGCCGCCTACGGGGACGCCTTCGGCGCCTTCAAGCGGTACTTCGAACTGGGCGTCGACGGCATCTTCACCGACAACCCCGACACCGGTGTCCTCGCGGCGGAGGCCTTCCGCCCCGGACGCGGCGTCAACCGCTAGCGCCGCTTCCCCGTACGGGTGTGCCCTTCCCGGCGGGGAAACCGCCGGGACCCGTCCGCTCGTCCCGCCCGGCATGGACCTGCTGAAGGAACCGGACCTGCCCGAGACCGGCCGGCCGGAGAGCGAACTGCTCCGGGAACTGGGCCCGCTGCTCTCCGCCGAGGCGGCCGCGGAGGCCCCGGCCGCCGGGGTGGAGGCCGCGGACCTGGAACAAGCCGTCTGGGTCAGGCTGCTGGAACGCGGCCCGTGCGCCCCCGACCCCAACGGCCGTGCCCGCTGGCTGCGGCGGGCGGTGCGCGCGGAGGCGCGGCTCGCCCGCAGGCGGGCCCGGCGCGAGGTCCCCTACGGAGCCGCGCCCACGCCCGCCGCGGCGGCCGGCGAGCCCGAGGACGCCCTGCTGCACGGCGAGGAGAACCGGGCCCTCCGATCGGCGGTCGCCCGATTGCCCGGACGTTGTCCCCAGCTCATAGGGGCACTTCTTTCGCCAAGAGACCTCACTTACCGTGAAATCGCAGGAGAGTTGGGTATCTCACAAGGAAGTTTGGGACCGGTCCGTTCCCGTTGCCTGGGATGTCTGCGCAGAATGCTCGCTGCAGAGGTTGCGGCTCCTGGCCCGTGGGGAAAGGAGCGGTAGACCGGAGAGCCACCAGGTGAGCGGGAGGCATGCGCACATGGGCATGAGCGTGACCATTTCGGCGGCGGCCGCCGAAGACGCCGAGCAGATCTTCAAGCTGCAGTATCTGGCGTTCCAGCGGGAGGCCGAGCTGTACGGCAACTACCTCATCCAGCCGCTCACCCAGTCCCTGGACTCCCTGAAGGCGGAGCTCGCCTCGGACACCGTCCTGGTGGCCCGGCTGGGCGACGAGGTGGTCGGCACGGTGCGCGGCAGCATCGGCGAGGACGGCACCGCGAGCATCGCCAAGCTGTGCGTGCACCCGCGCCTCCAGGGCCACGGACTGGGCGCGCGGCTGCTGCGCGCAGTGGAGGAGGCCCTCGCGGGCCACGGCGCCGCGACCCGCTTCCGCCTCCACACGGGCGTCAAGAGCGAGTCGAACCTGCGCCTCTACCGCAAGGCCGGTTACGCGCAGGTCGGCAACCGCACCGCCTCCGACGGCGTGCACCTGGTGATCCTGGAGAAGGAGGCCGCGGAGGCCACCGACTTCGCCGTCAGCGCGTAGGTTCCGGCCGGGCCGTCCCACGGGGCGCCCGGCCGCCACCGGCCGGACGGACGGGACGGGCGGGCCGAGGGCGTCAGCGCTTCGAGCGGAGCCAGATCATCCCGGTCACCGGCAGGATCACGGGGATGAACAGGTAGCCCATCCCGAACTCCGACCACACGGTGGCGTCGGGGAAGGACTCGGGCCGCACCAGGGTCCAGGTGCCGACGGCCAGCACGCCCGCCAGTTCGGCCGCGCAGCAGACCAGCGCCGCCTTGCGGGCCTTCTCCCCGCCGCGCACCAGCGAGTACGTGATGAAGGCGTACGCCAGGGCCGCGGCACCGGACAGCGCGTACGCCAGCGGGGCCCGGTCGAACTCGGTGGAGATCTGGTAGGCCGAGCGCGAGACCGCGCCGACCACCATCACCCCGTAGAGCCACACCAGCAGCAGTCCCGGACCGGAGACCAGCCGCTTGCGCCCGGGGGTCCCGGAGGCCTCCGCCGTCGCGGTCTTCGTGTCGTCAGGCACCGGCGGTTCCCCAGATGTCGTAGAGCCGTACTTCGAGGACGGCGAGGACGACCGCGCCCGCGGCCACCGTCACCGAACCCCATTTGGTCCGTTCGCTCAGCGAGAGCATCCCGGCGGCCGGGACCGCCGCGAAGGCGCCCACCAGATAGGCGACGAAGAGCACCGTGCCCTGTGCGGGCCTCTCGCCCCGGGCCAGCTGCACCAGGCCGACCACCAGCTGGGCCAGGACCAGGAGGGTCACCACGGCCATGCCGATGAAATGCCAGTCCTTGGTCGGCTGGTCCCGCCACACGGCGTGACCGCACCAGGCGGCGAGGGCGAGGGCGGCCACGCCGATGGCGGCCGTCAGGGCGTCGAGCATGCAGCGAGGGTATTACGGGCCGCAGGACCCGGTGCGCCCGCCCCTCGCCGGTACGGGCCGGGGCGCCGGCGGCCGGGACGCGGACCGTGGTCTTGACCACAGCGCACCCCGCCGGCGGACCCGGCGCGGACGCGGTCGCCGGGGACCTCCGGGCCGTGTCCGCACTGGTCGGGGCCGCCGGAGCGCCGCTCTTGACGGAGGGCCGGGCACGACCGATGTCGTCCGTAATGCGGCCGGAATCCGTCCGGTATGCGGACACTGTGGATCGATGAGTCGCCATGTCTGCTTTACTGGGGCCCATGACCACGACGAGCAGCCGCACCCTTGCGACCGAGGCGACGATGACGCCCGGTGCTCGTTGTATGTGTCGAATGCGCGCCTTCTGAGGGCCCCCTTCCTGCAGTCTCGCGCCCCGAAGCGAGACCGGCCGAGCCGTTCCGCAGCAGCCGTCACCACCTGACGGGCCGTACGGACCGCTCCTGCCCCGCGCACGCGTCGACGCCATCCCCTTTCCGACGGTTCGACCCGTATCGCGTCCCCAGATGTTTGCCCCGTGCACGGCACCCGCACGCCGTGCACTCGACAGCGACGGAATTCCTGTGATCACCACATCGGGCCTCACGAAGGTCTACCAGTCCCGTGGCCGTGAGGTCACCGCCCTGGACGGCGTCGACCTGCACGTCCGCGAGGGCGAGGTATACGGAGTCATCGGCCAGAGCGGCGCCGGCAAGTCCTCCCTGATCCGCTGCGTGAACCTGCTGGAGCGCCCCACCACCGGCACGGTCACCGTCGACGGCGTCGACCTCACCGCGCTGGCCGGCCGCGGCCGCCGCGCCGGCAAGGAACTGCGCGAGGCCCGCAGCCGCATCGGCATGGTGTTCCAGCACTTCAACCTGCTGTCCTCGCGCACCGTGCAGGCCAACATCGAGCTGCCCCTGGAGATCCTCGGCGTCTCCGGCCGCGAGCGCTCGCGCAAGGCCCTGGAACTCCTCGACCTCGTCGGCCTCGCCGACAAGGCCAAGGCCTACCCCACCCAGCTCTCCGGCGGCCAGAAGCAGCGCGTCGGCATCGCCCGCGCCCTGGCCGGCGACCCCAAGGTGCTGCTCTCCGACGAGGCCACCAGCGCCCTGGACCCCGAGACCACCCGCTCGATCCTGCAGCTGCTGCGCGACCTCAACCGCCAGCTCGGCCTGACCGTCCTGCTCATCACCCACGAGATGGACGTGGTCAAGGCCGTCTGCGACTCCGCCGCGCTGATGAAGCGGGGCCGGATCATCGAATCGGGCACCGTCGCGGAACTGCTCGCCACCCCCGGCTCCGAGCTCGCCGCCGAACTCTTCCCCGTCAGCGGCGCCGCCACCGGCCCCGACCGCACCGTCGTCGACGTCACCTTCCACGGAGAGGCCGCCACCCAGCCGGTCATCTCCCAGCTGTCGCGCACGTACAACATCGACATCTCGATCCTCGGCGCCGCGATGGACACCGTCGCCGGCCGCCAGATCGGCCGGATGCGCATCGAACTGCCCGGCCGCTACGAGGACAACGTCGTGCCCGTCGGCTTCCTGCGCGAGCAGGGCCTCCAGGTGGACGTGGTCGACGACGCCGACGCCGCGGCCGACGAGATCGACGACGAACTGGCCGCACTGGTCAAGGATGGTGCCAAGTGACCTGGTCCGAGATGCAGCCCCTGCTCACCCAGGGCACCTACGACACCCTGTACATGGTGCTGTGGTCCACCCTGGTGACCGTCCTCGGCGGACTGCCCGTCGGCATCCTCCTCGTCCTCACCGACAAGGGCGGCCTCCTGCAGAACCGGCCGCTCAACAAGGTCCTCGGCGCGATAGTGAACGTGGGCCGCTCGCTGCCCTTCATCATCCTGCTGATCGCCCTGATCCCGGTCACGACCGCCGTCGTCGGCACCTTCATCGGCCCCACCGCGATGATCGTCCCGCTCGCCATCGGGGCCATCCCCTTCTTCGCCCGCCTCGTCGAGACGGCCGTCCGTGAGGTCGACCACGGCCTGATCGAGGCCGTCGAGTCCATGGGCGGCGGCATCCCCACCCTCGTCGGCAAGGTCCTGCTCCCGCAGTCCCTGCCCTCGCTGGTCGCCGCCGTCACCACCACCGTGATCACCCTGGTCGGCTACTCGGCCATGGCCGGCGCGGTCGGCGGCGAGGGACTCGGCTCCAAGGCCATCACGTACGGCTTCCAGCGCTTCGAGACCGGCTTCATGGTCGCCACCGTCGTCGTGCTGATCGCCCTCGTCACGGTGATCCAGCTGATCGGCGACGGCGTGGTGCGCGTCCTCGCCCGCCGCGGCCGGACCGTCTGAACCTTCCCCCACAAAAGAGCCCGCACTTGTCGTGCTTGGGCCACCACCAGCGGGTCCCCACCGGACCCGTACCGCCAGAAAGGCACTCTTCGTGCGTAAGAACGTCAAGCTCACCGCCTTCGCCGCCGCCTCCGCCGCGCTCGCCCTCGGCCTCACCGCCTGCGGCAGCTCCTCGGACCCCTCCACGGCCAAGGCCGACGGCGGCAAGGCCGACGAGAGCAAGCCCCTCGTCATCGCGGCGTCCCCGACCCCGCACGCCGACATCCTGAAGTTCGTCAAGGACAACCTCGCCGCCAAGGAAGGCCTCAAGCTGGAGGTGAAGGAGTTCACGGACTACGTCCTGCCCAACACCGCCACCGAGCAGGGCCAGGTCGACGGCAACTACTTCCAGCACAAGCCGTACCTCGACGACTTCAACAAGAAGAACGGCACCCACATCGTGCCCGTCGTGAACGTGCACCTGGAGCCCCTCGGCCTCTAC
Organism: Streptomyces sp. NBC_01276; assembly: GCF_041435355.1. Taxonomy (GTDB): domain Bacteria; phylum Actinomycetota; class Actinomycetes; order Streptomycetales; family Streptomycetaceae; genus Streptomyces. Next base: position 6,208,368 of record NZ_CP108442.1, read on the forward strand.
TCCAAGAAGGTCAAGGCCCTCTCCGACATCAAGGCCGGCCAGACCGTCGCCGTCCCCAACGACACCACCAACGAGGGCCGCGCGCTCCAGCTGCTCGCCGCGAACAAGCTGATCACCCTCAAGGACGGCGTCGGCACCAACGCCAAGCTCTCCGACATCACCGACAAGAAGGGCCTGGAGTTCAAGGAGCTGGAGGCCGCCACGGTCCCGCGCGCCCTGAACGACGTGGACGCCGCCGTCATCAACGGCAACTACGCCATCGAGGCCAAGCTCTCGCCCGCCAAGGACGCCCTGGCCCTGGAGAAGGCCGAGGGCAACCCGTACGCCAACTTCCTGGCGGTCAAGGACGGCAAGCAGACCGACCCGCGCATCCAGAAGCTCGCCAAGCTCCTGAACTCCGACGAGGTCAAGAAGTTCATCCAGGACAAGTACCAGGGTTCGGTCACCCCCGCCTTCGGCGCCCCGGCCGCTTCCTGACGAAAACCGCCTGGTAGACGCCGGATTCCCGGCCCCGCGCCCCCTCCGGGGGACGCGGGGCCGCGGGCTGCCCGCATCCGGGCAGCCCGGCCCTGCACATCACCCGGCCGATGCTGCATGCTGTGGCCTACGACCCGCACGACGGTCCCCCTCGAACGGTCCCGCACCACGGTCGCACCACGGTCTCAGGCATGGAGCTGCGCATGACTACCACCTTCCCGGACGTCACCATCAGCACGGACCGGCTGGTGCTGCGCGCCTTCGAGGAGGACGACGTCACGGCGCTCGCCGAGATGATGAACGACGAGCACGTCACCGCCTGGACCCCGGTACCGCACCCCTACACCCACGCCGACGCCCACGGCTGGGCCACCCGGAAGTCCCACGCGGAACGCACCGACGGCCGGGGCATCGTCTTCGCCGTCACCGAGTTCCTCACCCAGCGCCTCGTCGGCATCGTCCACCTCCAGAACACCGACTGGCGCACCCGCACCACCGAGGTCGGTTACGTCACCGCCCCCTGGGCCCGGGGCGAGGGCTACGCCAGCGAGTCCGTCCTCGCCGTCGCCCAGTGGCTCTTCCGCGACCAGGGCTTCGAGCGCCTCGAAATCCGCACCGCCGCCGACAACACCGCCTCCCAGCAGGTCGCCCAGAAGATCGGTTGCATCAGCGAAGGCGTCCTGCGCAACGCGTGGATAGTGCGCACCCAGGCGGCCGACGGCGGCTGGACCGAGGCCCGCACCGACCTCATCGTCTGGAGCCTGGTCCCCGAGGACCTCGACGAGGGCGAGGAGTACGAGGGCTACGACGGCCACAGCGGCTACGACGGCACCCGCGGATACCCGCCCCGGGACTCCGGATACGCCTTCGGCCGGTCCGCCGACGCCACCGGCTACGCCGTCGCCGCCGACTGGAACTGACCCGATGACCAGGTAGTCTCACGATGCGCGACCCCCGACGAAGCTCGCCCGCCCCCACCTCAGGAGACTGACGACGATGGCCGACCGGGTCACGGTGATCGGCTGGGACGGCTCACCCCTGACCGCGGCCGCCCGGTCCGCGCTCGCCGCCGCCACCCTCGTGGCCGGCGCCGCCCACCACCTCGCGCTCCCCGAGGTCCCGCCCACCGCGGAACGCATCCGCCTCGGCAGCCTCCACCTCGCCGCCCGCCGCATCGCCGGCCACCGCGGCACCGCCGTCGTCCTCGCCGACGGAGACCCCGGATTCTTCGGCGTCGTACGCACCCTGCGCGCCCCGGAACACGGCCTGGAGGTGGAGGTCGTCCCCGCCGTCTCCGCCGTCGCCGCGGCCTTCGCCCGCGCCGGGATGCCCTGGGACGACGCCCAGGTGGTCGTCGCCCACCCCCGCACCCTGCGCCGGGCCGTCAACGTCTGCCGGGCCCACAGCAAGGTCGCCGTCCTCACCTCGCCCGGAGCCGGACCCGCCGAACTCGCCCTGCTGCTCGACGGGGTGCACCGCACCTTCGTCATCTGCGAGGAACTGGGCACCGACCGCGAGCGCGTCACCGTCCTGACCTCCGACAAGGCCGCCGACCACAGCTGGCGCGACCCGAACGTGGTCATCGTCATCGGCGGCGCGGGCCAGGTCTCCGCCGCCGAGCCCGGCTGGCTGTTCGGCCAGCCCCCCCACCTCGCGGCCACCCGCGGCTGGGCCCGGCCCCGGCCCGCGGGGGACGGGCCCGCGGGGGAGGGGCCCGTGGGGGAGGGCGAGTCCGCACAGCTGCGCGCGGCCCAGCTCGCCCGCCTCGGCCCCCGCGCCGGCGACCTCGTCTGGGACATCGGGGCCGGCTCCGGGGCCCTCGCCGTGGACGCCGCCGCCCTCGGCGCGGCCGTCATCGCGGTGGACGCCGACCCCCGCGCCTGCGAACGGGTAACGGCCGCCGCCCGTCGGCGCGGTGTCCAGATCCAGGTCGTGCCCGGCCGCGCCCCGCACGTCCTGGAGAACCTCCCCGAGCCCGACGTCGTCCGCGTCGGCGGGGGCGGCGCCGAGGTCGTCGCGGCCGTCGCCGACCGGCGCCCCGAACGGATCGTCAGCCACGCCTCCACGCGCGACGACGCCGAGGCCATCGGACGCGTCCTGGGCGAACACGGGTACGCCGTCGAGTGCGCACTCCTCCAGTCCGTCGGCCTCGACACCCGGACCTGGGCGGAACAGGAGCGTTCCGTGGTGTTCCTCCTGGCAGCCGAGCGCCCCGTGAGCCGCTAGCGCGCAGGCCGGGGTAGGCTGGCCGATCGTCGTGCCGCCCTCAGGACGCGCGACGTGGCGCAGTCCACAGCGGACCGTGCCGGTTTGTGGCCGACACGGCGGCCGACGAGCGCGACAATGCTCAGGAGTTGTTGTGCGGGCGCACGCGAGGCGTCGCACCGCACGGCGACCCCGCACACATCACCGCCCGGCGGTCGTGTGGGCGACCGGGCGATCGAAGAGGCAACACCGATGGGCGAGGGGTACGCATGACTGACACCGGCCAGGTCCCGGGCGAGGGTCACCCGGACAACGGGGGCATGGTGGATCAGCAGGGCATCCCCGCTCCGGTTCCGCCGCTCCCGCCGCTTCCGCCGCAGCCCCCGGCCGGCTACGCCTTCCAGGACCTCGTGGACGACCCCGCCGAGGCGGAGGACGAGGAACTGCTGCTGATGCCGAGCGGCCAGGGCTCCTGGAGCGACCCCCAGGTGGTCCCGCCGGTGCCGGCCTTCCCGGCCGAGTTCCCCGCCGAGCCCGTCTACACCGAGTACCCGCAGGCCCCCGGGGCCGGTTACCCCGAGCCCGGACACCTCGGCTTCCCGGAGCCCGGCTACCAGGACGCCGGCTACCCGGCGCCGCAGCAGCCCGGCTTCCCCGACCCCTCGTACCCCGTGGGCGCGGGCTTCCCCGACGGCTACGCCGACCCCGCCGCGTACAGCGCGGGCGCGCACGAGACCGGCGGCCGTGACACCGGCTCGCTCGACCTCGGCGGCCTCGTGGCCCCGCAGGCCGCCCAGGTGCCGGCCGCGTCGCCCGTGATCCCCGCACGCCGTCCGCTGCACATGGGCCCGCCGATGCCCGAGGCCGGGGGAGTCGTGCGCTCCCTCGCGGACCGGGGTCCCGCCGCCGCTCCGGCGCCGGCGCCCGTGGCCGCCCCGGCCCCCGTGCCCGCCCCCGAGCCGGCCCCCGTGGTGGCGGCGCAGCCCGTCGCCGAGCCGGCGCCGCAGCCCCTGCCGCAGCAGCCCGCCGCCGAGCCCGTCGCCGAGCCCGCCGCCGAACCGGTGGCGGAGCCGGTGGTGGAGCCCGTCGCCGTGCCGGTCGCCGTCGCAGAGCCGGCCGCCGTGCCCGTGGCCGTGGCCGTGCCCGCCGCCGCCGGTGCGCCGGTGGCGCAGGAGCCGGTCGCCGCGGCGGTGCCGCAGCCCGCTGCGCCGGCCGCGGGTCCCGAGTACCTGGACGCCCCGCAGCAGGCGGCGCAGGCCGCCGAGATCCCGGCGCAGGCCGGGACGCCGTGGACGGCCGAGCCCGCTCCGGCCGCCGCCCCCGTTCCGGCCGCCGCCCCCGCCGCTGCCGCGCCCGCTCCCGTGGAGCCGTCCGCGGAGCCCGTGGCGCAGCCGGAGGCCCAGCCGTCCGCCGAGGCCGCTGCCCAGGCCTCCGAGGCCGCCGCGGTGCCCGCCGCCGCGCCCGTCGCCGCCGAGGCGGCTCCCGAAGCCGCCCCGGAGGCCCAGGAGCCCGCCGGCGCCCCGCAGCCGCCGGCCCCGGTGGTTCCCGAGGCCCCCGAGGCCCCCGAGGCGCCGGCCGCCGTGGAGGTCCCGGCCGAGCCGGTGGCCGCCGTGGAGGTCCCCGCCGGGCCTTCGGCCCCCGAGGCCGCCCAGGCGCCCGCCGAGGCCGAGCCCGTGCTCCCGGAGGCCGCCGGTACCCCGGCCGCCGAGCCCGTCGCGGAGGCCCCTGCAGAAACGGTTCATGCCCCCGTCGAGGCGGCCGTCCCGGCCGACGTGCCGGCGGAGCCCGAGGCGCCGGCCGCCGCGGAGGCCCCGGCCGAGGCGGAGGCCGTCCCGGCCGAGGCCGCCGAGCCGGTCGCCGCGTCCGCCCCCGAGGCCGACGCCCCGGACGCCACCGCCCCGGACGCCACCGAACCCGCCGACGCCGCGCAGGCCCCCGAACCCGTCTCCGCCGGCGAGCCCGCCCCCGCGTACGACGACGCCGAACGCGAGGCCGTCCTGCGCGTCATGCGCGAGCGCCGCGACATCCGCAAGGGCTTCCGTACCGACCCCATCCCGCACGAGGTGCTGCTGCGCGTCCTGGAGGCCGCCCACACGGCCCCCAGCGTCGGCCACTCGCAGCCCTGGGACTTCGTCGTCATCCGCTCCGCCGAGACCCGCCGGACGATGCACGAGCTCGCCCAGCGCCAGCGCGAGGCCTACGCCAAGTCGCTGCCCAAGGGCCGGGCGAAGCAGTTCAAGGAACTCAAGATCGAGGCCATCCTCGACACCCCGGTGAACATCGTCGTCACCGCCGACCCCACCCGCGGCGGCCGCCACACCCTCGGCCGGCACACCCAGCCGCAGATGGCCCCGTACTCCTCCGCCCTCGCGGTCGAGAACCTCTGGCTCGCCGCGCGCGCCGAGGGCCTCGGCGTGGGCTGGGTCAGCTTCTTCGACGAGCGCGAGATGGTCCGCGCGCTCGGACTGCCGGAGCACCTGGAGGTCGTCGCGTACCTGTGCGTCGGCTACGTGGACGAGTTCCCGGACGAGCCCGAACTGGCGCAGGCCGGCTGGTCCCAGCGTCGTCCGCTGGCCTGGGTCGTCCACGAGGAGACGTACGGACGCCGCGCGCTGCCCGGCGAGGAGCCGCACGACCTGCTCTCCGAGACCGTCGCCAGCATCCGCCCGCTCGACGCCAAGGCGCTGGGCGAGGCCTGGGAGCGGCAGAAGCGCATGACGAAGCCCGCCGGGGCCCTGGGCATGCTGGAGATCATCTCCGCCCAGCTGGCCGGCCTCTCCCGGGTCTGCCCGCCGCCCATCCCGGAGCCGGCCGCCGTCGCGATCTTCGCGGGCGACCACGGCGTCCACGCCCAGGGAGTCACCCCCTGGCCGCAGGAGGTCACCACGCAGATGGTGGCGAACTTCCTCGGCGGCGGCGCGGTCTGCAACGCCTTCGCCAACCAGGTCGGCGCCGAGGTCTGCGTCATCGACGTCGGCGTGGCCGGTGACCTCCCCGCCACCACCGGCCTGCTGCCGCGCAAGGTCCGTCCCGGCACGGCCGACCTCTCCACCGGCCCGGCCATGACCCGCGAGGAAGCGATCGCGGCCATCGAGGTCGGCATCGAGACGGCCCGCGACCTGGTCGCCGCCGGCAACAAGGCCCTGCTCACGGGCGAGATGGGCATCGCGAACACCACGGTCTCGGCGGCCCTCATCTCGGTCTTCACGGGCGTCGACCCCGCGGAGGTCACCGGCCGGGGCACCGGCATCAACGACGAGACCCACGCCCGCAAGGTCGAGGTCGTCCGCCGGGCCCTGGAACTCCACCAGCCCGACCCGGCCGACCCGATCGGCGTCCTGGCGGCCATCGGCGGCCTGGAGCACGCGGCGATCGTCGGCCTCCTCCTGGGCGGGGCATCCCTGCGCACCCCGGTCATCCTCGACGGCGTGAGCGCCGGCGCGGCCGCCCTCGTGGCCCGCGCCATCGCACCGGAGTCCCTGTCGGCCTGCATCGCGGGCCACCGCAGCGCGGAGCCGGGTCACGTGGCGGCCCTGAACAAGCTCGGCCTGCGTCCCCTGGTCGACCTGGACCTCCGCCTCGGCGAGGGCACGGGCGCGCTCCTGGCGCTCCCCCTGGTCCAGAGCGCGGCGCGCGCGATGCACGAGGTGGCCACCTTCGACTCGGCGGGCGTCACCGAGAAGTAGCCCCCTCCCCGCCCTTCCACCGCTCCCGCCCCGGGCGCCGGCGATGTCCAGCCCCGCCGGCGTTCGAGGCGCGGGGGGTCCGGGGGGCCGGAGCCCCCGAAGGGTCCGGGCGGAGCCCGGGAACGGGGGAAGGGCGGGCAGGGGTGGACCCCGCGCAGCGGCACCCGGTGGCCCCGCCCAGCAGCCGCACCCGCGCGTCGGCCCGTGAGTCCGGCCCCTGCCGCGGCACCCCGGCACCGGCGCCGCCTCCGCGCACCCGCTCCCCGGATCCGGCCCGCGCGGCGCGGCGCCCCCGCCCCCGAAGCTCGCGCAGCCCCCGCAGGGACCACCGCCCCGGATGGGTCGTATCGTGGTCCCGGACGGGCAACCGCACGCCGCCCGCCACGCCGCTCCAGCGCAGCAGCGGCCCCGCCGACCCCTCGCCGCACCAGGAGCCGCAACCGCCATGGCAAACCCGGCATACCCCGCCTACCCCGTAGGACTCCGCCTGGCCGGGCGCCGCGTCGTCGTCATCGGCGGCGGTCAGGTCGCCCAGCGCCGCCTGCCCGCCCTCATCGCGGCCGGCGCCGACGTCCTGCTGATCTCCCCTTCCGCGACCCCCTCCGTGGACGCGATGGCGGAGACCGGCGAGATCCGCTGGGAACGCCGCCGCTACCGGGAGGGCGATCTCGCCGACGCCTGGTACGCCCTGATCGCCACCCAGAACCGCGAGGACAACGAGCGCGCCTCCGCCGAGGCCGAGCGCGAGCGCGTCTGGTGCGTGCGCGCCGACGACGCCTCCGCCGCCACCGCCTGGACCCCCGCCACCGGCCGCATCGAGGGCGTCACCGTCGCCGTGCTGACCGGCAACGACCCGCGCCGTTCGGCCGCCGTCCGCGACGCGGTCGTCGAGGGCCTGCGCGACGGCACCCTCACCGCCCCCGCGCACCGCCACAAGGGCACCCCCGGCGTCGCCCTCGTCGGCGGCGGCCCCGGCGACCCGGACCTGATCACCGTGCGCGGCCGCCGGCTGCTCGCCGAGGCCGACGTGGTCATCGCCGACCGGCTCGGCCCCCGCGACCTCCTCGACGAACTCCCCCCGCACGTCGAGGTCATCGACGCGGCGAAGATCCCGTACGGCCGGTTCATGGCCCAGGAGGCCATCAACAACGCCCTGATCGAGCACGCCAAGGCGGGCAAGGCCGTCGTCCGGCTCAAGGGCGGGGACCCGTACGTCTTCGGCCGTGGCATGGAGGAGCTGCAGGCCCTCGCCGAGCACGGCATCCCCTGCACGGTCGTCCCCGGCATCTCCAGCTCCATCTCGGTGCCGAGCGCCGCCGGGATCCCCGTCACCCACCGCGGGGTGGCGCACGAGTTCACCGTGGTCAGCGGACACGTCGGCCCCGACGACCCGCGCTCCCTGGTGGACTGGGCCTCCCTCGCGAAGCTCACCGGCACCCTCGTGATCCTCATGGGCGTCGACAAGATCGGCCTGATCGCCGAGGCCCTGATCCGCCACGGCCGCTCCGCCGGCACCCCGGTCGCGGTCGTCCAGGAGGGCACCACGGCCACCCAGCGCCGGGTGGACGCCACCCTCGCCACGGTCGGTGAGACCGTGCGCGCCGAGGAGGTCCGCCCGCCGGCCGTGATCGTCATCGGCGAGGTCGTCCGCGTGAACGCGCCCGACGCCCTCCCCGCCACCGACGCCTGACAGGCCGTTGGCACCACACCCACGACAAGGCAGTATCACCCTGTGGCTGATCTCATCACCGTCGAAGACCCCGACGACCCCCGCCTGCGCGACTACACGGGCCTGACCGACGTGGAGCTGCGGCGCCGCCGCGAGCCCGCCGAGGGCCTCTTCATCGCCGAGGGCGAGAAGGTCATCAGACGGGCCAAGGACGCCGGCTACGAGATGCGCTCCATGCTGCTCTCCGCCAAGTGGGTCGACGTCATGCGCGACGTCATCGACGAGCTCCCCGCCCCGGTCTACGCCGTCAGCCCGGAGCTCGCCGAACGCGTCACCGGCTACCACGTGCACCGCGGCGCCCTCGCCTCCATGCAGCGCAAGCCGCTGCCCACGGCGCAGGACCTGCTCGCGTCGGCCCGCCGGGTGGCCGTCATGGAGGCGGTCAACGACCACACCAACATCGGAGCCATCTTCCGCAGCGCCGCCGCCCTCGGCATGGACGCGGTGCTGCTGTCGCCCGACTGCGCGGACCCGCTCTACCGCCGCTCGGTGAAGGTCTCCATGGGGGCGGTGTTCTCCGTCCCCTACGCCCGCCTCGACGCCTGGCCCAAGAGCCTGGACTCGGTACGGGAGGCGGGCTTCAAGCTCCTCGCCCTCACCCCGCACGAGAAGGCCTCGCCGATCGACGAGGCCGCCCCGCAGTCCCTCGAACGGGTCGCGCTGATGCTCGGAGCGGAGGGCGACGGCCTGTCCACGCAGGCGCTGGTCGCCGCCGACGAGTGGGTGCGCATCCCCATGGCGCACGGCGTGGACTCGCTCAACGTGGGCGCGGCCGCGGCCGTCGCCTTCTACGCGGTGGCCGGCGGCCACCGGGCCTGACCGTCCGGGTGCCGGGCCCCGAGGGGGCCCGGCACACCGTCGGCCTAGAGCTTCTGCGCCAGGGCGATGCCCAGCGCCACCAGCAGCGTCACCACGACGAACACGATCAGCCGCTGCCGCATCAGCTTCGGGTCCGGCCGTGAGGGCCGGCGCCCCGTGCCGGTGGTCCGCGGAGCCGGACGGCCACCCGTACGCCCGGCGGTGGAACCGGGATTGCGCGGGGACGAGGGCCGCGAGTGGGGTCCGCCGTGCGGGGCCTGCGCCCTGGGGGCGGGCGTGCCGCCGCCCGGGGTGCGCCGGTCCACGCTGCTCTGCTCGGTGTAGAGGGCGGTCTGGTCGGCGAGCCGCCCCACCGGCCGGTCGGGCCGCGGCCGCTGCACCGGCGGCCGGCCGTCGCCCAGACCCTGCGCCTCGCGGGCCGCGATCTCCTTCAGCCGCATCGACAGCTGCAGGGTCGTCGGCCGCTCCTCGGGGTCCTTGGCCAGGCAGGCCCGAACCAGCGGCGCGAGGGCGTCCGGTACGCCGACCAGGTGGGGCTCCTCGTGCACCACCCGGTACAGCATGACCTCGGAACTGCCGTGTCCGAACGGGGAGTCGGCGGTCGCCGCGTAGGCGAGGGTGGCGCCGAGCGCGAAGACGTCGGTGGCGGGGGTGACGGCGGCGCCGCGCACCTGCTCGGGGGCGAGGAAGCCGGGGGAGCCGACGGCGGTCCCCACGTGGGTCAGGGTGCTCGCCCCGGTCGCCCAGGCGATGCCGAAGTCGATGATCCGCGGGCCCTTGGGGGACAGCAGGATGTTCGAGGGCTTGAGATCGCGGTGGACCACGCCGGCCTCGTGCACGGCGACGAGGCCCTCGGAGAGCGCGGCACCGATGGCGGCGATCTGCGCGGCCGTCAGGGGGCCTTCCTCGGCCACCTTGTCGTGCAGCGAGGGTCCGGGCACGTACTGCGTGGCGAACCAGGGGCGCTCGGCCTCCAGATCGGCGGCCACCAGCCGCGCGGTGCACCCGCCGCGGATCCGCCGGGCGGCGGACACCTCGCGCGCGAAGCGGGAGCGGAACTCCTGGTCCTCGGCCAGGTCGGGCCGGATCACCTTCAGGGCGACGCGCTGACCGCGCCGGTCGGACCCCAGGTAGACCACGCCCATGCCGCCCGCGCCGAGCCTGCGGTGCAGTCTGAACGAGCCGACGACACGCGGGTCCTCGCGCCGGAGCCGCATCATCGCCATGTCCACCCCGCTGACCGGTCGTCCTGTTGACCTGGCACAGCTTACGGACCATCCGGCACGAGCGCTCAGAGGCCGCGCCCTCGTCGAAGGATTCGATCGTCAGTACGTGGCAGGCCACTTGAGGGTGTGCCGCCCCCGGCCGCCGCCCCCGGACCCGCACCGGAACCGGCGCCCAAACGGCCCTCGTGCCAAGGGGATTGGCGCCGACTGCGGCCCCGCGCGAGCGCATCTCCCGAGGGGGAGCGGCGAGAGCCGCCGGGTGACGCGGTCAACCGCCCGTACGCGGACACGTGTGTGCGGGGAGTGACGGAAGTGAGCGAAGTCACTACCCTCCGGTCATCCCCTCCGGGAAGTCCCCCATGACGGGGAAGCGGTCTCCACCCAGGGGAGTACTCCGGGGAGGTGCTCGTCATCCTCCCGGAGGCCCGCCAAAGGGTACGAAGGCATGAGGCCAGGGGCCTTCCGCACGCCTAGTGTTGAAGACAAGCGGCGGGTGGCGCACTCGTCCCCCGAGGTCACGAACCCGCCGCTGCCAGACGACAGGGAGAGGACCATGGCGGACATCGCCCGGCAGGGACGCAAGGCATTCGCGTTCAACAGCCATGAGTCCGGTAAGCGCCACCCGCTGGTGGCCGCGGCGATGGTCCTCCCCCTGGCCGCCCTCCTGCTCTTCCTCTTCGGAGGTTTCGACCAGGTGGCGGCACAGGCGTCGTCCGTTGGCGTGATGCTGGGGCGCTGAGCGGCGCCCCGGGTCCGGGAGAGCGGCCCGGACCGGGACATCGGCCTGTCGAATCCCCGTGGGGACGGGGGATCGACGACGGACGGCAGGTGAAGGGTGCTGCCCGTACGACTGGGGAGTCGGACGGGCAGCACCCTTCTTCTTTCGTCCCGCCCCCGCCCCCCGTAGCCTCGTCCCGAGCGAAGGAGAGGCCCATGGCGGACGCGGACCACGACCCCACGAGCACGCAGGCCCACGACGGGGAGGCGGCGCACCCCCGTCGCCGCGGCACGCCGCCGCGCACCCCCGTCGCCGCGTGAGCGCACTGCCGCTGCCCGCCCCGCTGCCCGCGGCCCTCGCCGCCTGGGCCCGCGGCGGCCCCGCGCAGCCCTACGTCCTCCTCGCCGACCGCCCCGACGGGACGGTCGTGCGCTGCGGGGACGCCGTGGCCAAGGCGCACGCCCCGGGCAGCGACCCGGAGGCCCTCGCGGCCCGCATCCGCGTCGCCGGCTCCGGAGCCCTCGCGGGGGTGCTGCTGCCCCCGCTGCGCACCGGGGCCGTCCACGGCCGCACCGTCACGCTGTGGCCCTACGGGACCCCCGTGGATCCGGCGCGCCCCGAGGACGCCCCCTGGGAGGAGGCCGCCCGGCTGCTCGCGGCCCTGCACCGGACCGAACCCGGGGACCTCCCCGGACCCCTCCCGCCGATGCGCGGCCCGGCCAAGGTGGCCCGCGCCCTGCGTCGCCTGGCCAGAGCCCCGCAGCCGGACCCGGACGGGGTCCGGGCGGTCCGCGCCGCCGCCGCGACCCTCCCGGACTGGGCTCGCGGCGAGGGCGTCCCCCCGGCCGGGGCGGCGGTGCTGTGCCACGGCGACCTGCACCTCGGGCAGCTCGTCCGCCACCCCGTCCCCGACGGTCCCTGGCGGCTCATCGACGTCGACGACCTCGGCCTCGGGGCGCCCGCCTGGGACCTGGCCCGCCCGGCGGCCTGGTACGCGGCCGGGATCCTCGCCCCGGAGGCCTGGCTGCGCTTCCTCGACGCCTACCGGGCCGCGGGAGGCCCGGCCGCCGGCCCGCCCGGCAGCGACCCCTGGCCGGAACTCGACCTGGCCGCGCGGGCGCTGACCGTACAGACGGCGGCCCTCGCCCTCGCCAAGGCGGCGCCCGCCCGCCGCCCGCTGGACGAGGGGGAGCGGCTGATGCTGGATTCCTGTGTCCGAATGGCTACATTCCGGGCCGAGTTGGAGCCCTGACTCCGTCGTAAGGTGAGCGGGAGGCGCCGGGTGGGCATCCGGCGCCGACGCGAACGGCGAGGAGTTGATCCGGTCATGCAGTGTCCGAAGTGTCACGCGATGATGCACACCTACAACCGCAACGGCGTCCAGATCGAGCAGTGCAGCGGCTGCCGCGGCATCTTTCTCGACTACGGCGAGTTGGAGGCGCTGACCCGTCTGGAGTCCCAGTACACGGCGCAGCAGTACGGCCAGGTCCCGCCGCCCGCCGCGCCGCCGGCCCCGTACCCGGCCCACGTGGCTCCGGCCCCGGCCTGGGGCGCCCCGCAGCACGGCGGCCACGGCCACGGACACGGACACCACGGTCACCACAAGGGCGGATTCGGCCGGATGCTCTTCTCCTCCTGAGGCCGGTCGGCACCCGGGAACGCGGAAGCCCCGGCCGTGGGAACGGCCGGGGCTTCCGGAGGTGGTGCGCGATACTGGGATTGAACCAGTGACCTCTTCCGTGTCAGGGAAGCGCTCTCCCGCTGAGCTAATCGCGCGGGACCGCGGTGTGAAACCGCAGGTGGTACGTGTACTGCGTGCGCGATACTGGGATTGAACCAGTGACCTCTTCCGTGTCAGGGAAGCGCTCTCCCGCTGAGCTAATCGCGCGGGGATCCTTGCGGATCAGTGGACGATACTGGGATTGAACCAGTGACCTCTTCCGTGTCAGGGAAGCGCTCTCCCGCTGAGCTAATCGTCCTTGGAGGTGGAGACGGGATTTGAACCCGTGTAGACGGCTTTGCAGGCCGTTGCCTCGCCTCTCGGCCACTCCACCATGGAGCTGTAGGGGTTCTCGGGAAGAAATCCCCCACTTCGAGCGGACGACGAGACTCGAACTCGCGACATCCACCTTGGCAAGGTGGTGCTCTACCAACTGAGCTACGTCCGCAGGTCACCGTGTTCGCTCCGGGGTTTTTCCCCTTCGCTCCCTGGCGACGTGTTGAACTCTAGCGGATTCCCGGGCCAGCTCAAAAACGCGTTTCCGCAGCGTGCTGCGGCCCGATCACCACCGGTCACCCGGCGGCCACCCCACCGGCGCCATCGCGTCACCGGTCATAGACTCGCAGCCGTGCACGACCTGCCTCCCCTGGCCCGCTTCGGCGGCCTCCTCGCGACCGACCTCCGTGACGTCACCAGTGACCCCTCGGCCCTCGACTCCTCCGGCTTCTGGGCGGTGACCGCAGACTTCGAAGGCCGGCTGGTCTGCGCGCGCTTCGGGGACGTGCGTCCCGACCCCGTCCCGGCCCCCGTGCCCGGGGCCTGGTCCGGTCCGGCCGCCGGCCGCTGGTCCTCCTCGCTGGACCGCGGCGCGTACGTCGCGGGCGTGCGCCGGATACGCGCGTACATCGAGGCCGGTGAGGTCTACCAGGCCAACCTCTGCCGCGTGATGTCCGCGCCGCTGCCGGACCCCGCGCGGGCCGACGTGGACGCCCTCACCGCCCTGCTCGCGCGCGGGAACCCCGCTCCCTACGCAGGAACGATTCGTCTCCCGGCCCACGGCGTGGAGATCGCCAGCGCCTCCCCGGAGCTCTACCTGAGCCGCCACGGCCGCCGCATCGAGTCCGGCCCCATCAAGGGCACCGGCCGCACCGTGGCCGACCTGCTGCCCAAGGACCACGCCGAGAACGTGATGATCGTGGACCTGGTCCGCAACGACCTGGGCCGGGTCTGCGCGACCGGCTCGGTCACCGTCCCGGAGCTGTGCGCCGTGGAGGAGCACCCCGGCCTCGTCCACCTGGTCTCCACCGTCAGCGGAGAACTCGCCGAGGGCGCGGGCTGGCCGGAGCTGCTCGCCGCCACCTTCCCGCCCGGCTCCGTCACCGGCGCGCCCAAGTCCTCCGCCCTGCGGATCATCGACGAACTGGAGACCGCCCCGCGCGGCCCCTACTGCGGCGGCATCGGCTGGGTGGACGCGGACCGGGGCACCGCCGCCCTGGCCGTCGGCATCCGCACCTTCTGGATCGACCGCACGGCCCCCGGCGGCCCCCGCCTGTGCTTCGGGACCGGAGCGGGCATCACCTGGGGCTCCGACCCCGAGCGGGAGTGGGCGGAGACCGAGCTCAAGGCGGCCCGGCTGGTCGCGCTAGCGTCAGGGGTGCGAGAGCCGGGCCCGAACGGGGCCCGCGACCTGAGTGGAGGAACCGTACGGTGAGGATCTGGCTCGACGGAACGCTGCGGGACGACCACGACGCGAAGGTGTCCGTACTCGACCACGGGCTCACCGTGGGCGACGGGGTCTTCGAGACGGTCAAGGCCCAGGACGGGACCCTCTTCGCGCTCACCCGCCACCTGGACCGGCTGACCCGCTCGGCCCGCGGCCTCGGCCTGCCCGACCCCGACCTCGACGAGGTGCGCCGCGCCTGCGCCGCCGTGGTGGCCGAACATCCCGTGCCGCTCGGCCGGCTCCGGATCACCTACACCGGCGGCCTCTCCCCCCTCGGCTCCGAGCGCGGCGACAGCGGACCCACGCTGACCGTCGCCATCGGGGAGACCGTCCGCCGCCCCGACACCACCGCGGTGATCACCGTGCCCTGGGTGCGCAACGAGCGCTCCGCGGTGGCCGGTCTGAAGACCACCTCCTACGCCGAGAACGTGGTGGCCCTGGCCCGCGCGCACGGGGAGGGGGCCTCCGAGGCCCTCTTCGCCAACACCGTCGGCCGGCTCTGCGAGGGCACCGGCTCCAACGTCTTCGTCGTCCTCGACGGCGAGCTGTACACCCCGCCCCTGGTCTCGGGCTGCCTCGCCGGCATCACCCGGGCGCTGGCCGTCGAATGGACCGGCGCCAAAGAGGCCGACCTGCCCTTCGACGCGCTGGAGCGCGCCGAGGAGGTCTTCCTGACCTCGACCCTGCGCGACGTACAGGCCGTCCACCGCGTCGACGGCCGCACCCTGGCCGCCCCGGGCCCGGTCACCGGCAAGGCGATGCGGATCTTCGAGGAGCGGGCCGCCTCCGACATCGACCCCTGAGCGGGACCGGCGGGCACGGCCCGTAGTCACGGAGCCGCGGGGCGGGTAGAACTCGACGGATGACCACCACCCTGCGGCCCTCGGGGCCGCTCCTGCAGAGCGAGGACGGTGCCCGCTCGCGCCCCTACGAGGTCCGCGTCAACAGCAGGCGCGTGGGGGCGCTGCTGATCGCCGCGGACACCCCCTTCGGGCCGACCGTGGGGGAGATCCGCGACCTGGCCATCGACGAACGCGACCGCCTCCGGGGCCGCGCCACCGTCGCGGCGCTCGCCGCCGAGGAGGTGCTGCGCGGCTGGGGCTGCCGCCGGGTGCGCCTCTCCGTACCGGCCGGCTCGCCCGGCGGGCTGCGGCTGGCGGCGGCCCTGGGCTACGTCGAGCAGGGCCGCAACATGGCCAAGGACCTCCCGGAAGACCCGCCCGCCCTCTCCGCCGGGGTACGGGGCCGCCCGATGACGGCCGCCGAGTACACCGCCTGGAACCCGCGGGCCCGCGAGGCGTACGCCGCGAGCTGGACCGGGCGCGGCATGGACCCCGAGGCCGCCCGCAACAAGGCGCGGGCCGACCACGACGCGCTGCTCCCGCTGGGACCGGACACCCCCGGAGTGACCCTCACCGTCCTGGAGGCGGCCGGCGTCCCCGTCGGGCACGTCTGGGTCTCCGGGGCCGGGGAGGGCGCGTACGTCTTCGACGTCGAGGTCGCCGCGGAACACCGGGGGCGCGGCCACGGGCGCGACCTGATGCTCCTCGCGGAGCACGCCGCCCTGGCCGCCGGACACCGTCGGCTGGCCCTCCACGTGTTCGCCGCCAACGCCCCGGCGCTGCGCCTGTACGAGTCCCTCGGCTACCGGGCGACGCACTTCAACTACGCGAAGGAGCTGATCTAGGAGGCGCCGAGGAGCCGGTCCGCGATCTCCTCGATGCGGGCGCGCAGGCCCTCCTGGCTCTTGCCGCCGTCGAGGCGCTCGCCGTCGATCACGTAGGTCGGGGTGCCGGTCACGCCGATGGCCTTGCCCTCGGCCTGGTCGGCGTCGACGATCAGGATGTGCCGGCCGTCGATCAGCGCGGTGTCGAACTCCTCCGCGTCCAGACCGAGTTCGCGCGCCACGTCCAGCAGGGCGGCCTCGCCGCGCTCACCGAGCTCGGCGGTGCGCGCCAGGACGGCCTCCGCGTACGGCCAGCCCTTGCCCTGCTCCGCGGCCTCCTCGGCGGCCTGCGCGGCGGCGAAGGCGTGCTTGTGCTTCTCCAGGGGGAAGTGGCGCAGCCGGATGTCCAGCCGGTCGCCGTAGCGGGCCCGCAGGGCGCGCACGTCGTCCAGAGCGCTGTGGCAGTCCGGGCACTGGAGTTCGCACCAGACGTCGAGGATCACGGAATCGGTCATGCGGACAGTCTCCCAGACCCCCCGGGGAGGAGATCCGACCCCGAGATGTCCCGGAGATCCGCGCCGCAGGCCTTTCGGACATGGCCCCGACGGCATCCGCCGGTGCAGGATGGAAGGGACAGATCGCCCATCCGTCCAGGGTCGGAGGACCGCATGCTCGCCGAAACCATATGCTCCGCGGTGTCCGCCGCGGGACTGGGCATCGCCGCGGTGACCGCGTACCGCAGGCGCTTCCTGACCGCCACGCGCATCGCGGCGTACTCCCTGGTGCCGGTGGGCCTGGTGATGACCGGCGTGGTGGAGTGGTTGTCCGGGATCGTCTTCCGGCCGTCCGTCTGGATCGGCTTCGGCCTGCTGGGCCTGGCCTGGCTGCTCCTGGTGACCACCCGGAGCGTGGAGCGCCGCGGCCTCGGCAGGGAGCGGCCCGCGAAGGCGGCCCGGGGAGGCGCGGCCCGGGAGGCCGTGGCCCCCGCCGCCTCCGCCCCCTCCCTCGGCACCGGAGCCCGTACCGACTCCGCCCCGGCCGCCGCCGCGCCCCCGGCCGAGGACTTCTCCGACATCGAGGCCATCCTCAAGAAGCACGGCATCTAGGCCGGAAGGAGCACGGCATCCAGGCCGGGTGGCGCGGGCGCGGTGCCCGGAAGCCGCCCCGGGGCCATAGCGCACGCGCGGCCGGGCGCGGGGGAGAAGTGGCCGGGAACCACCTGAACTGACGAGAGAGGGCCGGCTCCCGCTCCCCGAATGGCGTGTTGGGGGCCGAACCGGGACGGGCTGCGCGATCATCGCCCCGACATGCTCGACACATCGCAGGACGAGCCGCAGGCTCTCCCTTCCGTCGCCGAGGTCCCCCTCGCCCAGGCCGCCGTCCCGCCGGCCCCGCTCTCCCCCGAGGGGCGCGGTTGCCTCTTCGCCCTCTCCCAGCCCCCTCTGATGATCTTCCTAGGGGTGATCGGGAGCCTGCTGCTGTTCGCCGCCGTCCACGACCTGTACCTGCTCTGAGCCCTCCGGCTGGGAGTCGGCCTCCTTGCGGCGCGCCCGGTAGGCGGCCACGTGCAGCCGGTTCCCGCAGGTCCGGCTGTCGCAGTAGCGGCGGGAGCGATTGCGGGACAGGTCCACGAAGGCCCGCCGGCAGTCCGGGGCCTCGCAGCGGCGCAGCCGCTCCTGTTCGCCCGAGACCACGATGAAGGCGAGCGCCATGCCGCCGTCCGCCGCGAGGTGGTCGCCCACCGAGGCGCCCGGCGCGAAGTAGTGCACGTGCCAGTCGTAGCCGTCGTGGTCGGTGAGCTGCGGGGTGGTGCCCGCGGTGGCGACGAGTTCGTTGATCAGTGCGGCCGCCGCACGGGAGTTCGGTGCCGCGAAGACCTGGGCGAACTTGCCGCGCACGGTCCGCACGCCGGCGAGGTCGCGGGCACCGAGCTCGCCGACGTCGCTGATCGCGTGCTCCTTGACGAAGCCGCGCAGTGCCGCGACGTCGGACAGGCCGTCCGGCTGGTCCGGCTCGGCCGCGGTGTTCACCAGCGCGACGACGACGTCGAGCGCGCGACGGGTGTCGTGGGGGATCTGCACGGGGTCGCTCCCTGGAGGCCGGCATTGCGGCGACGGACCGCCGCCGCCGCTGGGGGGCCGACTCTAGCGGTTACCTCCCCGGGCGGGCCCAAGCGCACCGGCGCCGTCCTCGCGGTCGGCTTCCGCGAGAACAGCGCCGGCACTGCCGTATGTGGTTGTCCGACCCGCACCGTCGCCCCGAGTCGGACGGTGTCGAGCGGCTGTAGGGCTGGCTCAGCTTTCGGCCAGGATGTGGGAGAGCTCCTTGTCGAGGTCGAAGTGCCGGTGTTCGGTCCCGGGTGGGACCGCGGCGTCCGTCCGCTTGAGGAACGATTCGAGGGCTCGGGCGGGTGCTTCGAGCAGCGCTTCTCCCTCCGGTGAGCTCAGGGCGATGCACACGACGCCCTGACCGTGGCTGCGGGACGGCCAGACGCGGACGTCGCCGGTTCCGGTGGGCCGGTGGAGGCCCTCTGCGAGGAGGTCGCGGGCGAATACCCATTCGACCGTCTCCTCGGCGCCGGTGTGGAAGGTGGCGTGCACGGCGTAGGGATCGGCCGTGTCATACCGCAGGCCCGCGGGAACAGGCAGTGAGGACTCGCTCGACACAACGAGGCGCAGGTGCAGCTCGCAGCTGACCGTGGTGTTCATAAGCGCCAGGGCCTTTCGCTCAGTGTGCGCTCGGGGATTCGCACGTCGGCGAAATCGACATGCCACCTACGGTGCCGTTGTAAACCCCTCTGACCGTTTTGCGGACCTCTGGGTCCCTCGAACGGCGGATCCAAAGCGGCATTCACGTGTGCTTCCGGCTCCGGTAGATTCGGAGCCATGAATACGGGGAGTGACCGAGGGGCCGACGAGTCCGCCACCACCGAACCGGCCGCCGAAGAGACGCCGCACGTCTCGAAGGCGCCTGCGTTCATCAAGGCCAACCGCAGCCTGCACCTGAGCTGGCAGGTCGGCGTCTTCGTCGTCGGCCTGGCCGTCATCGGCGCGGGCATCGCCATGCTCGTCCTGCCCGGTCCGGGCTGGGTGGCGATCTTCGCCGGCCTGGCGATCTGGGCCACCGAGTTCGCCTGGGCCCACCTCGTCCTGCGCTGGACCAAGCGCAAGGTCAGCGAGGCCGCGCAGAAGGCGCTCGACCCGAAGGTGCGCCGCCGCAACATCATCCTCACCGGGGTCGGCCTGGCCATCGCGGGCGCGCTGATCGGTTTCTACCTGTGGAAGTACGGCCTCGCGCTGCCGTGGAACCTGAAGGACCAGTGACCGTCCGGGGATGGTCATGGAGCACCCCTGACATGCGGTAATGTTTGCGGTGCGTCCGGGCGATTAGCTCAGTGGGAGAGCACTTCGTTCACACCGAAGGGGTCACTGGTTCGAACCCAGTATCGCCCACCCGGAGCAGAGGCCCGGAGACTCGGAAGAGTCTCCGGGCCTCTGTCGTACCCGCCCGGACCCGGACCCGGCTCCCGCCGGTCCGGGCCTCCTTCAGTGGAGCCGGCCGAGGGCCTCCCGGAGCCTGCGGGCCTCGCGCAGCCGCTTCTCGTACGTCGCCCCCACCACCAGCAGGAGCAGACCCGCCAGGGCCGGGGGCAGCCAGCGCGGCAGCGCCCCGACGGCCTGGACCACGTACGGGGCCAGCTCGTGCACGGCCACCGCCGCCAGGGTCGCGCCGCCCAGCAGCAGTGGCGCCCGCAGCCTGCGGTGCGCCCCGCCCAGGGTCAGGCCCAGCGCCGCCAGGCCCAGCAGGAGCGGGCGCGGCCAGTACGGGTCCCCCCAGACGGCCGCCAGGCTCGGCAGCAGGGTCGCCGCCAGCCCCGGACCGTACGCCGCCCACGACGAGGCCGCCGGGTCCCGGCGGCGCCGCACGAGACCCACCGCCAGGGCGAGCACCGACACCGGCAGCGTGTACGCCTCCGCCGCCGTCACCCCCGACGCGCCCAGCCGCACCCACGAGGCCGCCACGAACAGCGCCCCCGCGGCCCAGCCCAGCGCCCGCCGGTCCGGGCGCACCGCGGCGCCCGCACACAGCACCCCGCCCAGCGCGAGGACCAGGGCCAGCACCGGCCGGTCCCCGGCCGCCAGGAGCACCGCGAGCACCCCCGCCGTCCCCGCCGCCGCCTCGGCGGGGACCCGTACCGGACCCAGCCTCGGCGCGAGCGCCACCACCACGGCCGATACCGCCGGCACGGCGACCGCCCGCCACGGGAGGGCGAGCCCCGCCGACGCGCCCATCGCCACCGCCGTCGCCGTCGCGAACCCGACCGCGCACACCGCCCCGCCCGCCCGCACGGCCCGCTCGGCGGGCCCGTACGCCGCCCCCAGCGCGCAGCCGGCCCCCAGCAGGCCGAACACCGCGAAGGTGGCCAGGCGGCCGTCCAGGGCCGTCAGGGACACGTCCAGGGCCGCGGCCGCCGCGCAGCCCCCGGCCGCGCCGGCGGCGCCGCGGTCCGTGGCCCGCAGCGCCGCCACCCCGGCCGCGGCGGTCACCGCCAGCTGCGCCGCGAGCACCGCCGCCACCGGCAGCCCCGCCACCACCGGCGCCACGAACAGGGCCGCTCCGGCGCACACCGCCGCCGCCGTCCGCGACTCCCGGCGCGGCAGCACCCCGGCCGGCCGCGCCAGCGCCCCGGCCGCCAGGAGCAGCGTCACCACGTACGGGATCCCGTACCCGTCCCCGGCCGGCCGCGGGGTCGTCGCCGCCCACACCTCGCGCAGCACCCCCAGCCCGGAGAGCAGCGCCGCCGCCACCGTCGGGACCGCCGCCAGCGCCCCCAGGACGGACACCGCCGCCCCGGCCCACAGCAGTCCCCGGCGCACCGGCTCCGGCAGCCCGCCCATCCGCGGGACCGCCACCAGCAGGGCCAGTGCCGCCGCCACCCGCACCGCGACCGCCCACCCCGGGGCAGGCCCGGCCGGGGCCAGCGCCCCGACCGCCGCCACCCCCGCCAGGCCCCCCGCGACGGCCGCCGCCCAGGCCCGCGGCTCGCGCCGGGCCACCGCCACGCCCAGCAGCGCCCCCGCCGCCAGCAGCCCCGCCGGACCGGCCGTCCCGGGAGCCGCGAGGGAGAGCGCCAGCCCCGTGGACAGGGCCATCGCGGCGAGCAGCCCCCCGGCCACCGCCGCGGGCAGCCGTACCGCCCGTCGGGACACCGCCGTCGCGAGCGCCACGTCCAGCGCGGCCGTCACCAGCAGCGCCCAGCCGCCCGCCAGGGGCCCCGCCCCGGTGACGGCCGCCGCCAGCGGCAACGGCAGCTGCGCCGCCGCCACCGCGGCCGGCAGCGGCAGCCGCAGCCCGCGCAGCGCGACCCCGTACCCGGCCCAGAGCCCCGCCAGCACGGCCGCCGCCCCCGCCGCGTACGCCCCGCCGCCGGTGCCGGGAAGGCCCACGGCGTGCAGGGCGTAGGCGTCCAGCACGGTCAGCGGCAGCGCGACGCCCGCCACCGACTCGGCCGTCGAGCGCAGCCCGCGCCGTAGCAGCGCGGCGGGCGCGGCGAGCGCCGCGGCCGTCAGCAGGGCCAGCACCGCGGAGCGGCCCCCGATGCCCAGCGAACCCCAGCTGACCAGGGTGAAGGCGAGCGCGGCCACGGCGAGCAGCACCGCGCCCAGGGTCAGCAGCACGTTCTGCGCGCTCGGGCCGGTCGAGGGCGGCCCCCCGTGGGCCACCGGAGGGAAGGCCGGCGCCGGGGCCGGTGCCTGCTGCCACAGCAGACGCACCAGCCACTCCCGACGGGTCAACAGATACAGCCGCCGGGCGTCCAGTCGGGCCAGCTCGCGGTCGATCAGCGCCAGCTCCTCGGCGGGCGGCAGGGGCGTGTCCATAGCCGGAGTGTGGTGCCCGTCACTCCCTCAGGACATGGGCGTGCGTACTCAGATCGGCGCTGAGTACCCCTGGGGTCCGCGCACACCCCGGGCGCCCGGGGCACCCCGGGCACCAAAACCCCGGACGGCCGGACGCGGACCCCGCCACCGCGCCAGACTGGGGCCATGCCGAGCTGGACGCACTACCGCTTCCGCGACGTGTGGGACCTCGACGCCCCGCCCGCCCTCGTGTTCGCGCGGCTGGAGGACCCCGCGCACTACCCCCGGTGGTGGCCCCAGGTCCGCCGGGTCCGGCCGGTCGACGAGCACACCGGTACCGCCGTGATCCGCTCCGTCCTCCCGTACGCGATCCACGTCACCCTCACCGGCCTGCTCCGCGATCCCGCGCGGGGCGTCCTGGAGGTGGCGGTGCGCGGGGACCTCGAAGGCTGGGCGCGGTGGACCGTACGCCCGCGCGCCGCCGGCCCCGCGACCGCACGCGCCGTCTACGAGCAGGAGGTCGAGCTGCGGGCGGCCCCGCTGCGGCCGTTCGCGCTCGTCGGGCGGCCGGTCCTGCGGCTCAACCACACCCTGATGATGCGGGCGGGGCGGCGCGGTCTCGCGGCCCTGCTGGACGCCGAGCGGGAAGCGGTTTGAACAGACCCCGAGGCTCTTGTATTGTTCAGTCCATTCCCGGGCGATTAGCTCAGCGGGAGAGCACTTCGTTCACACCGAAGGGGTCACTGGTTCGATCCCAGTATCGCCCACCGGGACAGGCCGGTCCGTCACTGACGGACCGGCCTTCCGCATGTACGGGCCCCTACGCGGCCTGCGACACCTCCGGGCGCAGCGGCCAGTGCGGATCCACCGACTCCGGGGTGCCCTGCCGGGTGAACCACGCCTGGAGCCCGCGCGCCTGTGCCGCGTGCCACACGGCCTGCAGCGCGTGCAGTTCCGCCGGGGTCAGCCGCTCCAGCCGCCCCGCGAAGCGCCGCCCGACCGCCCGGACCAGTTCCAGCGAGGCCATCGCGTCCGCCGTCGCGTCGTGCGCGCCCTCCAGCTCTATCCCGTAGTGCGCGCACAGGTCCGTCAGCGTCCGCCGGCCCTTGCGGTAGCGGTCCAGGTGCTTGTCCAGCACCCGCGGGTCCAGCACCGTCAGCGGCCGGTTGTCCAGGTACCGGGCCAGGGTCGAGGCCCGGTGCCGGCGCAACTCCCGGTCCAGCAGCGTCAGGTCGAACGGCGCGTTCATCACCACCACCGGCCGGCCCGCCACCTGCTGCTCACCGAGCGCGCGGGCTATCTCCTCCACCACCGGCGCCGGCCAACGGCCGTGACGCTGGAGGTGCTCGTCGGTCAGGCCGTGCACTTCCGTGGCACCCGGCGGCACCGGGATGCCGGGATTGACCAGCCACCGGGTGGTGCGGACGCGGCCTCCCGCACACTCCTGCACGACGAGCGCGGCGGACACGATCCGGTCCTGCTCGACGTCCACCCCGGTGGTCTCCGTGTCGAATGCGGCCAGCGGGCCCTCGTACCAGCGTGTCATGGCGAACTCCTCGTCCCCGATCGACAGATGGGGCGCCCCCGGGCACAACCGCCACGGAACGTGCCACCTTGCCGAAGCGGTGATACCCGGGCCGTTTGCCCCGTACGCCGTTTGCGGGCACCCGGGTGCGGAGACAACTTCCCTGGGGGGTCGTACGCATGACCGGTCGTCACCCCGTTCCCGCTCACGGCAGAGCCCGGAAGGCATGGGGGGCCGGCCATGGCGCTCGCACAGCCCGAACCGGGCGGGTTGCTGCACGGACCGGCCGGACCCACCGGACCGCGGACCGGACCGCTGCGCGGCACGCTCGCCACCACCGCCTGCATGGAGACCCTCCAGGTGGGATACCTGCACGCCGTCGCGGCCGCGGCCGGCTGCTCGCTCTCCCAGCCCTTCCCGGACAACGGCATCGACTGGCACGTCAGCCACGGCGCCCCGGAGCACGTCGTCGACGACGAGGTGACCATCAAGGTGCAGCTCAAGGCGACCTATCAGATACCGCCCCGGCCGGCCGGGGCCACCTTCGGCTTCACCCTCGACAACGAGCACCTGGTGAAGCTGGCGCGGACGCCGGTCGCCGTCCACAAGATCCTCGTCGTGATGCTCGTACCGCGGGAGCGGGAGCAGTGGATCGGCGCCGGGCACGACCGGCTCGACCTGCGGCACTGCTGCTACTGGACCAACCTCGCCGGGCACCCCGTGACCGGCCGGCGCCGGACCACCGTACGGATCCCGACCACGCGGATCTTCGACGACCGGGCGCTGTGCGAGATCATGACCCGGGTCGGGTCGGGAGGGACACCCTGATGCACTGGCACTCGCCCCACCTCGAACCGCTGCCGCCCCCGGAACTCTCCCCGGGCACGCCCGATCCCGCCCAGGTCGACCCGCAGGTGCTCGGCGCGCTGCTGCACCGGCACGGATGGCTGCGGCGCGGCGGCGCGGCGGGCCGGTACGGGCGCTGGACCCCGCCCGGCCGCGCCGGGACCAGCCTGCTCGTCCCCGAGAGCCGTACCTTCCCCGACTGCGCGGACCTGCTGGAGGAGGCGCTCACCGCGCTCTCGCGCAGCGGGCTCGCCTCGGCGCGGGAGGTGCTGTTCGGGCTGAGCGTGCCCAGCGACGAGATCCGCTGGGAGCGCGAGATCCCCGTCGGGCCCTACGGCTACCAGGGCGAGGCCGCCTGGACCGTCCAGGAACAGCTGCGCTCGGCGGCCCGCCGGCTGCTGGTGGCCGGCGCCCTCGCCGACCGCGCGCGCGCCGGGTACTACGGTGCCCGCCACCGGGCCCAGGCCGAACGCGTCCTCGACGGGGTGCTGGTCGGGCCCTCGCCGGGCGGGCGCC
The DNA here is from genome assembly GCF_041435355.1 of Streptomyces sp. NBC_01276. Lineage (GTDB taxonomy): Bacteria > Actinomycetota > Actinomycetes > Streptomycetales > Streptomycetaceae > Streptomyces. The sequence goes on from NZ_CP108442.1 coordinate 6,233,082, forward strand.
GGCTCACCGCGTACGTGCCCGTGGACGGGGGCCGGGGCGTGGTGGCCCGGCTGCACCAGGCCCTGCACGCGGCCCGGGAGGCGGTGGACTACCGGCGGGCCACCGGCGGGATGGACGCCTTCGACGCCGCCGTGGCGGCGGGGGTCAGCCGGGAACTCGCCGACGCGCTGATCGCCCTCGTGCGGGGTTCCGAAGGGGCCCGGATCGCGCTGGCCTGGGCGCCCGCGGCCGGGGTCCCCGCCGGGTGCGCGGCGCGGCCCGAGCCGGTGGAGTTCTCGCCCGGTGACCTGCCGGTGCTGCGGGAGGCCGCCGCCCGCTACACCCGGGAGGAACCCGCGGTCCCCGTACGGCTCGCGGGGGCGGTGGTCCGGATGCGGCGGGCCGCGGCGGGCGGCGGGGGGACCGTCCGGCTGCGGGTGCTGGCGGGCGCGGAGGTCCCGTACGTGCGGGCCGCGCTTGACGAGGAGGCGTACCGGATCGCGGGCCACGCCCACCTGGTGGGCCTGCCGGTCCGGGTGAGCGGCCGGCTCCAGCGCCGGGGCGGCTTCCGCAGGCTGACGGACGCCACGGACGTGACGCCCGTTCCCCTGGACGAGGTCGAACGGGACCGCCTGATGAAGTCGCTGGACGACGGCTTCGAGCCGGAGGACGTCCTGCCGTCGGACGACTGAGGACGACCGGGGCGACCGGGGCGGCCGACCCGCCGGGGCGACTCCCGCGGTGGGCCGGCCGGGGTCAGCCCGTGGGCGTCGACGCCGCTGCCGCCGCGAGCCGGCGCACGCCCTCGGCCAGCTCCGCGCCGGACGGGGTCGCGGCGAACGCGAGCCGCAGGAAGGCGCCGGGCGGCTCGCTGGCGAAGTAGCGGTCGCCCGCGCTGACGCTCACGCCGTGCTCGCGGGCGGCGCGCGCGAGCACGGCGGCGTCCGCGCCGGCCGGGAGGCGGACCCACAGGTGCAGTCCCCCGGCCGGCGGCCGGCCGAGGGTCCACTCGGGGAGTTCCCGCGCGACGGCGGCCGCCAGCTCGGCGCACCGGCTCCGCAGCGTGGAGGCGAGGGACCGCAGGTGGCGGTTCCAGGCGGGGGAGTTGACCACTTCCAGCGCGGCCTCCTGCATGGGCCGGGCGACGAAGAAGTCGTCCACCCGGCGGACCGCCCGCATGCGTTCCATCACCGGTCCCCGGGCCACCAGGGCTCCGATGCGCAGGCTCGGGGCCGCCGGCTTGGTGAGCGAGTTCAGATGGATGACGGTGCCGTCCCGGTCCTCCGCCACCAGCGGCGCGGCCAGCGGCCCGCCGTGGCCGAGGTGGCGTGCGAAGTCGTCCTCGACGACGAAGGCTCCGGCGGCCCTGGCCACGGCGACGACCTGCCGGCGGCGCTCGGGCGCGAGGGCGGTGCCGGTCGGGTTGTGGACCGTCGGCTGGCAGTAGAAGAGCCGTGCGCCCGTCATGGCGAACGCGTCGGCCAGCAGGTCGGGCCGTACTCCGTCCCCGTCGGTCGGTACGGGGATCGGGCGGAGTCCCGTCGCCATCGCGGCGGCGATGGCGCCGGGGTAGGTGGGCGACTCCATCAGGACCGGACTGCCGGGCCCGGCCACGGCCCGGAACGCGATGGACAGGGCGCTCTGGCCGCCCGCGGTGACCAGGACGTCGTCGGGGGTCACGCCGCCCCCCGCCAGCTCGGCGAAGACGGCGCGCAGCGAGGCGAGGCCTGCGGCCGGGGCGCGGTCCCAGGCGTCGGGCCGGCGGGCCGCCCGCGCCAGTGCCGCGCTCAGGGTCGCGACGGGCTGCAGCGACCGGTGCAGGTAGCCGCCGTCCAGCACGACCGTCCCGGCCGCCGCGGGCCCGAGGCTGTCGGTGAGCGAGCGGGTGTCCACCGTCCGGTCGGTGAGCGCGACCGTCTGCCAGGCGGTGTCGGGGAGTTCCCCGTGCGTCAGGGCGCGCGGGGCGACGAACGTGCCGATCCCGGGACGGGTGACGACCGCGCCCTCGGCGGCCAGGCGCGCGATGGCCCGGGACACGGTCACCGGGCCGACCCGGTACTGCTGGATCAGCTCCCGGCTGCTCGGCAGCCGGTCGCCCGGTGAGAGGCCGGCCAGCAGCGCGCGCAGCCCTTCGATCAGAGTGACAGTAGTGCTATCGTCTGACATGAGGGATAACAGTAGCACTACTGAAGATGCGCGGGAAGCACTACGGGAAGCGGCGCCGGGGCGGAGCCTGTGGCACAACAGGGACTTCCTCAGGTTCTGGTTCGGCGAGACCCTGTCGCTCCTCGGCACGCAGGTCACGAACCTCGCCCTGCCCCTGACCGCCATCCACGCCTTCGGGGCCACGGACGAGCAGGTCGGCCTGCTGCGCTTCGTCCAGCTCGCCCCGTACATGGGACTCGCCCTGCTCTTCGGGGTCTGGGTCGACCGCGTCCGGCGCAGGCGGGTCATGCTCTGGACCAACCTCGTGCGCATGGTGCTGGTCGCGCTCGTACCGCTGCTCCACTGGCTGGACGCCCTCGACATGCCGGTGCTCCTGGTCTGCGCCTGCGCGATCGGCGTCGCCTCGGTGCTGTTCGACGTGAGCTGGATGCCGTTCGTGCCCACCCTGGTCAAGGACCCCCGGCACTACGTCGAGGCCGGCGCGAAGATGGGCGTCAGCTCCTCGGCCGCGGACGTCGCCGGCCCCGGGCTCGCGGGGGTGCTGGTGTCCGTGCTGACCGCGCCGGTGGCGCTGCTCGTGGACGCCGCCTCCTACCTCGTGTCGGCGCTCTCGCTGCTGCTGATCCGTACGCCGGAACCACGGCCCGCGCCCACGGCCGAGCGCCACGTCCTCGGGGAACTGCGCGACGGCCTGCGGTGGGTCCTGCGGCAGCCGGTCCTGCGCTGGCTGGCCCTGGTCGGGTTCTGCTGCAACTTCTCGATGATCACCGTCTGGACCATGTTCCTGCTCTACGGGACCCACGGCCTGGAGCTGAGCCCCACGACGCTCGGGACGGTCTTCGCGACGGCCTCCGTGGGCGGCCTCCTCGGCGCACTGGTCTCCCGCCGGGCGATCGCCCGCTTCCCCCTCGGCCGGGTCTACTTCGCGGCCCAGAGCGCACTGCTGCTCGGCCCCTCGGTCATCGTGCTGGCCGGCGGGCCGAAACCGGTGGTGGTGGGCCTCGTGACCGCGTCGTTCTTCACCACGTACCTCGGGCTCGGGATCGCCAACGTCATCATCGTCAGCCTGCGCCAGATCAGCACGCCCCCGTCGATGATGAGCCGGATGACCGCCTGCTTCCGCACCCTGCTCTTCGGCGGCGGCGCCCTCGGAGGCCTGACGGGCGGGCTGCTCACGGGCGCGATCGGAGAGAGGAACGCCCTGGCCGTGGCCGCGTCCTGCTCCGCCGCCGTGGTCGTCGCGCTCGTCTTCTCGCCCGTCAGCCGGCTCCGGACGCTGCCGACCGCGATCGGCGAACCGTCCTAGGGGGCCGCCGGGGCCGCCGGGGCCGCCGGGGCCGCCAGAACCGCTCCACCGACGCCGGTGAAGGAGGCCATGGTCAGTCCCGGGACGGGGGAGAAGTCCGCGCCGCGGACGAAGCCCAGGCGTTCGTACAGGGTCACCGCGGGGGTGTTGCCGGCGCCCGTGGTGACCTCGACGGTCCGGCCCGCGAAGGGCTCCGCCAGGGCGTGCCGCAGCAGCAGCGAGGCGATGCCGCGGCGGAACCACGCCGGGTCCACGCACAGCCGGTCCAGCGTGACGACCCCCTCGGCCGCCGCCTCCCAGGCCAGGAACCCGGCGACCGCGCCGTCCCCGGACACGGCCCCCAGCCAGCGCAGCGGCCGCGCCCGCAGTTCCGCGAGGCTCTCGCCGAGGGCGGGGATGCCGTCGAAGCCGATCAGTTCCGCCTCCACCGCGTAGGCGGCACGGCCGATCCGGTGCACGGCCCCGGCGGTCGCGTCGTCGGTCAGGTCCAGCGGGCGGACGAGCGGGCTCGGCACGGGGCGGACTCCTGCGGTCGGCGGCGGACGGACGCGGCCCAGGGTAGCCAGCGCAGGCGGGCGGGCCGTAACCGTTTGGCGGCGCGGCCTCCCGGCTCGGTACGATTCAGGCGCGCAGTGTTCGCTCGCGCATCCCTTGAGTCAGGAGTGACCGGTGTCAGACGTCCGTGTGATCATCCAACGCGATTCCGAGCGGGACGAGCGCGTGGTGGCCACGGGCACTACGGCGGCGGAGCTCTTCGCCGGCGAGCGCACCATCGTGGCCGCGCGCGTCGCCGGTGAACTGAAGGACCTCGCGTACGAGGTGCGCGACGGCGAGACCGTCGAGCCGGTGGAGATCTCCTCCCCGGACGGCCTCGACATCCTGCGCCACTCGACCGCGCACGTCATGGCGCAGGCCGTGCAGGAACTGTTCCCCGAGGCCAAGCTGGGCATCGGCCCGCCGGTCCGCGACGGTTTCTACTACGACTTCGACGTCGCCCGGCCCTTCACCCCCGATGACCTCAAGGCCATCGAGAAGAAGATGCAGGAGATCCAGAAGCGCGGCCAGCGCTTCGCCCGCCGCGTGGTCACCGACGAGGCCGCCCGCGAAGAGCTCGCCGACGAGCCGTACAAGCTGGAGCTCATCGGGATCAAGGGCTCGGCGTCCACCGACGACGGCGCGAACGTCGAGGTGGGCGGCGGCGAGCTGACCATCTACGACAACCTCGACGCGAAGACCGGCGAACTGTGCTGGAAGGACCTCTGCCGCGGTCCCCACCTGCCCACCACCCGCAACATCCCGGCCTTCAAGCTGATGCGCAACGCGGCCGCCTACTGGCGCGGCAGCGAGAAGAACCCGATGCTCCAGCGCATCTACGGCACCGCCTGGCCGTCGAAGGACGAGCTGAAGGCGCACCTCGACTTCCTCGCCGAGGCCGAGAAGCGCGACCACCGGCGCCTGGGCACCGAGCTCGACCTGTTCTCCGTACAGGACGAGATCGGCTCCGGCCTGGCCGTCTTCCACCCGCGCGGCGGCATCATCCGCCGCACCATGGAGGACTACTCGCGCAAGCGGCACGAGGAAGAGGGCTACGAGTTCGTCTACACCCCGCACGCCACCAAGGGCGCCCTCTTCGAGAAGAGCGGCCACCTGGACTGGTACGCGGAGGGCATGTACCCCCCCATGCAGCTCGACGGTGGTACCGACTACTACCTCAAGCCCATGAACTGCCCGATGCACAACCTGATCTTCGACGCGCGCGGCCGCTCCTACCGCGAGCTGCCGCTGCGCCTCTTCGAGTTCGGCACCGTGTACCGGTACGAGAAGTCCGGCGTCGTGCACGGCCTGACCCGCTCGCGCGGCTTCACCCAGGACGACGCGCACATCTACTGCACCAAGGAGCAGATGGCGGAGGAGCTCGACCGCACGCTGACCTTCGTGCTGAACCTGCTCCGCGACTACGGTCTGACCGACTTCTACCTGGAGCTGTCGACCAAGGACCCGGAGAAGTTCGTCGGCTCCGACGAGGTCTGGGAGGAGGCCACCGCGGTCCTCCAGTCGGTCGCCGAGAAGCAGGGCCTCCCGCTGGTCCCGGACCCGGGCGGCGCCGCGTTCTACGGTCCGAAGATCTCGGTCCAGTGCCGTGACGCCATCGGCCGCACCTGGCAGATGTCGACCGTGCAGCTCGACTTCAACCTGCCGGAGCGCTTCAACCTGGAGTACACCGGCCCGGACGGATCGCGCCAGCGCCCGGTCATGATCCACCGTGCGCTGTTCGGCTCGATCGAGCGGTTCTTCGCGGTGCTGCTGGAGCACTACGCGGGCGCCATGCCGCCGTGGCTGGCCCCGGTCCAGGCCGTCGGCATCCCGATCGGCGACGGGCACGTGGAGTACCTCCAGGAGTTCGCCGCCGAGGCGAAGAAGAAGGGTCTGCGGGTCGAGGTGGACGCCTCCTCCGACCGCATGCAGAAGAAGATCCGCAACCACCAGAAGCTCAAGGTCCCGTTCATGATCATCGTCGGTGACGAGGACATGGCCGCGGGCACCGTCTCCTTCCGCTACCGCGACGGTTCGCAGGAGAACGGCATCGCGAAGGACGAGGCCCTGGCCAAGCTGGCGAAGGTCGTCGCCGACCGCGTCCAGGTCTGATCCACGGCCGCACGGCAATCGGCGGGCCCCCGGAAAGCGATCACTTTCCGGGGGCCTTCCTCGTCCGCCGGGACGAGGTCATATGCTGCGTCCTATGACGATTGAGCCGGAGCAGCAGATCGGTGTGGGTACGCAGGACGCGTTCCAGCGTCTGTGGACGCCCCACCGGATGGCCTACATCCAGGGGGAGAACAAGCCGACCGGCCCGGAGGCCGGGGACGGCTGTCCCTTCTGCGGGATTCCGGAGATGTCCGACCAGGACGGCCTGATCGTGGCGCGCGGCGAGCACGTCTACGCCGTGCTGAACCTCTACCCGTACAACGGCGGCCACCTGATGGTCGTCCCGTACCGGCACGTCGCCGACTACACCGAGCTCGACGGCCCCGAGACCACCGAACTCGCGGACCTCACCAAGCGGGCCATGGTCGCGCTGCGCAAGGCGTCCGGTGCGCACGGGTTCAACATCGGCATGAACCAGGGCGCGGCCGCCGGCGCCGGCATCGCCGCCCACCTGCACCAGCACATCGTGCCGCGCTGGGGCGGGGACACGAACTTCATGCCGGTGGTCGGCCACACCAAGGTGCTGCCGCAGCTCCTGGCAGACACCCGTCAGATGCTCGCGGACGCCTGGCCCGTCGACTAGTCGACCGGGCCGTTCCCCAGGGAAAGCAGGGACGGCCTAGTCGGGCCCGGTCCAGTCGAAGGTGATGTGCTTGCTCGACTGGCCTTCCCTGCTCCACCGGAAGCCATAGGCGTCGGCCCGGTCCGCTGTCGAGCGGCCCCAGGTCGCGACCTGGCCCGGTCCGGTCTCGGCGCCCGGCAGGTTGGTCGACTGCACGCGAGCGCCCTCGGGAGTGTTGGGTCCGGTGAGTGCCCGCGCGCTCGCCTCGACCCGGCCGGGAACCACGGCCCGCCAGCTCGACAGGTCGTCGGCGACCTCCACCTCGATGGCCGCGAACTCCATGCCGCGCATCTCCGCGCCCATCATGCGCACCATCTCCGCCGGCCAGCTGCCCGCCTGGCCACCGAAGATCATCTGGAGCGCTTCGCGCTGCGCGTCGTCGGCGCGCTCGTCGACGAAGACCGCCGCGTACGTATCGGAGTGCTCGGCCCATACATTGCCGACGAAGGAGCCCAGCATCAGCACGTTGAGGCCGTCCAGCGGCACGTCCCCGTAGCGTCCCTCGCGGATGTGCCACGCGAGGATGCCGTCGCAATCGCCGTAGGTGGGCAGCTGCGCGAACGAGCAGGGGCACGGCACGTTGCACTTGCAGGTGTCGAACCAGTCCCCCGCCGCGTGCCACCTCGGCACAGTCGCCGTCGTCTCGGACATCTCCCTGCCTCCTCGTGACCGCACCGGTCGTCGTCCCGGGAGGACGGCCGTGCCCCAGGAAGACATCACCGGCCCACGCCCGGGTCGTACAGGTCTCCACGTCGATTATCCCCCCGCCGCGGCCGCCCGGAGGGGACCGGTTCCGCCCGCGCACGCACCCGTCCGCCGTGATGTGCTGGAAACGTGCGGCTCGACCGGAGTGCCCTGTCACCACCCTTGCGTCCGGCGAACCTGCTGTCGGCCCGGCAGCTGGCGTTCGCCTGGTCCGTGATGGGCTCGATCGCCCTGCTCGCCTGGGTGCTGGTCGTCGACCAGGCCCGTGACACGGGGGTCGCACCGGGAACCATGGGCATGGGCATCCCGCTGTTCCTGCTGCTGTGGCTGATCATGATGATCGCCATGATGTTCCCGTCCGTGGCCCCGGTGGCGATCACCTGGGCCCGGGCCATCGGCCGCCAGTCGGCCGGAGCCGTCCGCGCGGCCCGTACCGCCCAGTTCGTGGCCGGCTACCTCCTGGCCTGGACGGCCTTCGGCCTGATCGCCTACGGGCTCCTCGCCGCGACCGGGACCCTGGTGGACGGCCAACCCGGCACCGGGCGGTGGATCGGGGCAGGTGCCTTCCTCATCGCCGGGCTGTACCAGTTCAGCCCGCTGAAGAACCTCTGCCTGCGGCACTGCCGCAGCCCCATGGGCCAGCTCGTGCGCTACGCCGGCTTCCGGCCCCTGGCCCGCGACCTGCGGGTCGGGGCCCATCACGGGGCGTACTGCGTCGGCTGCTGCTGGGGGCTGATGATCGTCCTCATCCCGCTCGGCGTCATGAACGTCCTGACCATGGCCGCGGTGGCCCTGGTGATCTTCGTGGAGAAGCTGTGGCGGCTGGGCCCCATCTTCTCGGCCGCCATCGGGATCGCCTTCCTCGTCCTTGCGGTACTGGCCCCCTTCCAGCCCTTGCTGCTGCCGGGGCTGGAACCACCGCGGTCGCCGATGACGCACATGCTCCAGCCCTCCTGGCAGTGCCTTGCCGGGTGCTCCGAAGCGTTCATCCGCCCCGGCGGGTGGACGGCCTAGGGGGTGTCTGACGGATGTCCGTGGGGAAGGAGCGGCGTCCGGTGCGTGCTCTCGGCGTGCCGACCGGAAGCCCGCGTACTGGACGTACTTGGGCTTTCGGTCGGTGCGGCGAGAGTGCGTGCCGGGCGTCGCGACGCCGCGGAGATCCGTCAGACACCCCTAGCCCGGTTCGCCCTCACCGGCCGGCGCGGCCTCGTACGTGAACTCGTCGACCGGACCGGTGGGCGACGTGGCCACGCCCACGGTCACGGTGACGTCCACCGTCTTCGCATCGTCCGCGTTCGATCCGTCGAGCGGCCGGAGCGGCACCTTCGCCCTGATGAGGGTCGCGGACTCGACCACGGCGGAGTGCGCGACGGTGTCCTTGAACCGCACGGTCGTGCCGGACGTCGCGAAGCCCGAGCCCACGATCTCGACCGGCGTGCCGACCGGCCCGTGGTTCGGGGTGACCGAGCCGACCACGACGGGTGCGGGCCCGCCGTAGGCGAAGCGCCCCGGCGGGACGGCGGGCGACGTGCCGAACCGGTTGGTGACGCGGACGTCGACGATGCCGACCCCGTCGGGCACGACCGCCCTGATCCACATCCCTTCCAGGTCGAGGACGAACTCGCCGCACGGGACGGGACCGAAGTCGACGACGCTGTCCGGGGTGAATCCCGTGCCGCTGATGGTGAGCTGCGTGCCGCCGTCCCCGGCGGTGGGGCTCAGCCCGGTCACCACCGGGCCGGCGGGGATCCGGGGCGCGCCCAGCAGGTACAGGTAGCTGAAATCGGAGTGCTGGAAGGCGACCTGGGCCGTGAAGTCGGCGGTGGTCCTGTTGATGGCGAACGTGTCGTACCAGCCGTACGACGGGTTCCACGTGATGGGGCTGTCGGCGAGCGGCTGGACGTAGACGTTGTCCTTCTTGAGCGTGTTGGCCTCCGTCAGGAGGAGTTTCACCTCGTGGGTCGCCGCCGGACCCTGGGGGAGCGGGTACCACTTCCGGGCTTCGAGCAGGTCGGACCAGGCCAGCGGGACGACGTCGTACGCGTTGACGTGGCGTTCGTGCAGGATCCACCGCAGGCCGTCGACGTGGTCGGCGAAGCTCTGGAGGCCGGCCGTCGGGGCGGCGAAGGTGACGAGGGCGAACGCCGGCGGGTTCGGCGTCCAGGTCCGGTTCTGGAGGTACGCGCCCAGCATGGTGGCGACGCAGCCGCCCAGGCTGTGGCCGGTCACGTAGACCGTCGGCTGGGGCGAGGACGGCACGGCCGCGAGGAGGAGGGCGAGCGCCTGCGCGAGCGTCGCGTCCACGGGGATGGCGGCGTCCGGCCCGTCGGCCCCTTCCGGCCCGGCGGGCACGCCGGTGATCCCGCGCGCCGTCGCGACCTGGGTGAACGCGGCCATGGCACCGGCCGAGACGGCGATGTCCGCCGACCCGCCGGCGGTGAACGGCACCACCGTGCCGACGTCGAGGTCCTCCATCGTGTCGATCGGCTGCGAGACGGTGCCTCGGACGGCCACGACGATCTGGTTCGAGCCGTCGGAGTTCCAGGCGATGTAGGCGAGGTTCGCGTTGTCCGGACTGAGGGCCAGCCATTTCAACTGCCATGTGCCGCCCGTGGCGAGCGTGGGGTCCTGCAGGTGCGCGGTGATGCCGGACCTGGCGCGCAGGGCCTGCTCCCGCCCGGTCTCACCCGACGGACGCGGGACCGCCGCCGTGGCGGCGAACGCGGCGAGGGTCATGAGGACCGGGGCGGTGGACGGGTGGGGCTGGGCCGACGTGGCCATGGGTGCTCCTCTGCGTGTCTGCGGAGCGGAGCGGGCCGCGACGGCCGTCGTGTCCGGCCTCAGGAGATCTCGGCACCCTCACCGTGCCGGTGGCGGGCGCACCCCACCCCTGGGATCGTGCCGGGCGCGCCCATCGTCCCCGGCGCCGGCACCCGGGACGGACGTGACGGGCCCGGGACCATCGGATTTCAGGCTCCCGGCCCAGCGCCGCGTGCCCCTCCGTGCGTGCCCCTCAGTGCGGGGCCCTCGGCCCGACAGGACCTCAGGCCTCGCGGTCCGCGCGCCAGTCGGCGACGACGGCCTCGACGTCGAACTCGGTGAGGTTCAGGAGGGGTCCCGGCGGCGGCCTGAGCAGGGCCGCGCGGATCTTCTCGTTGACCTCCGTGAGGACGGCCCGTACCCGGCGTTCGGTACGGGCCTCCCGGACCTTCTCCAGGGCGTCCTCGGCCTCCTTGCGCAGCGCGAGCGAGGGGGGCAGCGGGGAGAAGCCCTCGCGGTGCAGCTTCCCCTTGACCCACCAGAGCTCGTCGTAGGGCGCGTCCAGCGAGGCCATCGGCTTGCCCCAGCCCGGCAGCTTCTCGAACTCGCCGCGGTCGGCCGCTTCCCGGATCTGCCGGTCCACGAAGGACTCGAAGCTGACACCGGGCGGCTTGCGCTCGGTCATGGTGGTTCCTCCCCGGGTCGGATCCGTCCCCTTCAGCGTACCTAGGCGTCGTAGACGTCGGCCTTGCGCGGGGCGGGCTCCTGGATCAGGCCGCTCATGATCGAGGAACGGTTCGTGAAGCGGTCCGTGTCGACGCCGTTCTCCTCCAGCACCTTGAACGCCGCGGCGTGCACGGAACGCAGGACCGGGGCCACCGTGCGCAGCGCGTCGTCCGCCATGAAGCGGTGGCGCCACATGGTGCCGGCCCAGACGTGCCGCAGACCGAAGGGCTCGGGCAGGACCAGCTTGCCGCCGAAGTACTCCAGGAGCGGCGGGTACCAGGTCAGCGGGGCCCGCACGGCCAGCCGGACGACCTCGCTCGCGTCCACCAGCGGCAGCGGGCGCTCCACCGTCTCCCAGAAGCGCACGGACTTGGGGACCTCTATGACCGGGGCCTTGGACTTGGTGGTGAACAGGCCGTGCACCGGTCCGAGGGCGTGGGCGGTGACGTCCACGCGCAGGGTCTTGTAGAGCACGGTCACGGTGACCAGCATGGTGATCACGAGCTGGCCGTCCCAGAGCGGGTACTGGATGCCGAGGTAGTGCCGGTTGCCCGCGCTGAACTGCTGCTCGTTGCAGATCCGGGTGATCTCGTGCGGCTTGACGAGGAAGGTGTCCACGTCCTCGCCGCTCGGCCGGGCGACCTCCGCGGCGCCCTCGCCGACGGGTGTGACGATCCAGTGCTGGATGGAGGCGGCCGGGAAGCCGCCGGTGTGCAGCGGGCCCCGCTCCAGCTTGCGCAGCTGGGCGTCCATCGCGCGTATGACGTCCCAGCTGCGGAACGGGTGGATCTCCGCGCCCTCGGTCCTCGGGACCAGCTCCTCGGCCATCTGCCAGCTGCCCCAGCGGGTGCCCATGCCGAGGATGCCCTTGGGGCCGGCGTAGAAGACGGAGTTGCTGCGGTCCTCGGCGGTCAGCTTCGCCAGCTGGTGGCGCAGGTCCTCGCGGGCCTTCTCGTCGGGGTTGCCGGGGACCGCGTCCGGGATCTTGGCGGCGACCCCGCCGCCCCCGAGCAGGCCGTCCCAGCGCGAGCGCAGGTCGGCGGCGGTGTTCTCGCAGATCCGGCGGGCCAGGAACCAGCCCAGCGCGGGGGCGGCCAGCGAGCCGAACAGGTACAGCTCCAGCACTCCGCTGCCCGGCGCCCGGTAGACCACCCGGTAGAGCAGCACCGCGGCCACGAGGACGACGCCGACCAGCAGGGCGGTCCCGATCCACGTGCTTTTTTTGCCCTCGCCCTTGGCGAGGGTCTTGCGCAGCTGGAACAGGCCGAGCCACAGCAGCAGCCCGGGCAGGAACACCACACCGCAGACCAGCATGATCAGGCGCAGCTTGCGGTCGCGTTCCTTGCGGATGCGGGAGGCCGCCAGGCAGTGCTCGACGACGGTCTGCGGGTCGGCGCCGAAGGACTGGATGAGCGGCTTGCGGCCGGGGGAGAGGGTGCGGGCCTCCACGGCCCGGCAGAAGGCCTCGCCGAGGTTGGGCTCGAACAGGGAGATCTTCGGGGGCTTCACCGAAGCCGGGTGGTTCTCGCTGTTGGCCCCGAGTATCGAGGACAGCGCGGTGTCCTTGCCGCCGTCGCGGTACGCGGCGGAGGCGAGCGCGTTGGTCGCGGCGGTCTGGCCGCCGCCCCCCTGGAGCGGAATCTGTGCCCCGGGCCTGAAGTCGAAACCGTCGTCCGCCACCGCTGCCCCCATCGCCGTGCCACTGTGCTCTTTGTCGTGCCGTCGTAGTCGTCGTAGCCGTTGTGCCCGTTGTGCCCTGTCGTTCCGTCCGCCGCGCCGAAAAGCCTATCGGCGGACACCGCCCCTTGGTCATGGGACAGGGAAATGCCGCCCACCGCAAGCGGGTCGGGTGGGCGGCGGGCGTGACGTTATGTCAATTGGTTTCCCTTCTCGGCCTGTTCGCGAACCTTGTCCGCGAGGTGGGGCGGCATCGGCTCGTGGCGGGCGTAGGCGCGGCTGAACCGGCCCGTGCCGTGCGTCACGGAGCGCAGCTCCACGGCGTACCGGCCGATCTCGATCTCCGGGATCTCGGCGCGCACCCGGGTGCGGCCGGCCCCGGCCTGTTCGGTGCCGACGACGCGGCCCCGGCGGCCCGCGAGGTCGCTCATGACCGCGCCGACGTAGGCGTCGGGGACCTGTACGTCGAGTTCCGCGACGGGTTCCAGGAGGTGGATGGGGGTGTCGGCGGCGGCCTCCCGCAGGGCGAGGGCGCCGGCGGTCTGGAAGGCGGCGTCGGAGGAGTCCACCGAGTGCGCCTTGCCGTCGCGCAGGATGATCCGTACGTCGACCAGCGGATAGCCGGCCGCGATGCCGCGGGCGGCCTGGGCCCGTACGCCCTTCTCCACGGACGGGATGAACTGGCGGGGCACCGCGCCGCCCACCACCTTGTCGACGAACTCGATGCCGCTGCCCGGCGGGAGGGGCTCGACCTCGATCTCGCAGATGGCGAACTGGCCGTGGCCGCCGGACTGCTTGACGTGCCGGCCGCGGCCGGTGGCCTTCGCGCCGAAGGTCTCGCGCAGGCTGACCTTGTGCGGGACGGGATCGACCTGGACCCCGTAGCGGGTCCGCAGCCGCTCCAGGGCGACGTCCTGGTGGGCCTCGCCCAGTGACCACAGGACCAGCTGGTGGGTGTGCGGGTTCTGCTCCAGCCGCATCGTGGGGTCCTCGGCGACGAGCCGGGCCAGGCCCTGGGAGAGCTTGTCGTCGTCGGCCTTGCTGTGGGCCTCGATCGCGAGGGGGAGCAGTGGGTCCGGCATCGCCCAGGGTTCCATCAGGAGGGGGGCGTCCTTGGAGGAGAGGGTGTCGCCGGTCTCGGCGCGGGTGAGTTTGGCCACGCAGGCGAGGTCGCCCGCGATGCAGGTGCCGAGCGTGCGCTGCTGTTTGCCGAAGGGGGAGGTGAGGGCGCCGACGCGTTCGTCGACGTCGTGGTCCTCGTGCCCGCGGTCGGCCAGCCCGTGGCCGCTGACGTGCACCGTCTCCTCGGGGCGCAGGGTGCCGGAGAAGACGCGGACCAGGGAGACACGGCCCACGTACGGGTCGGAGGAGGTCTTGACGACCTCGGCGAGGAGCGGTCCGGCCGGATCGCAGGTGACGGCGGGGCGCGGGGAGCCGTCGGGGGCGGTGACGGTGACGGGGGCGCGTTCCTCGGGGGTGGGGAAGCCGCCGGTGATCAGTTCGAGGAGTTCGACGGTGCCCAGGCCCTGACGGGCGCCGTCGGCGGCCGGGGCGGCCATCAGGACGGGGTGGAAGGTGCCCCGGCCGACGGCCCGCTCCAGGTCGTCGATCAGGGTCTTGACGTCGATGTCCTCACCGCCGAGGTAGCGGTCCATGAGGCTCTCGTCCTCGCTCTCGGCGATGATCCCCTCGATCAGCCGGGAGCGGGCGCCGTCGATCAGGGCGAGCTCGGCGGGGTCCGGGTCGCGCTCGGCGCGTGCGCCGGAGGAGTAGTCGTACACGCGCCGGGAGAGCAGGCCGATCAGGCCGGTGACCGGGGCGTGGCCGTCGGGTCCGCGGGCTCCGTACAGCGGCAGGTAGAGCGGGACGACGGCGTCGGGGTCCTCCGCTCCGAAGGCCTCACCGCAGGCGGCGGCCGTCTCGGAGTAATCGGAGCGGGCTGCCTCCACATGGGTGACGACGATGGCCCGGGGCATGCCGACCGCCTGGCATTCCTCCCAGACCATGCGGGTGGCCCCGTCGATCCCGTCGGCGGCCGAGACGATGAAGAGGGCCGCGTCCGCGGCGCGCAGACCGGCCCGCAGTTCCCCGACGAAATCGGCGTATCCGGGGGTGTCCAGGACGTTGATCTTGATGCCGGCCCATTCGACGGGGACCAGGGAGAGCTGGACGGAGCGCTGGCGGCGGTGCTCGATCTCGTCGTAGTCCGAGACCGTGCCCCCGTCCTCGACCCGTCCGGCCCGGTTCACGGCCCCCGCCGTCAGGGCCAGGGCCTCGACGAGGGTGGTCTTGCCGGCACCGCTGTGGCCGACCAGCACGACGTTCCGTACGGAAGAGGGGCGGTCGGCCGTCAGTGCCCTGCCGGCGGCTCCGGCTTGGTGTGATGTGGCTCCCATGCTGCTCGTGCCTCCTGGTGTCGCGGTGAGGAGGGTGATCGGGGTCCTTCGAGCTTTGCACCGGTGTCACACTGCGTCCATACGTCGTACCGGCGACTGTCCGGAGCGTGACGGTGGCACGGCGGCCGGATTGCGCGGCGCGAACCGGTGGGTGCGCGGCGTGACGGGCCCGGGGCGCTGGCTACGATGGGCCAGCCGGTGGCCGTGGTGGCCGTGCGGCCCAGCGACCCTCCGGGAAGGCCATGCTGAACAAGTACGCGCGTGCATTCTTCACGCGTGTTCTCACGCCGTTCGCCGCGTTTCTCCTCCGTCGGGGGGTGAGCCCGGACGCGGTCACCCTCATCGGCACCGCCGGAGTGGTGGCCGGAGCGCTGGTCTTCTTCCCCCGGGGCGAGTTCTTCTGGGGCACGATCACCATCACCCTCTTCGTGTTCTCCGACCTGGTGGACGGGAACATGGCCCGCCAGGCCGGGGTCTCCAGCAGGTGGGGCGCCTTCCTCGACTCCACCCTCGACCGGGTGGCCGACGCGGCGATCTTCGGCGGTCTCGCGCTCTGGTACGCGGGCGACGGGAACGACAACGCGCTGTGCGCCGTGGCGATCTTCTGCCTGGCCAGCGGCCAGGTGGTCTCGTACACCAAGGCCCGCGGCGAGTCGATCGGGCTGCCGGTCGCCGTCAACGGGCTCATCGAACGCGCCGAGCGACTGGTGATCTCCCTGGTCGCGGCCGGGCTGTCCGGGCTCCAGACCTTCGGTGTCCCCTCCTGGATCGGCGTGCTGCTGCCGATCGCCCTGTGGGTCGTGGCGGCGGGCTCGCTCGTCACCCTGATCCAGCGGGTGGTCACCGTACGTCGCGAGGCCGCCGAGGCCGACGCCGCGGCCGGGTCCGAGGGCGGTACCGCCTGATGGGCAAGGCACAGGACAAGCTGGTCGACGGCCTGTACGGGCTCGGCTGGGCGGGCGTCAAGAAGCTCCCCGAACCGGCCGCCGTGGCCCTCGGCCGCAAGATCGCCGACGTGGTCTGGAAGCGGCGCGGCAAGAGCGTGCTGCGGCTGGAGTCGAACCTGGCACGGGTGGTGCCGGACGCGACCCCCGAGCGGCTGCGCGAGCTCTCGCACGCCGGCATGCGCTCGTACATGCGCTACTGGATGGAATCCTTCCGGCTGCCGACGATGGACCCGCGGCGGTTCAGCACGGAGGTCCGCTTCCAGGACGAGAACCTCCTGCGCGAGGCCCTCGCCACCGGGCGCGGGGTGATCGTGGCCCTGCCGCACCTGGCCAACTGGGACCTCGCGGGGGCCTGGGCCATCGGCCACATCGGGGTCCCGTTCACCACGGTCGCCGAGCGGCTCAAGCCCGAGTCGCTCTACGACCGCTTCGTGGCCTACCGCGAGAGCCTGGGCATGGAGGTGCTGCCGCACAGCGGCGGCGCCGCCTTCGGCACCCTGGCCCGGCGGCTGCGCTCCGGCGGCCTGGTCTGCCTGGTCGCGGACCGGGACCTGTCGGCCTCGGGGGTCGAGGTGGACTTCTTCGGCGCCAGGACGCGGATGCCGGCGGGCCCGGCCCTGCTGGCCCAGCAGACCGGCGCCGTACTGCTCCCGGCGACCCTGCACTACGGCGACACCCCGGTGATGCACGGCCGGATCCACCCCGAGGTGGAGGTGCCCGGCACGGGGACGCGCACCGAGAAGACCGCGGCCATGACCCAGGCGCTCGCGGACGCCTTCGCCTGGGGCATCGCCGCCCACCCGGAGGACTGGCACATGCTGCAGCGCCTGTGGCTCGACGACCTGGAGGAGCGCCCGTAGTGAAGATCGGCATCGTGTGCCCGTACTCGTGGGACGTGCCGGGCGGCGTCCAGTTCCACATCCGTGACCTGGCGGAGCACCTGATCCGCCTCGGCCACGAGGTGTCGGTCCTGGCGCCGGCCGACGACGAGACCCCGCTGCCCCCCTACGTGGTCTCGGCGGGCCGGGCGGTGCCGGTGCCCTACAACGGGTCGGTCGCCCGGCTGAACTTCGGCTTCCTGTCGGCCGCCCGGGTACGCCGCTGGCTGCACGACGGCGTCTTCGACGTGATCCACATCCACGAGCCCGCCTCGCCCTCCCTCGGACTGCTGTCCTGCTGGGCGGCCCAGGGCCCGATCGTGGCGACCTTCCACACCTCCAACCCCCGCTCGCGAGCCATGATCGCCGCGTACCCGATCCTCCAGCCGGCGCTGGAGAAGATCAGCGCCCGGATCGCGGTGAGCGAGTACGCCCGGCGCACGCTGGTGGAACACCTCGGCGGCGACGCCGTGGTCATCCCCAACGGCGTCGACGTGGACTTCTTCGCCAAGGCCGACCCGAATCCCGACTGGTCCGGCCGGACCCTGGGCTTCATCGGCCGCATCGACGAACCCCGCAAGGGCCTGCCGGTGCTGATGGCCGCCTTCCCGGCCATCGTCGAGCAGTGCCCGGACGTACGGCTGCTCGTCGCGGGCCGGGGCGACGAGGAGGAGGCGGTGGCCTCCCTCCCCGCGGAACTGCGCTCCCGGGTGGAGTTCCTCGGCATGGTCTCCGACGAGGACAAGGCGCGCCTGCTGCGCAGCGTGGACGTCTACGTCGCCCCCAACACCGGCGGCGAGAGCTTCGGGATCATCCTGGTCGAGGCCCTCTCCGCCGGAGCGGCCGTCCTGGCCTCGGACCTCGACGCCTTCGCCCAGGTCCTGGACCGGGGCGCGGCGGGGGAGCTCTTCGCCAACGAGGACGCCGGCTCGCTGGCGACGGCCGCCGTCGCCCTGCTGCGCGACCCGGACCGGCGCGCGGAGCTCAGCGCCCGCGGCTCGGCCCACGTACGGCGGTTCGACTGGTCGACGGTCGGCGCGGACATCCTGGCCGTCTACGAGACGGTGACCGACGGCGCGGCCGCGGTGGCCGCCGACGAACGCGTCCCCCTCCGCACCCGCCTCGGCTTCTCGCGGGACGGCTGAGCGAGCGGCCTCCCGTAGCCGGTAGTGTCGCGGCCCGTGATCGAAAACCTTGTCTGGATCGCGGTGGCGCTCGGTGTCGTCGGGGTCTACCTCAGTTGGACCGCCGGGCGGCTGGACCGGCTGCACACGCGGATGGACGCCGCCCGGGCCGCCCTCGACGCGCAGCTCGTGCGGCGCGCCTCGGTGGTGTTGGAGGTGGCCACCTCCGGCGCGCTGGACCCCGCCTCCTCGCTCGTGCTGTACGAGGCCGCCCACGGGGCCCGGCAGGCCGAGGAGGAGCAGCGGGAGGTCGCCGAGAGCGAGCTCAGCCAGGCGTTGCGCGCGGTGTTCGCGGACGCCGACCAGGTGGAGGTGCTCAAGGCGGCTCCCGGGGGAGAGGCGGCGGCCGAGGAACTGGCCGCGGCCGTGCGCCGGGTCCCGATGGCGCGGCGGTTCCTCAACGACGCCGTACGGGCCGCCCGCGCGCTGCGCCGCCACCGCAAGGTGCGGTGGTTCAGACTGGCGGGACACGCCCCGTTCCCGCTCGCCTTCGAAATGGACGATGAGCCTCCGGTGGACCTGGCGGACCGTCCCGCATAGGCGCGGGCGGGTCCGGCCAGTGCCGCGGGGGACAAGTCGAGGGGCCACCGGCTCCACATTGGCCCTTGCAGTGGACTGGTCGGTGGGGTTTTCTCAGCCCAGTAGTACCCGTCTTCCTTTCGAGTGAGGTCAACCCGTGAGCACGCTTCCCACCTCTTCCCAGTCCGCTGAGTCGGCCATCGGCACCTCCCGCGTCAAGCGCGGCATGGCCGAGCAGCTCAAGGGCGGCGTGATCATGGACGTGGTCAACGCCGAGCAGGCGAAGATCGCCGAGGACGCCGGCGCCGTGGCCGTCATGGCCCTGGAGCGGGTCCCCGCCGACATCCGCAAGGACGGCGGCGTGGCCCGCATGTCGGACCCGAACATGATCGAAGAGATCATCGGGGCCGTCTCCATCCCGGTCATGGCCAAGTCCCGCATCGGCCACTTCGTCGAGGCCCAGGTCCTGCAGTCCCTCGGCGTCGACTACATCGACGAGTCCGAGGTCCTGACCCCGGCCGACGAGGTCAACCACTCCGACAAGTGGGCGTTCACCACCCCCTTCGTCTGCGGTGCCACCAACCTGGGCGAGGCCCTGCGCCGCATCGCCGAGGGCGCGGCCATGATCCGCTCGAAGGGCGAGGCCGGCACCGGCAACGTCGTCGAGGCCGTCCGTCACCTGCGTCAGATCAAGAACGAGATCGCCCGCCTGCGCGGCTACGACAACAACGAGCTGTTCGCCGCCGCCAAGGAGCTGCGCGCGCCGTACGAGCTCGTCAAGGAGGTCGCCGAGCTCGGCAAGCTCCCGGTCGTGCTGTTCTCCGCCGGTGGCGTCGCCACCCCGGCCGACGCCGCGCTGATGCGCCAGCTCGGTGCCGAGGGCGTCTTCGTCGGCTCCGGCATCTTCAAGTCGGGCGACCCGGCCAAGCGCGCCGCCGCAATCGTGAAGGCCACCACCTTCTACGACGACCCGAAGGTCATCGCGGACGCCTCCCGCAACCTGGGCGAGGCCATGGTCGGCATCAACTGCGACACCCTCCCCGAGGCCGAGCGCTACGCCAACCGCGGCTGGTAGTCGGACATGACCACCCCCGTGATCGGTGTCCTGGCCCTCCAGGGCGACGTACGGGAGCACCTGATCGCCCTGGCCGCGGCGGACGCCGTGGCCAGGCCGGTCCGGCGCCCCGAGGAGCTCGCCGAGGTCGACGCCCTGGTGATCCCCGGCGGCGAGTCGACGACCATGTCGAAGCTCGCCGTGCTGTTCGGCATGCTGGAGCCGCTGCGCGAGCGCGTCCGGGCGGGCATGCCCGTCTACGGCACCTGCGCCGGCATGATCATGCTCGCCGACAAGCTGCTCGACGGCCGTGACGACCAGGAGACGCTCGGCGGGATCGACATGATCGTGCGCCGCAACGCCTTCGGCCGCCAGAACGAGTCCTTCGAAGCGAAGATCGACTTCGCGGGCATAGCGGGCGGCTCCGTCGAGGGCGTCTTCATCCGCGCCCCGTGGGTCGAGTCCGTCGGCGCCACCGCCGAGGTGCTCGCCACGTACGAGGGCCACACGGTCGCCGTGCGCCAGGGCAATGTGCTGGCGACCTCGTTCCACCCCGAACTGACCGGGGACGACCGCGTCCACGCGTACTTCGTCGACATGGTGCGCGCGGGGCTCTGACGGCGTCCCGGTAGGATCTGAGGCGAACATTGTTGGTGACGCGAAGGAGACAGGCAGATGTCCGGCCACTCTAAATGGGCTACGACGAAGCACAAGAAGGCCGTGGTTGACGCCAAGCGCGGCAAGCTCTTCGCGAAGCTGATCAAGAACATCGAGGTCGCGGCCCGTATGGGCGGTGCCGACGTCGATGGCAACCCGACGCTCTTCGACGCCATCCAGAAGGCCAAGAAGAGCTCGGTCCCGAACAAGAACATCGACTCCGCGGTCAAGCGCGGCGGCGGCCTCGAGGCCGGCGGCGCCGACTACGAGACGATCATGTACGAGGGCTACGGTCCGAACGGTGTCGCGGTGCTCATCGAGTGCCTCACCGACAACCGCAACCGTGCCGCCTCCGACGTGCGCGTCGCCATGACCCGCAACGGCGGCTCGATGGCCGACCCGGGCTCGGTCTCGTACCTGTTCAACCGCAAGGGCGTCGTCCTGCTGCCCAAGGGCGAGCTCTCCGAGGACGACGTGCTGGAGACGGTGCTCGACGCCGGCGCCGAAGAGGTCAACGACCTCGGCGAGAGCTTCGAGATCATCAGCGAGGCCACCGACATGGTCGCGGTCCGTACCGCGCTCCAGCAGGCGGGCATCGACTACGACTCGGCCGACTCCAACTTCCTGCCGACCATGCAGGTCGAGCTGGACGAAGAGGGCGCTCGCAAGATCTTCAAGCTGATCGACGCGCTGGAGGACAGCGACGACGTGCAGAACGTCTTCGCCAACTTCGACGTCTCGGACGAGGTCATGGAGAAGGTCGACGCCTGACCCGCGCCCACAGCGACGGGCCGACGGGACACACCCCGTCGGCCCGTCGCTTTGTCAGTGGCGGCCGATAGCCTGCACGGGCACGCACAGGCGATCGACGAGCGGGGGACGGGCATGCGCGTACTCGGGGTGGACCCCGGCCTGACGCGGTGTGGCGTCGGGGTGGTCGAGGGGGTCGCCGGGCGGCCACTGACCATGATCGGCGTCGGTGTCGTGCGCACGCCCGCGGACGCCGAACTGGGGGACCGGCTCGTCGCCGTCGAGCGGGGCATCGAGGAATGGCTCGACACGTACCGCCCCGAGGTGGTGGCCGTGGAGCGGGTCTTCAGCCAGCACAACGTCAGCACCGTCATGGGCACCGCCCAGGCCAGCGCCGTCGCCATGCTCTGCGCGGCGCGCCGCGGGATACCGGTCGCCCTGCACACCCCCAGCGAGGTCAAGGCCGCCGTCACCGGCACCGGCCGGGCCGACAAGGCGCAGGTCGGAGCCATGGTGACCCGGCTGCTGCGGCTGGCCGCCCCGCCGAAACCGGCCGACGCCGCCGATGCCCTCGCCCTCGCCATCTGCCACATCTGGCGGGCCCCCGCCCAGAACCGACTCCAGCGGGCGGCCGCCCTGCACGCCGCCTCGAAAGGCCGTACCCGATGATTGCCTTCGTCAGCGGCCAGGTCGCCGCACTCGCCCCCACCCTCGCCGTGATCGAGGTCGGCGGGGTCGGCATGGCCGTGCAGTGCACGCCGAACACGATCGCGGGCCTGCGGATCGGCGATCCGGCCCGGCTGGCGACCTCCCTGGTCGTGCGCGAGGACTCGCTGACCCTCTACGGCTTCGCCGACGACGACGAACGCCAGGTCTTCGAGCTCCTCCAGACCGCCAGCGGCGTCGGGCCCCGGCTGGCCCAGGCCATGCTCGGCGTACACAGCCCCGACGCGCTGCGCCTGGCCGTCTCCACGGCCGACGAGAAGGCCCTCACGGCGGTGCCCGGAATCGGCAAGAAGGGCGCCCAGAAGCTCCTCCTGGAGCTCAAGGACAAGCTGGGCGCTCCGCTGGGGTCGAGCGGCCTGGTCGGTGCGCAGCGCGCGGCGGCGTCAGGACCCGCCCCGTGGACCGAGCAGCTCTCCGCGGCACTGATCGGGCTGGGCTACGCCCCGCGGGAGGCGGACGAGGCCGTCTCGGCGGTGACGCCGCAGGCCGAGGCCGCGATCGCGGCCGGCGGCTCCGCCCCGGTCCCGCAGCTGCTGAGGGCCGCCCTCCAGAGCCTGAACCGGGCCCGCTGAGCCGGGCCCGCCGAGCCGGGTGCCGCCGCGCGGAGCCCGCCCCCGCCGCTCCCCGCCCGGACCGCACCCCACGGGGTCCGGGGTGGAGCCCGGGGAACGGCACCGCAGAGACCACCGTACGAACCGAGAAGGCAGACTGACACCGTGAACTGGGACGACGACGACACCACCACCGAGGACGAGGCCCGCATCGTCGCCGCGGGCGCCGACGGCGAGGACACCGCCGTCGAGGCGGCCCTGCGCCCCAAGGACCTCGGTGAGTTCGTCGGCCAGGAGAAGGTCCGCCAGCAGCTCGACCTCGTCCTCAAGGCGGCGAAGCAGCGCGGCGCCACCGCCGACCACGTCCTGCTCTCCGGCGCGCCCGGCCTCGGCAAGACCACCCTCTCCATGATCATCGCCGCCGAGATGGGGGCGCCGATCCGGATCACCTCCGGCCCGGCCATCCAGCACGCGGGCGACCTCGCCGCCATCCTCTCCTCCCTCCAGGAGGGCGAGGTCCTCTTCCTCGACGAGATCCACCGCATGTCCCGGCCCGCCGAGGAGATGCTGTACATGGCGATGGAGGACTTCCGCGTCGACGTGATCGTCGGCAAGGGCCCGGGAGCGACCGCCATCCCGCTGGAGCTGCCGCCGTTCACCCTCGTCGGGGCGACCACCCGGGCCGGCCTCCTGCCCCCGCCGCTGCGGGACCGCTTCGGCTTCACCGGCCACATGGAGTTCTACGCCCCCGAGGAGCTGGAGCGGGTCGTCCACCGCTCCGCCCGCCTCCTCGACGTGGAGATCGACACCGCCGGCGCCGCCGAGATCGCCGGCCGCTCCCGCGGCACGCCCCGCATCGCCAACCGCCTCCTGCGCCGCGTCCGCGACTACGCCCAGGTGCGGGCCGACGGGGTGATCACCCGCGAGGTGGCCGGAACCGCCCTCCAGGTCTACGAGGTGGACGCCCGCGGGCTCGACCGGCTGGACCGCGCGGTGCTGGAGGCCCTGCTCAAGCTGTTCGGCGGTGGCCCCGTAGGCCTGTCCACGCTCGCGGTCGCGGTCGGCGAGGAGCGCGAGACCGTCGAGGAAGTGGCCGAACCCTTCCTGGTCCGTGAGGGACTGCTGGCGCGCACCCCGCGCGGGCGGGTCGCCACCCCCGCCGCATGGGCTCACCTGGGGCTTGTCCCCCCGCAGCAGGCCGTCGGCGGACCAAGGGGACAACAGGGCTTGTTCGGGGCCTGACGGCGCGGGCGTTTCCCCGGTCAGGAACTGCGGTGCCATGCTGGGCGTTGTTCCATCGGTGCGGACTCGCCTAGACTCCGCCGATGCCGACCCTTCGGGTCGGCGTGCCCACCCCCGTAGAAAATGGCCGTCTCCCGTGCGGTCGTGCGAAGGATCTCCGTCCCGTGAATCTCGTGACACTCCTCCCGTTCATCGTGCTCATCGGGGCGATGTTCCTGATGACCCGCTCCGCCAAGAAGAAGCAGCAGGCGGCCGCGCAGATGCGCAACGACATGTCGCCCGGCACCGGCGTCCGCACCATCGGCGGCATGTACGCCACGGTGAAGGAGATCGGTGACGACACGGTCACTCTTGAGGTGGCCCCCGGCGTCCACGCCATCTACGCGAAGAACGCCATCGGCGCCGTGCTGGAGGACGAGGAGTACAACCGCATCGTCCACGGCACCACCGAGGACCTGAGCCTCGACACGCCGGTCGTCCCGGACGACGCCTCCTCGCTGACCGAGGCCGACGCCCCGAAGACGGACCTGTCGAAGGACGGCGACGCGGACGAGGCCCCCAAGCTCGACCTGGGCAAGGGCGACGAGTCCAAGGGCGACGAGCCGAAGGACGGCAAGTCCGACGGCGAGGCCGGCACCAAGTAGCGTCCGGCCGGTACCGCGGTGGCGCCCGACCGGCGGCGCCGCGGTACCCGCAGTGAACTTCTGCGGGGGGCAGGGGTCCCCACCACACATTTCGTGGCCGTCCGCGCGCTGACCCGGCGCGGGACGGTTGGACAGGGAGAAACGACAAGGTGGCAGCACCGAAGAAGGGCCGGCGGCCCACGGGGGCTCAGGGGAGGCCGGGGCGCGCCCTGGCCATCATCCTGATCGCGATGGTGGCGCTCACCGCGGGGATGTTCCTCACGAAGCAGACGACCCCCCGCCTGGGCATCGACCTCGCGGGCGGTACGAGCATCACGCTCAAGGCCAAGAGCGAGCCCGGCAAGCCGGACGCGGTCAACGAGACCAACATGAACACGGCGGTCGGCATCATCGAGCGCCGCGTCAACGGTCTCGGCGTCTCGGAGGCCGAGGTCCAGACGCAGGGCCGCGACCACATCATCGTGAACATCCCCAAGGGGACCAACGAGCAGCAGGCGCGCGAGCAGGTCGGTACCACCGCCCAGCTCTACTTCCGCCCCGTGCTCGCTTTCGCCGACGGCGCCCCCGTCGCCCCGGAGACCAAGCCGAGCGGGTCCCCGACCCCCTCCGCGAGCGGATCCGGCGCCCCGAAGGCCGAAGGCAGCGGCAAGCCCTCCGCCCCGGCCACCCCGTCGTCCAGCGCCACTTCCCAGGGCCGTGTGCTCAGCGAGGGCCTCAAGGCCCCGGGCACCCCCTCTCCCTCGCCCTCGGCGGGCGAGTCGAAGAAGGCAGACGACAAGGCCACGACCCCGCCCGCGACCCCTGCCCCGAGCGCCCCGCCCGTGGACCCCGCCGTCGCCGACCTGCAGGCGAAGTTCGCCGCGCTGGACTGCACCAAGGAGGACCAGCGCGCCGCCGCCGGCAAGGGCGCCAAGCCCGAGGACCCGATGCTCGCCTGTGGCAAGCGCGGCAACCTCTGGGGCAAGTGGGTCCTCGGTCCGGCCCAGCTCAACGGCCAGGACGTGAAGGACGCCAAGGGCGTCATCGACCAGCAGCGTGGCCAGTGGATCGTCACGATGCAGTTCACCGACAAGGGCGCCGACAAGTTCGCCAAGATCACCGGTGAGCTGGCCACCAAGCAGGCCCCGCAGAACCAGTTCGCGATCGTGCTCGACGGCGAGGTCATCTCCGACCCGTCCGTCAGCCAGGCCCTGACCGGCGGCAACGCCGAGATCTCGGGTGGCTTCACCCAGCAGTCCGCGCAGGACCTCGGCAACATGCTGTCGTACGGCGCCCTGCCGCTGTCCTTCCAGGAGGACAGCGTCACCACGGTCACCGCCGCCCTCGGCGGGGAGCAGCTGAAGGCCGGCCTGATCGCCGGTGCCATCGGCCTCGCCCTCGTGGTGATCTACCTGCTGATCTACTACCGCGGCCTGGCCTTCATCGCCGTCGTCAGCCTCATGGTCTCCGCCGTCCTCACCTACACGATCATGGCGCTGCTGGGCAAGGGCATCGGCTTCGCCCTGAACCTGCCGGCCGTCTGCGGCGCGATCGTGGCCATCGGCATCACGGCGGACTCGTTCATCGTCTACTTCGAACGCATCCGGGACGAGATCCGCGAGGGCCGCACCCTGCGTCCGGCCGTCGAGCGCGCCTGGCCCCGTGCCCGGCGCACCATCCTGGTCTCCGACTTCGTGTCCTTCCTCGCCGCCGCGGTGCTCTTCATCGTCACCGTCGGCAAGGTCCAGGGCTTCGCCTTCACGCTGGGTCTGACCACCCTGCTCGACGTGGTCGTGGTGTTCCTCTTCACCAAGCCGATCATGACGCTGGTCGCGCGCACGAAGTTCTTCTCCAGCGGTCACCCGTGGTCCGGGCTGGACCCCAAGCGCCTGGGCGCCAAGCCGCCGCTGCGCCGGTCCCGCCGCACGGGCCCCGTCCCCGCCCCCGTCGACGCAAAGGAGGCGTGAGAGATGTCGAAGCTGGGAGATCTCGGCGCCAAGCTGTACCGCGGTGAGGTCGGCTACGACTTCGTCGGCAAGCGCTTCGTCTGGTACGGCGTTTCCATCCTGATCACCATCACGGCGATCGTGGCCCTGGCCGTTCAGGGCCTCAACATGGGCATCGAGTTCAAGGGCGGTGCCGTCTTCACCACCCCGAAGACGGCCGTCTCGGTCGCCAGGGCGACGGCGGACGCGGAGAAGGCCTCCGGCCACGACGCGACCGTCCAGCAGCTCGGCACCGGCGGTCTGCGCATCCAGATCTCCGGTCTGGACACGGATTCCGCCGCCTCCGTGAAGAAGCAGCTCGCCACCGACCTCAAGGTGACCGAGAACCAGATCAACGCCGACCTGGTCGGCCCGAGCTGGGGCGAGCAGATCGCCAACAAGGCCTGGACGGGCCTGGCGATCTTCATGGTCCTCGTGGTGATCTACCTCGCCATCGCCTTCGAGTGGCGGATGGCGGTCGCGGCGCTGATCGCACTGATCCACGACCTCACCATCACCGTCGGCGTCTACGCGCTGGTCGGCTTCGAGGTCACCCCGGGCACCGTGATCGGTCTGCTCACGATCCTGGGTTACTCCCTCTACGACACCGTCGTCGTCTTCGACGGTCTCAAGGAGGGCTCGAAGGACATCACGAAGCAGACCCGCTACACCTTCAGCGAGATCGCCAACCGCAGCATCAACGGCACGCTGGTCCGCTCGATCAACACCACCGTCGTGGCGCTGCTCCCGGTCGGCGCCCTGCTGTTCATCGGCGGCGGCTTCCTGGGCGCCGGCATGCTCAACGACATCTCCCTGTCGCTGTTCGTCGGCCTCGCGGCCGGCGCGTACTCCTCGATCTTCATCGCGACCCCGCTGGTCGTGGACCTGAAGGAGCGCGAGCCGGCGATGAAGGCGCTGAAGAAGCGGGTGCTCGCCAAGCGGGCGGCCGCCGTGGCGAAGGGCGAGAGCCCCGAGGGCGACGAGGCGCACGGTTCGGAGGACGCCCCGCAGGTCGTCTCCCAGGGTGGCCAGGGGAGGCGTCGCCGGTGACCGCCGCCGCCTGTTCCCCCGAGGTCCGCGAGCTGCTGCTCAGCCGGATCAAGGACGTCCAGGACTACCCGAAGCCGGGCGTGGTGTTCAAGGACATCACCCCGCTGCTCGCCGACCCGCACGCCTTCGCGGCGCTGACGGACGCGCTGGTGGAGCTGGCCGGCCGGTACGGCGCGACGAAGATCGTCGGGCTGGAGGCGCGGGGCTTCATCCTCGCCGCTCCGGTCGCCGTCCGGGCGGGCATCGGGTTCATCCCCGTGCGCAAGGCCGGCAAGCTGCCGGGCGCCACGCTCGCGCAGTCCTACGAGCTGGAGTACGGCACCGCGGAGATCGAGGTCCACGCGGAGGACCTGTCGGCGGGTGACAAGGTCATGGTCATCGACGACGTCCTGGCCACCGGCGGCACCGCCGAGGCCTCGCTGGACCTGATCCGGCGGGCCGGGGCCGAGGTCGCCGGAGTGGCCGTCCTGATGGAGCTGTCGTTCCTGCCGGGGCGCGCCAAGCTCGTACCCGCGCTCGACGGGGCGCCGCTGGACGCGCTGATCCTGGTCTGAGTCCCTTCGTACGCCGAGCGGCGGGTGTCCGGTCCTCCCGGAGACCCGCCGCTTTCGCGTGCGGCGCCCCGGCGGCGGACCCCGGACCTCCGCCCGGCCGTCCGGTCGCCCGGCCGTCCGGCTGGAAAACGCCTCGGGGCCGCGTCTCGCGGGACGACCGCGGAGAACGGGCCGGCGGAACCCTCGCTACCATGGTTTATCCGGACCTGACCGGGGCCCCGGATCCTCCCCCAGACTCCGTCCGGGGGGACCCCCGTGAGGAGCGCTCTTGCCAGACGAGGTCCAGCCACTCTCCGCCGCGCAGCCCGACCCGCAGGCCGACCCGGCCGCGGCGGCCGCGGCCACGCCGCCGCCGGCCCCGCCGGTCAAGCCCGCCCCGGCCAAGCCGGCCGGGTCGTCCAACCGGGTGCGCGCCCGGCTGGCACGCCTGGGCGTGCAGCGCTCGAACCCGTACAACCCGGTACTGGAACCCCTGCTCCGCATAGTCCGCAGCAACGACCCGAAGATCGAGACGGCGACGCTGCGCCAGATCGAGCAGGCCTACCAGGTGGCCGAGCGGTGGCACCGCGGTCAGAAGCGCAAGAGCGGCGACCCGTACATCACCCACCCGCTCGCGGTGACCACCATCCTCGCCGAGCTCGGGATGGACCCCGCCACCCTGATGGCGGGTCTGCTGCACGACACCGTCGAGGACACCGAGTACGGCCTCGAACAGCTCCGCCGCGACTTCGGCGACGCCGTGGCCCTGCTCGTCGACGGGGTCACCAAGCTCGACCGGGTCAAGTTCGGCGAGGCGGCGCAGGCCGAGACCGTGCGCAAGATGGTCGTCGCCATGGCCAAGGACCCCCGGGTCCTGGTCATCAAGCTCGCCGACCGCCTGCACAACATGCGCACCATGCGCTACCTCAAGCGGGAGAAGCAGGAGAAGAAGGCCCGCGAGACGCTGGAGATCTACGCTCCGCTGGCGCACCGGCTGGGCATGAACACCATCAAGTGGGAGCTGGAGGACCTCGCCTTCGCGATCCTCTACCCCAAGATGTACGACGAGATCGTGCGCCTGGTGGCCGAGCGCGCCCCCAAGCGCGACGAATACCTCGCCGTCGTCACCGACGAGGTGATGGTCGACCTCAGAGCCGCCCGGATCAAGGCCACGGTCACCGGCCGCCCCAAGCACTACTACAGCGTCTACCAGAAGATGATCGTCCGCGGCCGTGACTTCGCGGAGATCTACGACCTGGTGGGCATCCGCGTCCTCGTGGACACCGTCCGGGACTGCTACGCGGCCCTCGGCACGGTGCACGCGCGCTGGAACCCGGTCCCCGGCCGGTTCAAGGACTACATCGCGATGCCCAAGTTCAACATGTACCAGTCGCTGCACACGACGGTCATCGGCCCCAGCGGCAAGCCCGTCGAGCTCCAGATCCGCACCTTCGACATGCACCGCCGCGCCGAGTACGGCATCGCCGCGCACTGGAAGTACAAGCAGCAGACCGTCGCCGGCGCCTCCAAGGTCCGCACCGACGTCCCGCAGGCCGCCAAGGGCAGCGCGGGCCAGGACACCGTCAACGACATGGCCTGGCTGCGGCAGTTGCTCGACTGGCAGAAGGAGACGGAGGACCCGGGCGAGTTCCTGGACTCGCTGCGCTTCGACCTCTCCCGCAACGAGGTCTTCGTCTTCACCCCCAAGGGCGACGTCATCGCGCTGCCCGCGGGCGCCACTTCGGTGGACTTCGCCTACGCGGTCCACACCGAGGTCGGCCACCGCACCATAGGGGCGCGGGTCAACGGGCGGCTGGTGCCGCTCGAATCGACCCTCGACAACGGCGACCTGGTCGAGGTCTTCACCTCCAAGGCCGAGGGTGCGGGCCCGTCCCGCGACTGGCTCGGCTTCGTCAAGTCCCCCCGTGCCCGCAACAAGATCCGCGCCTGGTTCTCCAAGGAGCGCCGCGACGAGGCCATCGAGCACGGCAAGGACGCCATCGCGCGGGCCATGCGCAAGCAGAACCTGCCGATCCAGCGGATCCTGACGGGCGACTCCCTCGTCACCCTCGCGCACGAGATGCGCTACCCCGACATCTCCTCGCTCTACGCGGCGATCGGCGAGGGCCACGTGGCCGCGCAGGGCGTCGTCCAGAAGCTGGTGCAGGCCCTCGGCGGCGAGGAGGCCGCCAACGAGGACATCGAGGAGAGCATCCCGCCGGCCCGCGGCCGGGCCAAGCGCCGCGGCAGCGCCGACCCGGGCGTGGTGGTCAAGGGCGTCGACGACGTCTGGGTCAAGCTCGCCCGCTGCTGCACCCCGGTGCCGGGCGACCCGATCATCGGCTTCGTGACGCGCGGCAGTGGCGTATCGGTTCACCGCGCCGACTGCGTGAACGTGGACTCCCTCTCCCAGCAGCCCGAGCGGATGCTGGAGGTCGAGTGGGCGCCCACCCAGTCCTCCGTCTTCCTCGTCGCCATCCAGGTGGAGGCGCTGGACCGGTCCCGGCTGCTGTCGGACGTCACCCGGGTCCTGTCGGACCAGCACGTGAACATCCTCTCGGCGGCCGTGCAGACCTCCCGGGACCGGGTGGCCACCTCCCGGTTCACCTTCGAGATGGGCGACCCGAAGCACCTGGGCCACGTCCTGAAGGCCGTACGGGGCGTCGAGGGCGTCTACGACGTCTACCGCGTCACCTCCGCCCGCAGGCCCTGAGGGGCGGCTGCCGGGCCCGCACATGACGGTGGGCGCCACCCCCTCGGGGTGGCGCCCACCGTCATGTGCGCGGCCGGCAGCGGGGCCGGATCAGGGGCAGCCCCACCAGACGAAGTTGAGGTTGCCCCCGAAGAGCGCCGACACCACGGTCGCGGAACCGATGATCCACATCACCGTGCTCCGGCGGGCCCTGGCCAGGGCCAGCGCGAAGGGGAAGAGCAGGGGGAAGGCGGGCATGATGAAGCGCATCTTCGAGAAGTAGAAGCCCGCTCCGCCCAGCGCCGTCAGCATGATCATCGCTGCGAAGATCCACACGACCATCGGGGGCCGGCGCCGGCGGGTCATCAGCACGAACAGCACCACGGCCACCACCACGGTCAGGCTGACCACCACGTGGTTGAGGGTGGTGTGCACCTCGGTGAAGGTCTTCTTCAGCTCGTTGAGCGTGTCGAAACCGCCGTCGTAGACCGAACCCCAGCGCCGCTGGAGCTCGAAGTAGCCGTCCCAGCGCCCGAAGTGCCAGCCGACGTACCCCACGTACCCGAACCACCCCAGCGGGGCGATCAGCGAGGCCGTGACGATCCGGCCCACCGGGGGCCGCTGCGCACGGCGCCCCCGGCGCCACTGGACGTACTCCCACACGCCCGCCAGCACCACGGCCGCGACGATGGCCGAACCGGAGGGCCGGGTCGCGCCGGCGAAGAAGGCCAGCACGCCCGCCGTCAGCCAGGACTTGGTCATCACCGCGTACATCGCCCACACCGACAGGGCGAGGAACAGCGGCTCGGTGTACGCCATCGACTGCACCATCGCGGCCGGCACGATCGCGAACAGGGCACAGGTGAACAGCGCGACCCGACGGCCGTAGATCTTGTCCGTGACGGCGAAGATGCCCCACGCCGCGATCACCGAGGCGAAGAGCGCCAGGCCCATCGCCACCCAGTTCATGGGCAGACCCGTGACGTACGAGGTCCAGCGGATCATCATCGGGTAGACGGGGAAGAACGCCATCTGGCAGCTCGGCCCCGCGAACGCACAGGGGGACGGCGTCGCCAGCGGGGTCGTCAGCCCGTTCTCGGCGATGTGCAGGTAGTAGATCGCGTCCCAGCGCCCGCCCAGGATCTCCAGCGGCTGCACACCCTTGCGCTCCGCCCACACCGCCATGACGGCGAGACCTGTGGCACGCAGTGCGATGTGGATCAGCAGCGCCTTCCGCGCACGCTGCAGGTTGGAGAGTACGCGCCGTCCGACGCCTCGGAGCCCGGTGTCCTTCTTGCTGGTGAGCGGCTCGGCAACGAGTAGTGAGTCTGGGACATCAGCGCGTATCTGGGTATGCGTCACATTCAATCCTGGTCGTCGCCCGGCAGAAGGCCGCCGAGGCGGCACCGTACAACGGTACACAGGTGTCAGGTGCTCCCAGCGCGCACCCTGTGTTGAAACCACGTAACGAATCGGACGCGCACACGGCGGACGGGCACCACCGGAGGAACCGGTGGTGCCCGTCCGAAGCGGTCCGGGGCCGTCAGCCGCCGAACTCCTCCAGGCCCTTCAGCGCCTGGTCCAGCAGGGCCTGCCGGCCCTCCAGTTCCCGCGCCAGCTTGTCCGCCTTCGCGTTGTTGCCCGCCGCGCGCGCGGCGTCGATCTGCTCACGCAGCTTGTCGACGGCCGCCTGGAGCTGCCCCGTCAGACCGGCCGCACGGGCCCGCGCCTCCGGGTTCGTACGCCGCCACTCGCCCTCCTCGGCCTCCTGGATGGCCCGCTCCACGGCGTGCATCCGGCCCTCGACCTTGGGACGGGCGTCCCGCGGCACGTGGCCGATGGCCTCCCAGCGCTCGTTGAGGGAACGGAACGCGGCACGCGCCGCCTTCAGGTCCGTCACCGGGACGAGCTTCTCCGCCTCGACGGTCAGCTCCTCCTTCAGCTTCAGGTTCTCGGTCTGCTCGGCGTCCCGCTCGGCGAAGACCTCGCCGCGCGCCGCGAAGAACACGTCCTGCGCACCGCGGAAACGGTTCCACAGGTCGTCCTCGGCCTCGCGCTGCGCCCGGCCCGCCGCCTTCCAGCTGTCCATCAGCTCGCGGTAGCGGGCGGCGGTCGGACCCCAGTCGGTCGACTTCGACAGCGACTCGGCCTCCGCGACCAGCCTCTCCTTGGCCTTGCGGGCGTCCTCGCGCTGCGCGTCCAGCGCGGCGAAGTGCGCCTTGCGGCGCTTGGAGAACGCGGAGCGGGCGTGCGAGAAGCGGTGCCACAGCTCGTCGTCCGACTTGCGGTCCAGCCGGGGCAGGCCCTTCCAGATGTCCACCAGGGCCCGCAGCCGCTCACCGGCGCTGCGCCACTGGTCGCTCTGCGCCAGCTCCTCGGCCTCGGCCACCAGCGCGTCCTTGGCCGTACGGGCCTCGTCCGCCTGCTTGGCCTTCTGGACCTTGCGCTCCTCGCGCCGCGAGTCCACCGTCGCCACCAGCTTGTCGAGCCGGACGCGCAGCGCCGCGAGGTCCCCCACGGCGTGGTGCTCGTCCACCTGGGTCCGCAGGTGCTCGATGGCCGTCTGGGCGTCCTTGGCGGACAGATCGGTGGTCCGCACCCGCCGTTCGAGGAGGCCGATCTCGACCACCAGGCCCTCGTACTTGCGCTCGAAGTAGGCCAGGGCCTCCTCAGGGGTGCCCGCCTGCCACGAGCCGACGACCTGCTCGCCCTCGGAAGTACGCACGTACACGGTGCCGGTCTCGTCGACTCGGCCCCACGGGTCGCTGCTCACAGCGCCTCCTCCACCTGATGCCCGCGAGGGGGTTCACCCCCCGGGCATCGTCCACAGTTTCCTGGGGCGGGCAGCGCCCGCCCTGCACAACGCCAACATAGGCGACCGCCGGGCCGGCTGTCCGCATCCCGCACGACGCAATATCGCCGTACGGGCGCCGGACCGGCCGGACCGGGCCGCGCCGCCCCGTCAGTCCTTGGTGACGGAGCCCTTCTGGATGACCACGGGGGTCTTCGGGGCGCCGTCCTGGCCGCCGTCGGCCGTCCCGGCCTTGGCCACGTCCTCCAGGACCTTCAGCCCGGCCGCGTCGATCTTGCCGAAGGGCGTGTAGCCCGGGGCCAGCGGACTGTCCTTGTACACGAGGAAGAACTGGCTGCCGCCGCTGCCCGGCTGCCCGGTGTTGGCCATCGCCACCGTGCCGGCCGGGTAGATCACCTGGCCCTGCTCGTTCGGCTTGCCCAGGGAGTCCAGGTTCTCGTCCGGGATGGTGTAGCCGGGGCCGCCCATGCCGGTGCCCTCCGGGTCGCCGCACTGCAGGACGTAGATCCCGCCGGTGGTCAGCCGATGGCACTTGGTCTTGTCGAAGAAACCCTTGTCGGCGAGCGACTTGAACGAGTTGACGGTCTGCGGGGTCTTCGCCGCGTCCATCTCGAACTTGATCTGTCCCGCGCTGGTCTGCAGGTCGAAGGTGTACTTCGCCTTGTCGTCGATCGCCATCGCCGGGGACGGCGACTTCTTCGGCGTCGGGGCCGACGGGGACGCCGAGGGCTCGGCCGCCGCGTCCTTCGTGTCCTTGCTGTCGAAGACACCCCCCACGACCAGCCCGACCAGCGTGGCGACCACCACGGCCGCGGCCGCGCCGATCACCGCCCAGCGCTGCCGGGACTTGCGGCGGGCCTCCGCCCGGCGCTTCTGCTGGCGCTCGTACTTCTCCCTGGCGAGCTGTCGCCGACGCTGATCGCTCGTGACCACCGGGTCGTCTCCTTGTACGTATCTGGTACCGCTGTCCGGGCTCGGTTAGGCCGTACCGTATATGGGTTCGCTGTGTAATGAGGGGCGCCGGTAGGCTCTGAGCAGCAGATTCCGAACCACTGCCTCCCACCGGACGATGAATGAGGGACGAACGTGCTGATTGCCGGATTCCCCGCCGGGGCCTGGGGGACCAACTGCTACCTGGTCGCCCCCGCCGCCGGTGAGGAGTGCGTCATCATCGACCCGGGCCACCAGGCCACCCAGGGTGTCGAGGAGACGCTGAGGAAGCACCGGCTCAAGCCCGTCGCGGTCGTCCTCACCCACGGCCACATCGACCACGTGGCCTCCGTGGTCCCGGTGTGCGGAGCACACGACGTACCGGCCTGGATCCACCCCGAGGACCGCTACATGATGAGCGACCCGGAGAAGGCCCTCGGCCGCTCCATCGGGATGCCGCTCATGGGGGAGCTGACCGTCGGCGAGCCGGACGACGTCCGCGAGCTGAGCGACGGCAGCACCCTGAAGCTGGCCGGGATGGAGTTCTCGGTGGCGCACGCGCCCGGTCATACCAAGGGGTCGGTGACCTTCCGGATGCCCGAGGCGGCCGACGTCCCGTCGGTCTTCTTCTCGGGCGACCTGCTGTTCGCCGGCTCCATCGGACGCACCGACCTGCCCGGCGGCTCCCACGCCGAGATGCTCCAGTCGCTGGCCCGCGTGTGCCTGCCGCTGGACGACTCGACGGTGGTGCTGTCCGGCCACGGTTCCCAGACCACCATCGGCCGCGAGCGCGCGACCAACCCGTACCTGCGGGAAGTCGCCGCCGGCCTGGGGGACGGCACCGCCGCCCCACGACGAGGAATGTGACAAGAGTTTCGTGGCTACTTTCCAGGCCCCCAAGGGCACGTACGACCTGATCCCGCCGGTTTCCGTGAAGTACCTCGCGGTGCGCGAGGCCATCGCGGCTCCGCTGCGGAACTCCGGCTACGGCTACATCGAGACGCCCGGCTTCGAGGACGTCGGCCTCTTCGCCCGCGGCGTCGGCGAGTCCACCGACATCGTCTCCAAGGAGATGTACGCCTTCGAGACCAAGGGCGGGGACCAGCTGGCCCTGCGTCCCGAGGGCACGGCCTCGGTGCTGCGCGCGGCGCTGGAGGCGAGCCTGCACAAGAAGGGCAACCTGCCGGTCAAGCTCTGGTACTCGGGCTCGTACTACCGCTACGAGAAGCCGCAGAAGGGCCGCTACCGCCACTTCTCGCAGGTCGGCGCCGAGGCGATCGGCGCCGAGGACCCGGCGCTGGACGCCGAGCTGATCATCCTCGCCGACCAGGCGTACCGCTCGCTGGGGCTGCGCAACTTCCGGATCCTGCTGAACTCGCTCGGCGACAAGGAGTGCCGCCCGGTGTACCGGGAGGCGCTCCAGGCCTTCCTGGGCGGCCTCGACCTCGACGCCGAGACCGTCCGCCGGGCCGAGCTCAACCCGCTGCGCGTCCTCGACGACAAGCGGGCCGACGTACAGAAGCAGCTGGTCGGCGCCCCGGTGCTGCGCGACTACCTGTGCGACGCCTGCAAGGCGTACCACGAGGAGGTCCGGGCGCTGATCACGGCCGCCGGGGTCGCCTTCGAGGACGACGAGAAGCTCGTGCGCGGCCTCGACTACTACACCCGCACCACCTTCGAGTTCGTCCACGACGGCCTGGGCTCGCAGTCCGCGGTCGGCGGCGGCGGCCGCTACGACGGCCTGTCCGAGATGATCGGCGGCCCGGCGCTGCCGTCGGTCGGCTGGGCGCTCGGCGTGGACCGCACCGTCCTGGCCCTGGAGGCCGAGGGCGTCGAGCTGGACATCCCGGCCGCCACCTCCGTCTTCGCGGTGGCCCTGGGCGCGGCGAAGCCGGTGCTGTTCGGT
The DNA here is from genome assembly GCF_041435355.1 of Streptomyces sp. NBC_01276. Lineage (GTDB taxonomy): Bacteria > Actinomycetota > Actinomycetes > Streptomycetales > Streptomycetaceae > Streptomyces. The sequence continues at coordinate 6,269,164 of NZ_CP108442.1, forward strand.
CTGGTGACCGAGCTGCGGCGGGCCGGTGTGGCGGCGGACATCAGCTACGGGGGCAAGGGCCTCAAGGGCGCGATGAAGGACGCGAACCGCAGCGGTGCGCGGTTCGCGCTGGTCGCCGGGGACCGCGACCTCGAAGAGGGCGTGGTCCAGGTGAAGGACATGGAGTCGGGGGAGCAGGCTCCGGTCGCGCTCGCCGACGTGGTCGGGACGCTGCGGGCGAAGCTCGCCTGACGGGTGCCGCCCGGTGGGGCGGGGCGGGGGAGCCGTGGCCCTCCCGCCCCGCCCTTCGCCGTCCGCTCCTACAGCAGGCCGTGGCGCATGGCCGTGGTGACGGCCGCCGTGCGGTCCGTGACCTCCAGCTTGCCGAAGACGCGCAGCAGGTGCGTCTTGACCGTGGACTCCGCCACGAACAGGCGGCGCCCGATCTCGGCGTTCGTCGCCCCCTCCGCGACCAGGCGCAGGACGGCCACCTCCCGGTCGGAGAGGCGCGGCCGCTCCGGGCGGCTGCGCAGGCGGTCCAGCAGGCGGCCCGCCACCGAGGGGGCCAGGACCGTATCGCCGCGGACGGCCGCCCGGACGGCCCCGGCCAGTTCCGTCCGCTCCATGTCCTTCAGCAGGTAGCCCGCGGCCCCCGCCTCCACGGCCCGCAGGATGTCCCGGTCGTCCTCGTACGTCGTCAGGACCACCACCCGTACCGGCAGCCCGGCCGCGCTGATCCGTGCGATGGACTCGACGCCGTCGCCGCCCGGCATCCGCAGGTCCATCAGGATCAGCTCCAGGTCCGGGAGCAGCCGTGCGGCCAGTGCCTCCGCCTGGGGGCCGTTCGAGGCCTCCGCGACGACCTCCAGGTCCGGTTCCGCGCTGAGCATGCCGCGCAGGCCCTCCCGTACCACCGGGTGGTCGTCGGCCAGCAGGATGCGGATCATCTCGTACGGCTCCTCAGCGGATCGGGAGGGTCACGGTGACGGTGGTCCCGGCGTGGACCGCGCTGTCGATCGCCGCCGCGCCGCCGACCTCCGCCGCACGGGCGCGCAGGCCCGGAAGTCCGTGGCCCGGGGCGGGGTCCGCCGGGTCGAAGCCCCGCCCGGTGTCCTCGACCGTGACCGTCAGCGCGGTGTCGCCGTAGGCCAGGGACACCGAGCAGCGTGCCCCGGGACCGGCGTGCTTCGCGGCGTTCGCCAGGGATTCCTGGCAGGACCGCAGGGCCACCACCTCCAGTGCCGCGGCCAGCGGCCGGACCGCCCCGGTCACCGACACGGCCGCGGGCGGGTCCTGCCGGGCCGCGAGGCGGCGTACCGCGTCCGGCAGGGAGCCCGCGTCCAGGTCGGCGGGGGCGCCGCCCGAGACCAGTGCCCGGGCCTCGGCCAGGTTCTGCCGGGCGGTGGCGGCCATCAGCTCCAGGTGCCGGTGGGCCTGCTCCGGGTCCGTCTCCAGCTCCGACTGCACGGCCTGGACCAGCATCAGCAGACTGGTGAAGCCCTGGGCGAGGGTGTCGTGGATCTCGCGGGACATGCGTTCCCTTTCGGCATGGGCGCCCTGCGCGGCGGACAGCCGGGCCACCTCCTCCCGGCTGGCGTCGAGTTCGGTGATCAGCGAGGCCCGGTCCTGGCTCTGCTCGATGATCCGGATGATCCAGGCGCCGAAGAAGGCGGAGAAGGCGAAGGTGACGAGGGAGCCGACGGCGTTCACGAAGACGATGTGGCCCGCCGGACGCCACAGCAGCGCCCACCCGGCCACCGGGAGCAGCGACACCACCGCCATCGCGCCGATCGCCCGGCGCAGCGGCAGCAGCATGAAGCAGTGCGGGGCGAGCGCGAAGGTGATCAGCCGGGTCTCGCCGACCAGGCAGGCCGCGGGCAGGAACAGGGCCAGCATCACGCCCAGGTAGCGCAGCGCCGGCGCCGGGCCGGCGCCCGGATCCTTCAGCAGGAGCGGCCGCCCGGCCCACGCGTACCAGGGGATCAGCAGCGCGAGCAGGCCGGCGGCAGGGAGCCGGTACGACAGCGGAGGGAAGTCCGCGCCCAGCACGAAGGCGACGGTCGCGGCCCACACGACGCCGAAGTAGAGGTCCCACGGCCCGAACGCGCGGTCCCAGACGTGGGTCTCGCGCGCTCCGGCCGTCCCGGTGAAGCCGTTCAGCCGTCGCGCCCGTTCTTCCACCTGAAAGTCAGCAGACACAGGACCAGACCTCCGACGACCCAGGCCCCCAGGACCAGGGCGACCTTTCCGTACTCCCAGCCGCCCGCCTGCTCCAGGACGGCCGCGGACTCCGGCAGGAACACCCCGCGCAGACCCTGGCACATCCACTTGAGCGGGAACAGCGCACCGATGTTCAGCAGCCAGTCGGGGATCGCGTTGACCGGGATGAACACGCCCGAGACGAACTGCAGGATCAGGAACGGCAGGACCACGACCGAGCTGGCGCTCTTGCCGGACTTGGGCAGGCTGCTGATGGCGATGCCGAGCAGGGCGCAGCCGGTCAGGCCCAGGACGAAGATCCAGCCGAAGGTGAGCCACTTGACGCCCGAGGCCGGCAGGTCCAGGTCGAACAGGGTGGAGCCGACGAGCAGCAGGACGGCGGTCTCCGCGAGTCCGGTGACCAGCACCATCCAGACCTTGCCGAGGAAGTACGCGGCCGGGGGCATCGGGGTCCCGCGGAGCCGGCGCAGCACCTTCTCGTCACGTTCGACGGCGATCGAGATGCCGAGCGACTGGAAGCTGGTGGACATGATGCCCGCGGCGACCATGCCGGCCGCGTAGAGCTGGGAGGCGGTGACCCCGGTGTTCTCCACGCTGTCGCTGAAGATCGAGGCGAAGAGGGCGAGGAAGACGACGGGGAAGGCGAAGGTGAAGATCATCGCGTCGCGCTGGCGGACGAACTGCCTGATCTCCAGGGCCCCGCGGCCCAGTCCCAGGGCCCAGGCGCCCGGCAGCGCCCGCGCGGCCGCGGCGGTCCCGCCGGCCGTGCCGGTCGTGGCGGTCGTGGTCATCGTGCGTCCTCCGGCGTCGGCGCGGTCGTGGGTACGAGCTGTCCCGTGAGGCGCAGGTACACGTCCTCCAGGGTGGGCCGGCCGATCTTCAGTCCCGGGATCTCGCCCTCGAAGCGGGACATCAGCTCGGCGACCGTACGGGTGGGGGTCTCGGTGGCGGTGCTGCGCGGGGTGCCGTCGGCCTCGGTCCACTCGACCGTGGCCCCGGTGCCGAACCGGGCCCGCAGTCCGGCCGGTTCGCCCTCGGCGACGACCTTGCCGCTCGCGATGACCGCGAGGCGGTCGGCCAGGGCCTCGGCCTCCTCCAGGTAGTGCGTGGTGAGCACGATGGTGGTGCCCTCGGCGGCGAGCAGCCGGATCAGGTCCCAGAACCTGCGGCGGGCCGCCGGGTCGAAGCCGGTGGTCGGCTCGTCGAGGAGCAGCAGCTCGGGGCCGCCGATCACACCGAGCGCCACGTCGAGCCGCCGCCGCTGGCCGCCCGAGAGCCCCTTCACGCGCTGGTCGCGCTTCTGCTCAAGGCCGACCAGGGAGATGACCTCGGCCGGGTCGCGCGGCGCCGGATAGTAGCGGGCGAAGTGCTCGACCGTCTCCCGTACCGTCAGCTCGGCGGGCGCCGACTCGTCCTGCCAGACGATCCCGACGCGCGAGCGCCAGGCCCGTCCGGCGGTGGCCGGGTCCGCGCCGAGCACGCTGACCTCTCCGCCGTCCCGTTGGCGGTGGCCCTGCAGGATCTCCACCGTCGTGCTCTTGCCGGCGCCGTTGGGCCCGAGGAGTCCGAAGACCTCGCCCTGCCGGATCGTCAGATCGAGTCCGTCCACCGCGGCGACCGCGCCGTACCGCTTGCGAAGCCCCCGCACCCGCACCGCGTTCTGTGTCATGTCTCGAATGGTGTGGCGGAATGTGCCCTACCGGACCCCCCCCGTGCGTACGTCCTTATGTCCATCGAACGGTGGACACCGGGATCCTTGCGGCACAATGGCCGGTGCTTGTTGACCTTGCAGATGTGGAGCGGGCGGGTATGACGACGACTACGGCGGCCGGGGCGGATACCGCTCCGCGGACCTACGGCGGGAGCCGGGCGCTCGCCCTGCTGCTGGTGATCACCGGGGCCGCGGGGCTGCTCGCGGCGTGGGTGATCACCATCGACAAGTTCAAGCTGCTGGAGGACCCGAACTTCACACCGGGCTGCAGCCTGAACCCCATCGTCTCCTGCGGCAACATCATGAAGAGCGACCAGGCGTCGGCCTTCGGCTTCCCGAACCCCATGCTGGGGCTGGTCGCCTACGGGATCGTGATCTGCGTCGGCATGAGCATCCTGGCCGGGGCCCGGTTCCGCGGCTGGTACTGGCTCACCCTGAACGCCGGCACCCTCTTCGGCGTCGGGTTCTGCGCCTGGCTGATGTACCAGTCGCTGTACAACATCAACTCCCTGTGCCTGTGGTGCTGCCTGGCCTGGGTCGCCACCATCGTCATGTTCTGGTACGTGACCTCGCACAACGTGCGCGAGGGCCTGCTGCCCGCCCCCGCCTGGCTGCGGAGCTTCTTCGACGAGTTCACCTGGGTGCTGCCGGTCCTGCACGTCGGGATCATCGGGATGCTGATCCTGACCCGCTGGTGGGACTTCTGGACCTCCTGAGCCGCCGGACCGCCCTGTCGGTGGCCTCGCATAGGCTTCCCGTGTGGAACCAGACCTCTTCACCGCAGCCGCCGAGGACCGCCAGGAGAAGGACCCCTCGGCCTCGCCGCTCGCCGTCCGGATGCGCCCGCGCAACCTGGACGAGGTGGTCGGCCAGCAGCACCTGCTGAAGCCGGGCTCGCCGCTGCGGCGGCTGGTGGGGGAGGGGGCCGGCGGACCGGCCGGGGCCTCGTCGGTGATCCTCTGGGGACCCCCGGGCATCGGCAAGACCACCCTCGCCTACGTGGTCAGCCAGGCGACGCAGAAGCGGTTCGTCGAGCTCTCGGCGATCACGGCGGGCGTCAAGGAGGTCCGCGCCGTCATCGAGGGCGCCAAGCGGGCCGCCGGCGGGTACGGCAAGGAGACGGTCCTCTTCCTCGACGAGATCCACCGCTTCAGCAAGGCGCAGCAGGACTCGCTGCTCCCGGCGGTGGAGAACCGCTGGGTCACCCTGATCGCGGCGACCACCGAGAACCCGTACTTCTCGATCATCTCCCCGCTGCTGTCGCGTTCCCTGCTGCTCACGCTGGAACCGCTGACGGACGAGGACCTCACGGCGCTCATGCGGCGCGCGCTCACCGAGGAGCGGGGCCTGGGCGGTGCGGTCACCCTGCCCGCCGACACCGAGGCGCACCTGCTGCGGATCGCCGGGGGCGACGCGCGCCGGGCGCTGACCGCGCTGGAGGCCGGGGCCGGCTCGGCCATCGCCAAGGGCGAAGAGGAGATCAGCCTCCGGACGCTGGAGGAGACCGTCGACCGGGCGGCCGTCAAGTACGACCGGGACGGCGACCAGCACTACGACGTGGCGAGCGCGCTGATCAAGTCGATCCGGGGCTCGGACGTGGACGCCGCCCTGCACTACCTGGCCCGGATGATCGAGGCGGGGGAGGACCCCCGGTTCATCGCGCGGCGCCTGATGATCTCGGCGAGCGAGGACATCGGCCTCGCCGACCCGACGGCCCTTCCGCTGGCGGTGGCCGCCGCCCAGGCGGTGGCGATGATCGGCTTCCCCGAGGCCGCGCTGACCCTCTCCCACGCCACCATCGCCCTGGCCCTGGCCCCGAAGTCGAACACCGCGACGACGGCGATCGGCGCCGCGCTGGCCGACGTACGGGCCGGCCTCGCCGGGACCGTGCCGGCCCACCTGCGGGACGGGCACTACAAGGGCGCGGCGAAGCTGGGGCACGCGGTGGGCTACGTCTACCCGCACGACGTGCCGGGCGCGATCGCCGCGCAGCAGTACGCGCCGGACGAGATCCACGGCAAGCGGTACTACGAGCCGACCCGGTACGGGGCGGAAGCGCGCTACGCGGACGTGGTGGAGAAGGTACGGGAGCGGCTGCGCGGCGGATCCTGACCGCCCGGCTCCGCCCATCGCCGACGGCGCCGCGGCCTGCCCTCAGTGAGCGGCGGCCGCGAAGAGGTGGTGCACCGCCCGGCGCAGGCCGCAGACGTCCGCCACCGGCTCCGGGAAGTCGAAGCGGGCGTCGAAGGAGGAGCGGGCGGCCCCGTCGCCCACGTCCGTGAAGCGCACCCGCAGGCCGAGGCGGTCCAGGGCCAGCGGGACGGCCTTCAGGCCGGCCGTCGCCCGGGGGCCCAGCAGCCCGCAGAGGTCGGCCACCCGGTCGGCGTGCGCGGCGTGCAGGTGCTGGAGCAGCTCGGCCTCGTGGGCGGTCATCGGGTCGGGCCGGGCGGCGGCGAGCTCCTCCGGGTCCACGCGCTCGGCACCCCAGAGGTCGTCCACCGAGATCTCGCCGACCTCCAGGCGGAGCATCATCCAGGCGGGGCGGGTGGAGCGGGCGTCCCCGGGCGGGTCCGGGAAGTCGGACAGGCCCAGCAGCTCGCCCACCGGCTGCCGTTCGGCGAGCAGCGCGGCGCAGGCCGCCCGCTCGTCCCCGCGGACAGGCGTCAGCCACCCGGCGAGCCGGGCGCGGCCGCGTATACGATGGGGCACGGACACCGGCGCCACATCCGTGATCTCGATCACGGCGGTGAGGTCGTCGTCCTGGGCGTGAGCGGCGGCCCTGGCAGCCGCGGATTCCCCGGAAACAAGGAGAATCACGTCCCCGTCCGGGGTGACGGTCCGTGCGACCGGCGCCCCTTTCCCGAACTCGTCGTGCCCGTGCGTGTCACGAGCACCCGGCAGGGTGAGGGATACTGAGGCGTTGGACTCTACGAGGGTTCGTACGCGTTCGGCTCCGGTGAGCTGCCGAACGCCTTCCCTGGGACGCGGCTGACCTTGCTTATCGTCGGCGCAAGCGGATTCTGTTTCGTCTGAATCCGAACTGCGCTGCGCACTGGGCAGGGGGATCCCATGTGGTCGAGACATTACGTCCTCCTCGATAAGGTAAGCCTCACCTAACTTACATGGAGGTAGGTTCCCCGTGAACCAGAAGCGACCCAAGGTCAAGAAGTCGCGTGCCCTCGGCATCGCCCTGACGCCGAAGGCTGTCAAGTACTTCGAGGCCCGCCCCTACCCGCCGGGCGAGCACGGCCGTGGCCGCAAGCAGAACTCGGACTACAAGGTCCGTCTGCTGGAGAAGCAGCGTCTGCGCGCGCAGTACGACATCTCCGAGCGCCAGATGGCCCGCGCGTACGACCGCGCCAAGAAGGCCGAGGGCAAGACGGGCGAGGCGCTGGTCGTCGAGCTCGAGCGTCGCCTCGACGCCCTGGTGCTGCGTTCGGGCATCGCCCGCACGATCTACCAGTCCCGCCAGATGGTCGTTCACGGCCACATCGAGGTCAACGGCGCCAAGGTCGACAAGCCGTCGTTCCGTGTCCGTCCGGACGACGTCATCACCGTGCGCGAGCGCAGCCGCGAGAAGGTTCCGTTCCAGGTTGCCCGTGAGGGTGGCTACGCAGGCGAGGGCGAGACCCCGCGCTACCTGCAGGTCAACCTGAAGGCCCTGGCCTTCCGCCTGGACCGCGACCCGAACCGCAAGGAAATCCCGGTCATCTGCGACGAGCAGCTCGTCGTCGAGTACTACGCCCGCTGATCCAGCGGCCGTAGCCTCACAGGCTGGTCAGCCCGTCGGTTCCCCCTTGGGGGAGCCGGCGGGCTTCCTGTTTTCCGGGAGGCCGCCGGGACGGCCCGGTGCGCGGTGCTCCGCCGTGCCGACCGGGCCGGCCGCACCCAGGGCCTCCCCGCCGCGGAGCCCCGGCGGCAGCGGCGCGGCCGGCAGCGGCTCCGGTGCCCGCAGCGCCCGCTCGACGAGCTCGTCCAGGGACAGGCTCCGGCCGTGCCGCGCGCACGCCGCGTACCGCTCCGCGCCCAGCAGCTCGCCCGCGCGCTCCCGGCACATCAGCCGCGGGGCGTTGAAGTACCCCGAGCCGAACAGCCGCAGGCCGACCCCGTCCCACATCGGCTCCGCCGCGCCCTGGAGCAACGCCGCCTCGGCAGCGTGGCCCTCGACCGCCGTGACCAGGGCCAGCAGCTCCACCGCCAGCACCAGGCCGACCAGGTCGCGGAAGGTGTGGTTGACGCCCACGCACTCGGTCAGCAGCCGCCGCGCCCCGGCCGTGTCCCCCGCGTCCAGGGCCGCGTACGCGAGCACGTAGAGGGCGTACGCCTTCGTCCAGCGCTCCCCGCGCTCCCCGCAGATGTCCCGGACCTCCTCGCACAGGGCGACCGCCCCCGCCATGTCCCCCTGGAAGGCCAGCGCCATCGCCAGCTCCACCTGGCACATCAGCACGTTGCTGTTCAGCTCGCCCGTCTCCCGGTACCGCTCCAGGGCCTCGCCCAGCAGTTCCCCGGCGCGGGCCATGTCGTCCGAGACCAGGGCCAGGCAGCCCATCCGGTGCACCGCGTAGGCCGCCGCCACCCGGTTGCCGGACCGCTCGGCGCCCTCCCGGCACGCGTGCAGCGCGCCCATGGAGGGCACCGCGTCCCCCTGGAGCGCGGCGACGTAGCCCAGGACCCACAGCGCCTTGAGCCGCGAGCCCTCGTACTCCTCGTCCGCCGGGCCGGCCTCCAGGGAGCGGTCCAGCCAGTGCCGGCCCTCGGTGAGCCGCCCGCAGCCCGCCCAGTAGAACCACAGGGTGCCCGCCAGGTACCGGCCCAGGTGCCGCTCCTCCGGCTCGTCCAGGCAGCACTCCAGTGCGAGCCGCAGGTTCGCCAGCTCGGCCTCCACCAGCGCGGCCACCTCCTGCTGGCGCGGGCTGAACCAGTCCAGCTCGCACCAGGTGGCCAGCCCCAGGTACCAGTCCCGGTGCCGCCGGCGCAGCCGCCCGGCGTCCCCGAGCGACTCCAGCCAGCCCGCCCCGTAGAGACGTACGGTCTCCAGCATCCGGTAGCGCACCCCGGCCGGCGTCTCCTCCCGGGCGAGCAGGGACTGGGCCAGCAGCTCCCCGATCAGGTCGAGCACGTCGTCCACCGGCAGGTCGGGGCCCCCGCACACGTACTCGACGGCGTCCAGGTCGAACCGCCCGGCGAACACCGACAGCCGGGCCCACAGCAGCCGCTCCGCCGGGGTGCACAGCTCGTGGCTCCAGCCGATCGCCGTCCGCAGCGCCCGGTGCCGGGGCAGTGCCCCGCGCGTCCCGCCGGTCAGCAGCGCGAAGCGGTCCTCCAGCCGGGCCAGCACCTGCTCCGGGGAGAGCGCCCGCAGCCGGCCGGCCGCCAGCTCCAGGGCCAGCGGGATCCCGTCGAGCCGGGCGCACAGCTCCGTCAGCGCCGGCCGGTCCGCCGCCGTCACCGTGAACCCCGGGTCCGCGGCCGTCGCCCGCGCGGTCAGCAGGGCCAGCGCCTGCGAGGGCTCCAGAGGGGCCAGCGGGAAGGCCGCCTCGCCGTCCACGCCGAGCGGGCGCCGGCCCGCCGCGAGCACCCGCAGGCCGGGGGAGCCGCGCAGCAGCTCCCGTACCAGCCCGGCCGTCTCCTCCACCAGCTGCTCGAAGCCGTCCAGGACCAGCAGCAGCCTGCGGCCGGCCAGGTGCCCCGCCAGTACGGACCGGGGCGGCCTGGTGGTGTGGTCGGTCAGCCCGAGCGCCTCGGCCAGCGTGAACTCCAGCAACGCGGGGTCGCGCACCGAGGACAGCTCGGCCAGCCACACCCCGTCGACGTGGCGTTCCCGCGCTCCCTCGGCGGCGGTCCGGGCCGCGGCGAGGGCCAGCCGGGACTTCCCCACCCCGCCGACCCCGGTCACCGTCACCAGCCGGCAGGACTCCAGCAGGCGCCCCACCCCGGCGAGCTCCTCACCCCGCCCGACGAAGGTGCTCAGCTCCGCGGGAAGATTGCCGGGCGTCCCCTGCCCCGGGGGTCTGTGTCGCATGGGACACGGAGGGTACTGCTCCGGCTGCGCTGCGTACAAGGCGGGGGCGGTGGGCCGGGAATTGCGGTACTGCGGCCGATCTCCGGCGCGATAGGGTCGGAGGACGACTTTTCTCCGTAGGTTTCGCAGATTCAGGGAGCGGTGCAACGTGTCCGGTGGAGAGGTGGCCGGGATCCTCGTGGCCGTCTTCTGGGCCATCCTGGTCTCCTTCCTCGCCGTGGTGCTGGTGAGGCTCGCCCAGGTGCTCAAGGCGACGACCAAGCTGGTCGCCGACGTGACCGAGCAGGCCGTTCCGCTGCTGGCGGACGCCTCGACCACCGTCCGCTCCGCGCGCACGCAGCTCGACCGCGTCGACGCCATCGCGAGCGACGTGCAGGAGGTCACCTCCAACGCCTCCGCCCTGTCCTCCACCGTGGCCTCCACCTTCGGAGGGCCGCTGGTCAAGGTCGCGGCCTTCGGCTACGGCGTCCGCAAGGCCCTGGGCAGGACGGAGGACGTGCCGCAGAAGACATCCCGGCGCACCCGGAGTGACGGCGGCAGCCGTACCGTGATCGTCGGCCGCACGGTGCCGTCGGCCCGGCGCCGGAAGCAGAAGGGCTGAGACCACCGATGTTCCGCCGAGCCTTCTGGTTCACCGCAGGCGCCGCCGCCGGCGTGTGGGCCACCACCAAGGTCAACCGGCAGCTGAAGAAGCTGACGCCGGAGAGCCTCGCGGCCCAGGCCGCCGACAAGGCCGTGGAGGCGGGTCACCGCCTCAAGGACTTCGCCCTCGACGTCAAGGCGGGAATGACGCAGCGCGAGGGCGAGCTGAACGACGTACTGGGCCTGACCCAGGACCCCGATCGCCCCGACAACGTCACCGCCCTCCCCGGGCCGCGGCGGCTGCGGGCCATCGCGCACGACCCGCACGACCAGACCACCCACCGTCCGAACCACTCGGCGGTTACGTACAACCGGAATGAGGACCACTGATGGAGTCGGCTGAAATCCGCCGCCGCTGGCTGAGCTTCTTCGAGGAGCGCGGTCACACCGTTGTCCCTTCGGCGTCGCTCATCGCGGACGACCCGACTCTGCTGCTGGTCAACGCCGGCATGGTCCCCTTCAAGCCGTACTTCCTCGGCGAGACCAAGCCCCCGGCCCCCCGCGCCACCAGCGTGCAGAAGTGCGTCCGCACCCCGGACATCGAAGAGGTGGGCAAGACCACCCGCCACGGCACGTTCTTCCAGATGTGCGGCAACTTCTCCTTCGGGGACTACTTCAAGGAAGGCGCCATCAAGTACGCCTGGGAGCTGCTCACCGGCTCCGTGGCGGACGGCGGCTACGGCCTGGAGCCGGAGAAGCTCTGGATCACCGTCTACCTCGACGACGACGAGGCCGAGACGATCTGGCGCGACGTCATCGGCGTCCCCGCCGAGCGCATCCAGCGCCTGGGCAAGAAGGACAACTTCTGGTCCATGGGCGTCCCCGGCCCCTGCGGCCCGTGCTCCGAGATCAACTACGACCGCGGCCCCGAGTTCGGCGTCGAGGGCGGCCCGGCCGTCAACGACGAGCGCTACGTGGAGATCTGGAACCTGGTCTTCATGCAGTACGAGCGCGGTGCGGGCGACGGGAAGGAAGACTTCCCGATCCTCGGCGACCTGCCCTCGAAGAACATCGACACCGGTCTCGGCCTCGAACGCCTCGCGATGATCCTGCAGGGCGTGCAGAACATGTACGAGACCGACACCCTGCGCGTGGTCATGGACAAGGCCACCGAGCTGACCGGCGTGCAGTACGGCGCCGCCCAGGGCACCGACGTCTCGATGCGCGTGGTCGCCGACCACATCCGCACCTCCGTCATGCTCATCGGCGACGGCGTCACCCCCGGCAACGAGGGCCGCGGCTACGTGCTGCGCCGCATCATGCGCCGCGCCATCCGCAACATGCGCCTCATGGGCGCCACCGGCCCGGTCGTCCAGGACCTCGTCGACGTGGTGATCGACACGATGGGGCAGCAGTACCCGGAGCTGGTCACCGACCGCAGGCGCATCGAGACCGTCGCGCTCGCCGAAGAGGCCGCCTTCCTCAAGGCCGTCAAGGGCGGCACGAACATCCTCGACACCGCCGTGAGCGAGACCAAGGCCTCCGGCGGCACGGTCCTCTCCGGCGACAAGGCGTTCCTGCTCCACGACACCTGGGGCTTCCCGATCGACCTCACCCTGGAGATGGCCGCCGAGCAGGGCCTCTCCGTGGACGAGCCCGGCTTCCGCCGCCTGATGCAGGAGCAGCGCGACCGGGCCAAGGCCGACGCCAAGGCCAAGAAGACCGGCCACGCGGACATGTCCGCCTACCGGGAGATCGCCGACGGCTCCGGCGCCACCGAGTTCACCGGCTACGCCACCACCCAGGGCGAGTCCACCGTCGTCGGCCTGCTGGTCAACGGCGTCTCCGCGCCCGCCGCCTCCGAGGGCGACGAGGTCGAGGTCGTCCTCGACCGCACCCCCTTCTACGCCGAGGGCGGCGGCCAGCTCGCCGACCAGGGCCGCATCAAGCTCGACTCCGGCGCCGTCATCGTCGTCCGCGACGTCCAGCAGCCGGTCCCGGGCGTCTCCGTGCACAAGGGATCCGTCCAGGTCGGCGAGGTGACGGTGGGCGCCTCCGCGTACGCCGCCATCGACATCAACCGCCGCCGGGCCATCGCCCGCGCCCACTCGGCCACGCACCTGACCCACCAGGCGCTGCGCGACGCCCTCGGCCCCACGGCCGCCCAGGCCGGTTCCGAGAACAGCCCCGGCCGCTTCCGCTTCGACTTCGGCTCCCCGAACGCCGTTCCCGGCACGGTCCTCACCGACGTCGAGCAGAAGATCAACGACGTGCTCTCCCGCGAGCTCGACGTCACCGCCGAGATCATGAGCATCGACGAGGCGAAGAAGCAGGGCGCCATCGCCGAGTTCGGCGAGAAGTACGGCGAGCGCGTGCGCGTCGTGACCATCGGCGACTTCTCCAAGGAGCTGTGCGGCGGCACGCACGTCGGCAACACCGCCCAGCTGGGCCTGGTGAAGCTGCTCGGCGAGTCCTCCATCGGCTCCGGCGTGCGCCGCGTCGAGGCCCTCGTCGGCGTGGACGCGTACAACTTCCTCGCCAAGGAGCACACGGTCGTCGCCCAGCTCCAGGAGCTGGTCAAGGGCCGCCCGGAGGAGCTGCCCGAGAAGATCGCCTCCATGCTCGGCAAGCTGAAGGACGCCGAGAAGGAGATCGAGAAGTTCCGCGCGGAGAAGGTCCTCCAGGCCGCCGCCGGTCTGGCCGCGGGCGCCCAGGACATCCGCGGCGTCGCCCTCGTCGTCGGCACCGTCCCGGACGGCACCGGCGCCGACGACCTGCGCAAGCTGGTCCTCGACGTCCGTGGCCGCATCCAGGGCGACCGCCCGGCCGTCGTGGCCCTCTTCACCACGGCGAACGACCGTCCGCTGACCGTCATCGCCACCAACGAGGCGGCCCGCGAGCGCGGGCTCAAGGCCGGTGACCTGGTCCGTACCGCCGCCAAGACCCTCGGTGGCGGCGGTGGCGGCAAGCCGGACGTGGCCCAGGGCGGCGGCCAGAACCCGGCCGCCATCCCCGAGGCCATCAGCGCCGTCGAGCGCCTCGTCGTCGAGACGGTCTGACGATGACGCTGCGCCGCGGCCGCAGGCTGGCCATCGACGTCGGAGACGCCCGGATCGGGGTCGCCTCGTGCGACCCCGACGGGGTGCTCGCCACGCCGGTGGAAACCGTCCCGGGCCGGGACATCCCGTTCGCCCACAGGCGGCTGCGGCAGCTCGTCGAGGAGTACGAGCCCCTCGAAGTCGTGGTCGGCCTCCCCCGCTCGCTCAGCGGGCGGGAGGGGCCCGCCGCGGCCAAGGTGCGTGCCTTCGCGAACGAACTTGCGAAGGGCATCAAGCCGGTGACGGTCCGTCTGGTGGACGAGCGGATGACCACGGTCACCGCCGCCCAGGGCCTGCGGGCCTCCGGGAGGAACGCGAAGAAAGGCCGTTCGGTCATCGACCAGGCGGCCGCTGTGGTCATCCTGCAGAACGCTCTTGAGACCGAACGGGTATCAGGTAATCCGCCCGGTGAGTGCGTCGAAGTGGTTGTCTGATCGCGATACGGTAACGTTCCGCGCGATGTGGCGGCATTCGAACAGCCGTCGCCCACCACTTCAGAGGCGGAACCGGGTGCCGCGGCAAAGAAGCCGCTGCCTCCGTCTCGCGGCTCTAGGGGACCGATGACTGAGTATGGCCGGGGCCGCGCCCCCGAACCCTGGCACCCGGAGGACCCGCTCTACGGGGACCAGGGTTGGACCGGACAGGCGACCCAGCAGGGTCAGGTGCCCTACGCAGGCGGCCAGCAGCAGTATCCGCAGGAGCCGCAGTACCAGGACCCGCAGTACCAGCAGTACCCCCAGCAGTACGCGGAGCAGCAGTACCAGGAGCAGCAGTACCCGCAGCAGCAGTACGTGCCGCAGGACCCGCAGCTCCAGCAGCAGCAACTGCACCCGCAGCACCAGCAGCAGCTCCACCCGCAGTCCCAGCCCCAGCCGGTCTACGACGGCCAGGGCTGGGACACCGGGCAGGGCCGGCAGCTCCCGGAGCAGCAGCTCCAGGAGCAGCTCCAGTACCAGACCGGGGCCGCACCGGTGGACCCGTACGCGGGCGCGGAGCCGTACGCCCAGCAGGTCGCCCCGGGCTTCCCCGGCGAGGCTCCGGACCTGTACACCACCCCCGACGCCTTCCCGCCGCCCCAGCCCCCCGGCCGGCGGCGCCCCGACCCGGACCCGGTCGACGAGCCGGAGACGGAGGAGGCGGAGGAGTCCCTCCTCGACGCCGACGAGCCGCCCGGCCGCGGCGGACGCCGGGCCGGCCGCGGCAAGGCGGGCAAACCCAAACGCCGTGGCCCGAGCTGCCTGATCGCCGCGGTCGTCGCCCTCGCCGTGATCGGCGGTGGCGGCTACTACGGCTACTCGTACATCAAGGAGCGCTACGGCCCGGCCGAGGACTTCGCGGGCTCCGGCGCGGACGAGTCCTCCGTCGACGTCGAGATCCCCAAGAACGCGGGCATCGGCCAGATGGGACGCATCCTCAAGGAGGCCGGGGTCGTCGCGAGCGCCCAGGCCTTCGTGGACGCGGCCAAGGCCAACCCCAAGGGCATGTCCATCCAGCCCGGCATCTACACCTTGAAGAAGAAGATGTCGGGTTCGGCGGCGGTCGCCGTCATGATCGACCCCACCAAGCTCAACGTCATCACCGTCACCGAGGGCATGCGCAACTCCAAGGTGTACGACGCGATCGACAAGAAGCTGGGCAAGCCGGCCGGCACCACCAAGGACATCGCCCAGCGCCAGGCCAAGGACCTCGGCCTGCCGGCCTGGGCCGGCACGGACCCGAAGCTGATCGACCCGCTGGAGGGCTTCCTCTACCCGACGCGCTACGACCTCGGCAAGGGGAGCACCCCCGAGTCCCTGCTCAAGGAAATGGTCAAGAACGCGACGGCCAAGTACACCGAGCTGGGCATCGAGGGCAAGGCCAAGGAACTGGGCCTGGAGAACCCCCTCCAGGTGGTCACGGTCGCCAGCCTCGTCAACGCCGAGGGCAAGAACCACGACGACTTCAAGAAGATGGCCGAGGTGGTCTACAACCGCCTCAAGAAGACCAACGACGTCACGAACCAGAAGCTCCAGTTCGACTCGACGTACAACTACGTCAAGAACCAGAGCGAGATCAACTTCAACCTGAAGGAAGCCCAGGCCTTCGACAACCCGTACAACACGCACTTCGTCAAGGGACTGCCCCCCGGCCCCATCGGGAACCCGGGCCTGGAGGCACTGACCGCTACGCTCGGTCCGGACCACGGCGGCTGGATGTTCTTCGTGTCGGTCGACGGTCACACGACGACCTTCACCAAGACCTACGACGAGCACCTCAAGCTCGTCAACGAGTTCCAGGAACGGCAGAAGCAGAAGAACGGCGGGTAGCAGGACATGTCACGGATACGGGCCGCGGTGCTGGGTTCGCCCATCGAGCACTCCCTCTCACCGGTGCTGCACCGCGCCGCCTACCGGGAGCTCGGCCTCGACGACTGGTCCTACGACCGGTTCGAGATCGACGAGGCCGCGCTCCCCGGGTTCGTGGCCGGCCTCGGCCCCGAGTGGGCGGGGCTGTCGCTGACGATGCCGCTCAAGCGGGCCGTCATCCCGCTGCTCGACGGCATCAGCGACACCGCCGCCTCCGTGGAGGCGGTCAACACGGTGGTCCTCACCGAGGACGGCCGCAGGCTCGGCGACAACACCGACATCCCCGGGATCGTCGCCGCCCTGCACGAGCGCGGCGTCGAGAAGGTGCCCGCCGCCGCGATCCTCGGGGCGGGGGCCACCGCCTCCTCGGCGCTGGCGGCCCTCTCGCGGGTCTGCACCGGCGAGGTCACCGCGTACGTCCGCTCCTCCGCCCGCGCCGCCGAGATGCGCGAGTGGGGCGAGCGGCTCGGCGTCGCCGTCCGCACGGCCGACTGGTCGCGGGCCGCCGAGGCCCTGACGGCCCCACTGGTCATCGCCACCACCCCGGCCGGAGCCACCGACGCCCTCGCGGACGCCGTGCCGGACACCCCGGGGACCCTCTTCGACGTGCTCTACGACCCCTGGCCGACGGCGCTGGCCGCCGCCTGGACCGGCCGCGGCGGCACCCTGCTCGGCGGCCTGGACCTCCTGGTCCACCAGGCGGTCCTGCAGGTGGAGCAGATGACCGGCCGTCCCCGGGCGCCGCTGGCCGCCATGCGCGCGGCCGGCGAGGCGGCGCTCCGCGCCCGATAGGCTTCCCACCTGCGCGTTCGCATCGAGGGGGGCTTTGTGGAGACAGTGGAACCGGGCTGGCTGCTGGCCGGGAAAGAGGAGATCGCGGGCGGGGTGTTCCGTTTCGTCGCCACCCTGCTCGGCGATGCGCTGCCCGACTGGGCGAAGTGGACCATCTGCGCACTGGTGGCCGTCGGATCGCTCTGGGAAGCCGGAAAGTGGCTGCGCCGGCGCCGGAGCGTAGGGATCCGATAGCTCCGCGGGCCAGAGTGCTCCGGGTACCCGTCGTCCGACAGTTGGACCGGGACCGGCGCACCCGCCCGGACGTGGGAGGATCGGGGGTACGGCGGGTCAGGGCCGCGCACCCGACCGCGCCGTCGCAGTGCCAGGCGCGAGCATGAGGAGCATCGTTGAGCAGGTTGCGTTGGCTGACCGCGGGAGAGTCGCACGGACCGGCACTGGTCGCGACGCTGGAGGGTCTTCCCGCCGGCGTCCCGGTCACCACCGAGTTGGTGGCGGACCACCTGGCCCGGCGCCGACTCGGCTATGGCCGCGGTGCCCGGATGAAGTTCGAGCAGGACGAGATCACCTTCCTCGGCGGCGTCCGCCACGGACTGTCGCAGGGCTCGCCGGTCGCGGTCATGATCGGCAACACCGAATGGCCCAAGTGGGAGACCGTCATGTCGGCCGACCCGGTCGACCCCTCCCTGCTCAAGGAGACCGGCCGCAACGCGGCGCTGACCCGTCCCCGCCCCGGCCACGCCGACCTGGCGGGCATGCAGAAGTACGGCTTCTCCGAGGCCCGTCCGATCCTGGAGCGCGCCAGCGCCCGTGAGACGGCCGCCCGCGTCGCCCTCGGCGCGGTCGCCCGGTCCTTCATCAAGGAGGCCGCGGGTATCGAGATCGTCTCCCACGTGGTGGAGCTGGCCGCGGCCAAGGCTCCCCGCGGCGTCTACCCGACCCCCGCCGACGTCGAGAAGCTCGACGCCGACCCGGTGCGCTGCCTCGACGCCGACGCGTCGAAGGCGATGGTCGCGGAGATCGACCAGGCCCACAAGGACGGCGACACCCTCGGCGGCGTCGTCGAGGTCCTCGCGTACGGGGTCCCCGTCGGCCTCGGCTCCCACGTCCACTGGGACCGCCGGCTCGACGCCCGCCTCGCGGCCGCGCTCATGGGCATCCAGGCCATCAAGGGCGTGGAGGTCGGCGACGGCTTCGAACTGGCCCGGGTGCCCGGCTCCCAGGCCCACGACGAGATCGTCTCCACCCCCGAGGGCCTCAAGCGGACCTCCGGCCGCTCCGGTGGCACCGAGGGCGGTCTGACCACCGGCGAGCTGCTGCGCGTCCGGGCCGCCATGAAGCCCATCGCGACCGTCCCGCGCGCCCTGGCCACGGTCGACGTCGCCACCGGCGAGGCGACCGTGGCGCACCACCAGCGCTCCGACGTGTGCGCGGTGCCCGCCGCGGGCATCGTCGCCGAGGCGATGGTGGCGCTGGTCCTGGCCGACGCCCTCGTCGAGAAGTTCGGCGGCGACTCCGTCCCCGAGACCCGCCGCAACGTCCGGTCCTACCTCGACAACCTGCAGATCCGGTGACGGCCACCGGACCACTGGTCGTCCTCGTCGGGCCCATGGGCTCCGGCAAGTCGACGGTGGGGGGTCTGCTGGCCGAACGGCTCGGCGTCCCCTACCGGGACACCGACGCCGACATCGTCGCCGCCACGGGCCGGGAGATCTCCGACCTGTTCGTCGACGAGGGCGAGCCGTACTTCCGCGAGCTGGAGCGGCGGGCCGTCGCGGACGCCCTCGCCGGGCACACCGGAGTCCTCGCCCTCGGCGGCGGCGCCGTCCTTGACGAGGGCACCCGCGCCCTGCTCGCGGGGCTGCCCGTCGCCTACCTGTCGATGGACGTCGAGGAGGCCGTGCGCCGCGTCGGCCTCGGCGCCGCGCGCCCGCTGCTCGCCGTCAACCCGCGCCGCCAGTGGCGCGAGCTGATGGACGCCCGGCGCCACCTGTACACCGAAGTCGCGCGCGTCGTGGTGGCCACCGACGACCGCACCCCCGAAGAGGTCGCCCAGGCGGTCCTCGACGCTCTGGAGTTGAAGGACGTATGACAGACCAGGTGACGCGGATCAACGTCGGCGCCGGCGCCGGACACGACGCGTACGACGTGCTGGTCGGCCGGCAGCTGCTCGGCGAGCTGGGCGGCCTGATCGGCACGAAGGCCCAGCGGGTCGCGGTGATCCACCCCGAGGCGCTCGCCTCGACCGGTGAGGCGCTGCGGGACGACCTGGCGGCGCAGGGCTACGAGGCCGTCGCCATCCAGGTGCCCAACGCCGAGGAGGCCAAGACCGTCGAGGTGGCGGCGTACTGCTGGAAGGCGCTCGGCCAGTCCGGCTTCACCCGCACCGACGTGATCGTCGGCGTGGGCGGCGGCGCGACCACCGACCTCGCCGGCTTCGTGGCCGCCACCTGGCTGCGCGGCGTGCGCTGGATCGCCGTACCGACCACGGTCCTCGCGATGGTGGACGCGGCGGTCGGCGGCAAGACCGGCATCAACACCGCCGAGGGCAAGAACCTGGTGGGTTCCTTCCACCCGCCGGCCGGCGTCCTGTGCGACCTGGCCGCGCTGGACTCGCTGCAGGTCAACGACTACGTCAGTGGCCTCGCCGAGATCATCAAGGCCGGGTTCATCGCCGACCCGGTGATCCTCGACCTGATCGAGGCGGACCCGGCGGCCGCCCGCACGCCGGACGGCCCGCACACGGCCGAGCTGATCTGCCGCTCCATCCAGGTCAAGGCCGACGTGGTCTCCAGCGACCTCAAGGAGTCCGGACTCCGCGAGATCCTCAACTACGGCCACACCCTCGCGCACGCCATCGAGAAGAACGAGCGCTACAAGTGGCGCCACGGCGCCGCCGTGTCCGTCGGCATGGTCTTCGCCGCCGAGCTCGGCCGTCTCGCGGGCCGCCTCGACGACGCGACGGCCGACCGGCACCGGGAGATCCTCGCCGCGGTCGGCCTGCCGCTGACCTACCGCGGGGACCAGTGGCCCAAGCTGCTCCAGACCATGCAGGTCGACAAGAAGTCCCGCGGCAACCTGCTGCGCTTCATCGTGCTGGACGGCCTGGGCAAGCCCACCGTCCTGGAGGGCCCCGACCCGGCCCACCTGATCGCCGCGTACGGCGAGGTGTCGGCGTGAGCCGCAAGGTGCTCGTGCTCAACGGCCCGAACCTGGGCCGCCTCGGCTCCCGCGAGCCCGACGTCTACGGGGCGACCTCGTACGCCGGTCTCGTCGAGAGCTGCCGCACCCTGGGCGCGGAGCTCGGCTTCGACGTGGAGGTCCGCGAGACCAACGACGAGGGCGAGCTCGTGCGCTGGCTGCACGAGGCCGCCGACGGCAAGGTCCCGGTCGTGATCAACCCGGGCGCCTTCACGCACTACTCGTACGCCATGCGGGACGCGGCGGCTCAGCGCACCGCGCCGCTGATCGAGGTGCACATCTCCAACCCGTACGCCCGCGAGGAGTTCCGGCACACCTCCGTCATCGCGGCCGTCGCGACGGGTACCGTGGCCGGCTTCGGGCTGGGCTCCTACCGGCTGGCGCTGCGCGCGCTGGCGGAAGAGGTCACGGCCTGAGATAACGTTCTCGCATCAGTCGCCTGAACGAGACGGAGTGGCGCGGATGCAGCAAGGAGTGGGGGACTGGGGTCCGCCGCAGGGTCAGCACCCGGCGGCGCCCCCGCCGCCGCCGATACCCCCCGCGCGGGGGTGGCCGGTGGCCCCCATGGGCCCGGTGGCCCCGGTGCCCGAGGCCACCGGGCACATTCCGCTGCCCCCCGCCGTGGCGGCCCCGCCCGTGCCCCCCGCGCCCGGTACCGGCGGCGCCACCCTCGCCGTGCTGCTCATCGGCCCGGCGGGGGCCGGCAAGACCACCGTGGCCCGGCACTGGGCGGCGACCCGCCCCGTGCCGACCGCGCACATCAGCCTGGACGACGTCCGCGAGTGGGTCTGCTCGGGCTTCGCGGACCCGCAGGCGGGCTGGAACGAACATTCCGAGGCCCAGTACCGCCTCGCCCGCCGCACCTGCGGCTTCGCCGCCCGCAACTTCCTGGCCAACGGCATCTCCTGCATCCTCGACGACGCCGTCTTCCCCGACCGGCCCGTGGTGGGCCTGGGGGGCTGGAAGCGGCACGTGGGGCCCGGACTGCTCCCGGTCGTGCTGCTGCCCGGCCTGGAGATCGTCCTGGACCGCAATGCCGCCCGCTCCGGGAACCGGCGCCTGTCCGACGAGGAAGTGGCCCGGATCCACGGCCGGATGGCCGGCTGGTACGGCTCCGGGCTGCCGATCATCGACAACTCCCACCTGGACGTGGAAGGCACGGCCCGGGCCCTGGACGAGGCCCTGGCGCGGGCCTCGGCGAGCCCCCAGGGCTGGTAGCCCCGTCCGGACGCGCTCGCCGGGCCGGATGCGCGGGGCGCTCGTACGCTCGAATACATGTCAGACGTGTACGCGGCCCGCAGGGCCCTGCTCCGCGACCGCTGTGGCGCCGCGGGCAACTCCGCCGCACTGATCACGCGTCCGGCGAACGTCCGCTACCTCTCCGGGGCGTCCCCGCTGGGCGCCGTCCTGCTGGTCGGGCCCGCCGAAGACGTCCTGTTCTGCGCCGCCGCACCCACCGGTGAGGCGGACGAGGGGCGGCTCGACGAGGGGCTGCGGCTCTCCGTCCTGCCCAATCCCGGCGCGGACCCGGCCGTGGCCGCCGCCGACCTGGCCGCCGCCGCACGGGCCGAGTCCCTCGCCGTCGAGGAACACCACCTCACCGTCGGCCGCCACCGGGCCCTGCGCTCCGTCGCGCCCCGGCTGCGGCTCTGCGACCTGGGAGCCGCCGTCGAACAGCAGCGGCTCGTCAAGGACGAGGAGGAGATCGCCTGCCTGCGGATCGCCGCCGAGATCGCCGACCAGGCCCTCGGAGAGCTGCTGGAGTCGATCCTCGTCGGCCGTACCGAACGCCACCTCGCCCTGGAGCTGGAACGCCGGCTCGTGGACCACGGCGCCGACGGTCCGGCCTTCCCGACCTCCGTCGGCACCGGCCCGCACTCCGGCCGCTCGCGGCACCGGCCCTCCGACCGGCGGGTGGAGGAGGGCGACTTCCTCACGGTCTGCCTCGGCGCGAACTACCGGGGCTACCGCTGCGAGATCGGCCGGACCTTCGTGATCGGCACCACTCCCGCCGACTGGCAGATCGAGCTGTACGACCTCGTCTTCGCCGCCCAGCGGGCCGGCCGGGAGTCGCTCCTCCCGGGCGCCGCGTACCGCGACGTGGACCACGCGGCACGGTCCGTACTGGACTCCGCGGGGCACGGTGAAGCCCTCGCGGCATCGATGGGACACGGGGTGGGCCTCGAAATCGACGAGGACCCGCAGCTTGCACCTACGGCAATGGGTAAACTGGACGCTTGCGTGCCGGTCACCGTCGAACCGGGGGTTCACCTCCCGGGCCGGGGAGGTGTCCGGATCGATGACACGCTCGTCGTACGCCCCGAGGCGGACGGCGGTCCAGAGCTACTCACCATTACGACCAAGGAGCTGCTCGCGCTCTAGCCCACGTGGCCGGGCCGTGCGTGCACCCAAGGTCTTCCAGTGCAGGAGATTCCGCAACCGTGGCTTCCACGAACGACCTCAAGAACGGCATGGTGCTGAAGCTCGACGGGGGCCAGCTCTGGTCCGTCGTCGAGTTCCAGCACGTCAAGCCCGGCAAGGGCCCGGCCTTCGTGCGTACCAAGCTGAAGAGCGTGATGTCCGGCAAGGTCGTCGACAAGACGTTCAACGCCGGCACCAAGGTCGAGACGGCCACCATCGACCGCCGCGACATGCAGTTCTCGTACATGGACGGCGACTACTTCGTCTTCATGGACATGAGCACCTACGACCAGCTCATGGTCGACCGCAAGGCCGTCGGCGACGCCGCCAACTTCCTCATCGAGGGCTTCACCGCCTCCGTGGCCCAGCACGAGGGCGAGGTGCTCTACGTCGAGCTCCCGGCCGCCGTCGAGCTGGTCATCGAGCACACCGACCCGGGCGTCCAGGGCGACCGCTCCACCGGTGGCACCAAGCCGGCGCGCCTGGAGACCGGCTACGAGATCCAGGTCCCGCTCTTCGTGACCACGGGCGAGAAGGTCAAGGTCGACACCCGCACCAGCGACTACCTCGGCCGGGTGAACAGCTAACCGTGGCCGCCCGGAGCAACGCGCGCAAGCGCGCCTTCCAGATCCTGTTCGAGGCCGACCAGCGCGGGGTGCCCGTGCGCGAGGTCCTCGCGGACTGGATCCGCCACGCGAGGTCGGACGACCGGCAGCCGCCGGTCAGCGCCTTCACGATGGACCTCGTCGAGGGCTACGCCGACAAGGTGAACCGCATCGACGACCTGATCGTCACCTACGCCGTGGACTGGGAGCTCGACCGCATGCCGGTCGTCGACCGGAACATCCTGCGGCTGGGCGCCTACGAGCTGATCTGGGTCGACGAGACCCCGGACGCCGTGGCGATCGACGAGGCCGTCCAGCTGGCCAAGGAGTTCTCGACGGACGACTCGCCGGCGTTCGTGAACGGCCTCCTCGGCCGGTTCAAGGACCTGAAGCCGAACCTGCGTCGCAGCGAGAGCTGACACCAGGCACGCGCCATACGGAAGGGCCCGCAACGTACGCGTTGCGGGCCCTTCCGTATGCGCGGCGCGGCCGGGACCTCACCGGGGGCCGCCCCGGGAACGAAAACCGGCGGGTGCCGGGACCCGGAGAGGTCCCGGCACCCGCCGGTAAACGTTTCTGCTGGCCCGGGCCCGAATGCCGGGCTTCAGGACTAGATGTCCTCGTGGGCCACCGCGCGCCGCGCGTCGGCGTCGAGGACGCCCCAGCTGATCAGCTGCTCGGTCAGGACCGAGGGGGACTGGTCGTAGATGACGGCCAGGGTGCGCAGGTCGTCCTGGCGGATCGACAGCACCTTGCCGTTGTAGTCGCCGCGCTGGCTCTGGATGGTCGCCGCGTAGCGCTGGAGGGGGCCGGCCTTCTCGGCGGGGACGCCCGCCAGGCGCTCCAGGTCGAGGCGCAGCTTCGGCGGCGGCTCGGCCGCTCCGCCGGGGGTCGTGCCCGGCAGCAGTTCCTGCACCGGAACCCCGTAGAAGTCCGCCAGCTCGGCGAGGCGCTGGACGGTCACGGCGCGGTCCCCGCGCTCGTAGGAGCCGACCACCACGGCCTTCCACCGGCCCTGGGACTTCTCCTCGACACCGTGGAGGGAGAGGCCCTGCTGGGTGCGGATGGCGCGGAGCTTGGCCCCGAGCTGTTTGGCGTATTCGCTGGACATAACGCTCCCGGACGCTGTGACGCTGTGACGACATGGACGACGGGCTGCATGGATGACATGCGGGGCCGTCGCGCGGCTGGTAACTCACTGTGAGGTTACGCAGCGTTACGTGGATGCGTCAAGCCGAATGGTCTTCGACGCCCACTTACGAGGGCTCCGCGGGGCCCCGGGTGCGGAGCCGGGCGCGGGGTCCTGGTACCGTGGACGGCGTACATCAGACGTCCTTTAAGGTCCGTCCCGTGAGGCGGAGAAGGAGGTCCTTTTCATGGACAGCCAGACTTCTCAGATTTCTGAAGACGGCGGTCGGAACGCCGGCGAAGCAATGCGCCCCGTGCTGGAGGCGCAGGACATCGCCCGGGTCCTGACCCGCATCGCCCACGAGATCGTCGAACGCGCCAAGGGCGCCGACGACGTGGTGCTCCTCGGCATTCCCACCCGCGGCGTGTTCCTCGCCGACCGGCTGGCGGCCAAGCTCGAAGAGATCACCGGCACGAAGATCCCGGTCGGCTCCCTCGACATCACCATGTACCGCGACGACCTGCGCCTGAAGCCCGCACGGGCGATCGGCCGCACGGAGATCCCCGGCGACGGCATCGACGGCCGCCTCGTGGTCCTCGTCGACGACGTGCTCTTCTCCGGCCGCACCATCCGCGCCGCCCTCGACGCCCTCGGCGACATCGGCCGGCCCCGCGCCGTACAGCTCGCGGTCCTCGTCGACCGCGGCCACCGGGAACTCCCGATCCGCGCCGACTACGTCGGCAAGAACCTCCCCACGTCGCTGCGGGAGACCGTCAAGGTCCAGCTCCAGGAGGAGGACGGCCGCGACGCCGTGCTGCTCGGCCAGCGGACCGACCAGGCCTCCGGGCAGTAGCCCCTCCGGGTGCCGGACCCCTCCTCGGGGTCCGCGCCGCACCCCGCCCTGCCCGCATCCAGCCAGTCCTCCTGCCTGCCCTCCCGACTTACGGAGTAACCGGATGAAGCGCCACCTCATCTCGGCCGCCGACCTCACGCGCGACGACGCCGTCCTCATCCTCGACACCGCCGAGGAGATGGCCCGCGTCGCGGACCGGCCGATAAAGAAGCTGCCCACCCTCCGCGGCCGCACCATCTGCAACCTCTTCTTCGAGGACTCCACCCGCACCCGGATCTCCTTCGAAGCCGCCGAGAAGCGCCTGTCCGCCGACGTGATCAACTTCGCGGCCAAGGGCTCCAGCGTCTCCAAGGGCGAGTCCCTCAAGGACACGGCCCAGACCCTGGAGGCCATGGGCGTCGACGCGGTCGTCATCCGCCACCACGCCTCCGGCGCCCCCTACCGCCTCGCCACCTCCGGCTGGATCGACGCCCCCGTCATCAACGCGGGCGACGGCACCCACCAGCACCCCACCCAGGCCCTGCTCGACGCCTTCACCATGCGCCGCCGCCTGGTCGGCCGGGACGCCGGACTCGGCAAGGGCCTCGACGGCCGCCGGATCACCATCGTCGGCGACGTCTTGCACAGCCGCGTGGCCCGTTCCAACGTGGACCTGCTGCACACCCTCGGCGCCGAGGTCACCCTGGTGGCCCCGCCCACCCTGGTGCCCGTCGGCGTCGAGACCTGGCCCTGCGAGATCTCGTACAGCCTCGACGAGGTGCTGCCGAAGTCCGACGCGGTCATGATGCTGCGTGTGCAGCGCGAGCGGATGAACGCCGCCTTCTTCCCGACCGAGCGCGAGTACTCGCGCCGCTACGGCCTGGACGCCGCCCGGATGGCGCGGATGCCCGAGGACGCCATCGTGATGCACCCCGGCCCGATGGTCCGTGGCATGGAGATCACCGCCGAGGTCGCCGACTCCGACCGCTGCACGGTCGTCGAGCAGGTCGCCAACGGCGTCTCCATCCGCATGGCCGTCCTGTACCTGCTGCTCGGAGGATCCGAGCCCGCCGTCACCACCACCGCAGCCCCGCGCACCGAGGAGACCAAGTAAAGATGAGCAAGATCCTTATTCGTGGCGCGAAGGTGCTCGGTGGCGAGGCGCAGGACGTCCTGATCGACGGCGAGACCATCGCGGAGGTCGGCAGCGGCCTGTCCGCCGAGGGCGCGACCGTCATCGAGGCGGAGGGCCGGACCCTGCTCCCGGGCCTCGTCGACCTGCACACGCACCTGCGCGAGCCCGGCCGCGAGGACTCCGAGACCGTCCTGACCGGCACCCGCGCCGCCGCCTCCGGCGGCTACACCGCCGTCTTCGCCATGGCCAACACCTTCCCGGTCGCCGACACCGCCGGCGTCGTCGAGCAGGTCTGGCGCCTGGGCAAGGAGTCCGGCTACTGCGACGTGCAGCCCATCGGCGCCGTCACGGTCGGCCTGGAGGGCAAGAAGCTCTCCGAGCTGGGCGCCATGCACGAGTCCGCCGCCCGCGTCACCGTCTTCTCCGACGACGGCAAGTGCGTGGACGACGCCGTGATCATGCGCCGTGCCCTGGAGTACGTGAAGGCCTTCGGCGGCGTCGTCGCCCAGCACGCCCAGGAGCCCCGCCTCACCGAGGGCGCCCAGATGAACGAGGGCGTCGTCTCCGCCGAGCTCGGCCTCGGCGGCTGGCCCGCCGTCGCCGAGGAGTCGATCATCGCCCGCGACGTCCTCCTCGCCGAGCACGTCGGTTCCCGGGTGCACATCTGCCACCTCTCCACCGCCGGCTCCGTCGAGATCGTCCGCTGGGCCAAGTCCCGCGGCATCGACGTCACCGCCGAGGTCACCCCGCACCACCTGCTCCTCACCGACGAGCTCGTCCGCTCGTACAACCCGGTCTACAAGGTCAACCCGCCGCTGCGCACCGAGCGCGACGTGATGGCCCTGCGCGAGGCGCTCGCCGACGGCACGATCGACATCGTCGCCACCGACCACGCCCCGCACCCGCACGAGGACAAGGACTGCGAGTGGGCCGCCGCCGCCATGGGCATGGTCGGCCTGGAGACCGCGCTCTCCGTCGTCCAGCAGACGATGGTGGAGACGGGCCTGCTCGACTGGGCGGGCGTCGCCGACCGGATGTCCGCCGCGCCGGCGCGCATCGGCGGGCTCTCCGGCCACGGCCGTCCCGTCTCGGCAGGTGAACCCGCCAACCTGACGCTGGTCGATACCTCGTACCGTGGTGCTGTGGACCCCGCACACTTCGCCTCCCGCAGCCGCAACACGCCTTACGAGGGCCGTGAGCT
The DNA here is from genome assembly GCF_041435355.1 of Streptomyces sp. NBC_01276. Lineage (GTDB taxonomy): Bacteria > Actinomycetota > Actinomycetes > Streptomycetales > Streptomycetaceae > Streptomyces. Next base: position 6,296,437 of record NZ_CP108442.1, read on the forward strand.
GCCGGGTCGCGTCACTCACACCTTCCTGCGGGGCCGGGCAACGGTCGTGGACGGGAAACTGGCGTGACACCTGCAGTAATCCAACTGGCCGCCGAGGCCGCCGAACGACAGTCGGCGGAGGTGACGGACTGGGGCGCCCGCATCGCGTGGGTGGTCGGTCTGCTCGTCTTCATCGCGTTCGTGTACTGGCTGATGCGGCAGGGCTGGAAATGGCGCGGGGCCCTGCAGAGCGATCTGCCGGAGCTCCCCGCCGCCCCCGGCGGTCTCCCCGAGCACCGGCTGGCCCTGACCGGCCGGTACCACGGGTCCACCACCGCCGGGCAGTGGCTCGACCGGATCGTCGCCCACGGTCTGGGGGTGCGCAGCCGGGTCGAGCTCACGCTCACCGACGCGGGCCTCGACGTGGTCCGTCCGGGTGCCACCGACTTCTTCGTACCGGCCGCGCAGCTGCGCGGCGCCCGCCTCGACAAGGGAATCGCGGGCAAGGTACTCACCGAGGGCGGTCTCCTCGTCGTCACCTGGGCGCACGGCGACAAGCTGATCGACTCCGGATTCCGCTCCGACCGCGCGGCCGAACACGCCGCCTGGGTCGAAGCGATCAACCTCATGAACCCATCCATCACGACGGAAGGCGCCGAACGATGACGACCTCCACCAGGGGAGCAGCCAAAGCTCCCGCCGTACTCGTCCTGGAGGACGGTCGGATCTTCCGCGGCCGCGCCTACGGCGCTGTGGGGGAGACCTTCGGCGAGGCCGTGTTCTCCACGGGCATGACCGGCTACCAGGAGACCCTCACCGACCCGTCGTACCACCGGCAGGTCGTCGTGATGACCGCCCCGCACGTGGGCAACACCGGCGTCAACGACGAGGACCCCGAGTCCTCCCGCATCTGGGTGTCCGGCTACGTGGTCCGCGACCCCGCCCGCGTCCCCTCCAACTGGCGCGCGCAGCGCTCGCTGGACGAGGAGCTGGTCAAGCAGGGCGTCGTCGGGATCTCCGGCGTCGACACCCGCGCCCTGACCCGCCACCTGCGCGAGCGCGGCGCCATGCGCGTCGGCATCTTCTCCGGCGACGCGGTCGCCGACGACGCCGCGCTGCTGGCGCGCGTCCTGGAAGCCCCCCAGATGAAGGGTGCGAACCTCTCCGCGGAGGTCGCCACCAAGGAGGCCTACGTCGTCCCCGCCATCGGTGAGAAGAAGTTCACCGTGGCCGCCGTCGACCTCGGCATCAAGGGCATGACCCCGCACCGGATGGCCGAGCGCGGCATCGAGGTGCACGTGCTGCCCGCCACCTCCACCGTCGAGGACGTCTACGCGGTCTCCCCGGACGGCGTGTTCTTCTCCAACGGCCCCGGCGACCCGGCCACCGCCGACCACGCGGTCTCCGTCATGCAGGGCGTGCTGGAGCGCAAGACCCCGCTCTTCGGCATCTGCTTCGGCAACCAGATCCTCGGCCGCTCGCTGGGCTTCGGCACCTACAAGCTGAAGTACGGCCACCGCGGCATCAACCAGCCGGTCCAGGACCGCACCACCGGCAAGGTCGAGATCACCGCGCACAACCACGGCTTCGCCGTCGACGCGCCCCTCGACAAGGTCTCCGAGACCCCCTACGGCCGCGCCGAGGTCTCGCACGTCTGCCTGAACGACAACGTCGTGGAAGGCCTCCAGCTGCTCGACCAGCCGGCCTTCTCCGTCCAGTACCACCCCGAGGCGGCCGCCGGCCCGCACGACGCCGCGTACCTCTTCGACCGCTTCGTATCCCTGATGGAGGCCGAGCGTGCCTAAGCGCACCGATATCCAGTCCGTCCTGGTCATCGGCTCCGGCCCGATCGTCATCGGCCAGGCCGCCGAGTTCGACTACTCCGGCACCCAGGCCTGCCGCATCCTCAAGGCCGAGGGCCTGAGGGTCATCCTGGTGAACTCCAACCCGGCGACGATCATGACCGACCCGGAGATCGCCGACGCCACGTACGTCGAGCCGATCACCCCCGAGTTCGTCGAGAAGATCATCGCGAAGGAGCGCCCCGACGCGCTGCTCCCGACCCTCGGCGGCCAGACCGCGCTCAACACCGCGATCTCCATGCACGAGCAGGGTGTGCTGGAGAAGTACGGCGTCGAGCTCATCGGCGCCAACGTCGAGGCCATCAACAAGGGCGAGGACCGCGACCTCTTCAAGGGTGTCGTCGAGGCCGTCAAGGCCAAGATCGGCTACGGCGAGTCAGCCCGCTCGGTCATCTGCCACACCATGGACGACGTCATCGCCGGCGTCGACACCCTCGGCGGCTACCCCGTCGTCGTGCGCCCCTCCTTCACCATGGGCGGCGCCGGCTCCGGCTTCGCCCACGACGAGGAAGAGCTGCGCCGCATCGCCGGCCAGGGCCTCACGCTCTCCCCGACCACCGAGGTGCTCCTGGAGGAGTCCATCCTCGGCTGGAAGGAGTACGAGCTGGAGCTGATGCGCGACACCAAGGACAACGTGGTCGTCGTCTGCTCCATCGAGAACTTCGACCCGATGGGCGTCCACACCGGCGACTCCATCACCGTCGCCCCGGCGATGACCCTCACCGACCGCGAGTACCAGCGGCTGCGCGACATCGGCATCGCGATCATCCGCGAGGTCGGCGTCGACACCGGCGGCTGCAACATCCAGTTCGCGATCGACCCGGTCGACGGCCGCGTCATCGTCATCGAGATGAACCCGCGCGTCTCGCGCTCCTCGGCGCTCGCGTCGAAGGCCACCGGCTTCCCGATCGCCAAGATCGCCGCCAAGCTGGCCATCGGCTACACGCTCGACGAGGTCCCGAACGACATCACCGAGAAGACCCCGGCTTCCTTCGAGCCGACCCTCGACTACGTCGTCGTCAAGGCCCCGCGCTTCGCCTTCGAGAAGTTCCCGCTCGCCGACTCCACCCTCACCACCACCATGAAGTCGGTGGGCGAGGCCATGGCGATCGGACGCAACTTCACCGAGGCGCTCCAGAAGGCCCTGCGCTCCCTGGAGAAGAAGGGCTCGCAGTTCACCTTCGTCGGCCCCGTCGGCGACAAGGACGAGCTCCTCGCCACCGCCGTGCGCCCCACCGACGGCCGCATCAACACCGTCATGCAGGCCATCCGCGCCGGCGCCACCCAGGAAGAGGTCTTCGAGTCCACGAAGATCGACCCCTGGTTCGTCGACCAGCTCTTCCTGATCAAGGAGATCGCCGACGAGCTGGCCGCCGCCGAGAAGCTCCACCCCGAGCTGCTCGCCGAGGCCAAGCGCCACGGCTTCTCCGACGCCCAGATCGCCGAGATCCGCGGGCTGCGCGAGGACGTCGTCCGCGAGGTCCGCCACGCGCTCGGCGTCCGCCCGGTCTACAAGACGGTCGACACCTGCGCCGCCGAGTTCGCCGCGAAGACCCCGTACTTCTACTCGTCCTACGACGAGGAGTCCGAGGTCGCGCCGCGCACCAAGCCCGCGGTGATCATCCTGGGCTCCGGCCCGAACCGCATCGGCCAGGGCATCGAGTTCGACTACTCCTGCGTCCACGCCTCCTTCGCCCTCAGCGACGCCGGCTACGAGACCGTGATGGTCAACTGCAACCCGGAGACCGTCTCGACGGACTACGACACCTCCGACCGCCTGTACTTCGAGCCGCTGACGCTCGAAGACGTGCTGGAGATCGTCCACGCCGAGTCGCTGGCCGGCCCCATCGCCGGTGTCGTCGTCCAGCTCGGCGGCCAGACCCCCCTCGGTCTGGCCCAGGCGCTCAAGGACAACGGCGTCCCGGTCGTCGGCACCCCGCCGGAGGCCATCCACGCCGCCGAGGACCGCGGCGCCTTCGGCCAGGTCCTGGCCGAGGCGGGCCTGCCCGCCCCCAAGCACGGCACCGCCACCACCTTCGCGGGCGCGAAGGCGATCGCGGACGAGATCGGCTACCCGGTCCTCGTGCGCCCGTCCTACGTGCTCGGCGGCCGCGGCATGGAGATCGTCTACGACGAGACCCGCCTGGAGTCGTACATCGCGGAGTCCACCGAGATCTCCCCGACCCGCCCCGTCCTGGTCGACCGCTTCCTCGACGACGCGATCGAGATCGACGTCGACGCCCTCTACGACGGCCACGAGCTCTACCTCGGCGGCGTCATGGAGCACATCGAGGAAGCCGGCATCCACTCCGGCGACTCCGCCTGCGCCCTGCCCCCGATCACCCTCGGCGGCTACGACATCAAGCGCCTGCGCGCCTCCACCGAGGCCATCGCCAAGGGCGTCGGCGTCCGCGGCCTGATCAACATCCAGTTCGCGATGGCGGGTGACATCCTCTACGTCCTGGAGGCCAACCCGCGCGCCTCCCGGACCGTCCCCTTCACCTCGAAGGCGACCGCCGTCCCGCTCGCGAAGGCCGCCGCCCGCCTCTCCCTCGGCGCCACCATCGCCGAGCTGCGCGAGGAGGGCATGCTCCCGAAGACCGGCGACGGCGGCACCCTGCCGCTCGACGCGCCGATCTCCGTCAAGGAGGCCGTCATGCCGTGGTCGCGCTTCCGCGACATCCACGGCCGCGGCGTGGACACCGTCCTCGGCCCGGAGATGCGCTCCACCGGCGAGGTCATGGGCATCGACTCCGTCTTCGGCACGGCCTACGCCAAGTCGCAGGCGGGTGCCTACGGCCCGCTGCCCACCAAGGGCCGCGCCTTCATCTCCGTCGCCAACCGCGACAAGCGTTCGATGATCTTCCCGGCGCGCGAGCTCGTCGCCCACGGCTTCGAACTCCTCGCCACCTCGGGCACCGCCGAGGTGCTGCGCCGCAACGGCATCAACGCCACCGTGGTGCGCAAGCTCAGCGAGGGCGAGGGCCCCGACGGCGAGAAGACCATCGTCCAGCTCATCCACGACGGCCAGGTCGACCTGATCGTCAACACCCCGTACGGGACCGGCGGCCGCCTCGACGGCTACGAGATCCGCACGGCGGCCGTGGCGCGCAGCGTCCCGTGCCTGACCACGGTCCAGGCGCTCGCCGCCGCCGTCCAGGGCATCGACGCGCTCAACCGCGGTGACGTGGGCGTCCGCTCCCTCCAGGAGCACGCGGAGCACCTGACCGCCGCCCGCGACTGACGACAGGCCCGTACGAAGGAGGGGGACCCCGGCGCGCCGACCGCGCGCCGGGTGTCCCCTTCCTCATGAGCGCAGAGGGATCCTCAGGCACCGTGTACAAACTCTTCTTCAACCTCGTCTTCAAGCGGATGGACCCGGAGCAGGCCCACTACACGGCCTTCCGCTGGATCCGCCTCGCCGCCCGCACCCCCGTGCTGCGCACCTTCGTCGCGGCGGCCCTCGCGCCCAGGTACGAGGGGCTCCGCACCGAGGCCCTCGGCCTGCGGATGCACGGCCCCTTCGGGCTCGCGGCCGGCTTCGACAAGAACGCCGTCGCCATCGACGGCATGTCCATGCTCGGCTTCGACCACGTCGAGATCGGCACGGTCACCGGACAGGCGCAGCCCGGCAACCCCAAGAAGCGGCTCTTCCGCCTCGTCCCCGACCGCGCCCTGATCAACCGCATGGGCTTCAACAACGAGGGCTCCGCCGCCGTCGCCGAGCGGCTCGCCGCCCGCAACCCCGTCTTCCGGACCGTCGTCGGCGTCAACATCGGCAAGACCAAGGTGGTGCCCGAGGAGGAGGCCGCCGCGGACTACGTGCTCTCCACCGAGCGCCTGGCCCGGCACGCCGACTACCTCGTCGTCAACGTCTCCTCGCCGAACACCCCCGGCCTGCGCAACCTCCAGGCCACCGAGTCGCTGCGCCCGCTGCTGACCGCCGTGCGCGAGGCCGCCGACCGCTCGGTGACCGGCCGCAGGGTGCCGCTGCTCGTCAAGATCGCCCCCGACCTCGCCGACGAGGATGTCGACGCCGTCGCCGACCTCGCCCTGGAGCTGGGCCTGGACGGCATCATCGCGACCAACACCACCATCGCGCGCGAGGGCCTCGGCCTGAAGTCCGACCCCTCGCTGGTCAAGGAGACCGGCGGGCTGTCCGGAGCGCCCGTCAAGGAACGCTCCCTGGAGGTCCTGCGCCGCCTGTACGCGCGCGTGGGGGACCGGATGGTCCTGGTGGGCGTCGGCGGCATCGAGAACGCCGAGGACGCCTGGCAGCGCATCCTCGCGGGCGCCACCCTGATCCAGGGCTACAGCGCCTTCATCTACGAGGGCCCGTTCTACGCCCGCGCCATCCACAAGGGCCTGGCCGCGCGCCTGGCCGCCAGCCCCTACGCGACCCTCGCCGAAGCGGTGGGCGCCGAGACCCGAAAGGCCGCGCTGTGAGCCCTGTGACCCCGTTCGGTACCCGTCTGCGCGCCGCCATGGACGCTCGGGGCCCCCTGTGCGTGGGCATCGATCCGCACGCCGCCCTGCTGGCCTCCTGGGGCCTGGACGACGACATCGCGGGCCTGGAGCGGTTCTCCCGCACCGTCGTGGAGGCCCTGGCCGACCAGGTGGCGGTCTTCAAGCCGCAGGCGGCCTTCTTCGAGCGCTTCGGCTCGCGCGGCGTGGCGGTGCTGGAGCGGACGGTGGCCGACGCGCGGGCGGCGGGCACGCTGGTGCTGATGGACGCCAAGCGGGGCGACATCGGCTCCACCATGGCCGCGTACGCCTCGGCCTTCCTGGACCCGGCGTCCCCGCTGTTCTCGGACGCGCTGACGGTGTCCCCGTACCTCGGCTACGGCTCGCTGAAGCCGGCCGTGGAGCTGGCGCGTGAGTCCGGTGCGGGCCTGTTCGTCCTGGCGCTCACCTCCAACCCGGAGGGCGCGGAGGTCCAGCGGGCGGTCCGCGAGGACGGCCGGACCATCGGGGCGACGATGCTGGCGCACCTGGCCGCGGAGAACGAGGGGGCCGCGCCGATGGGCTCCTTCGGGGCCGTGGTCGGGGCGACGCTGGGGGACCTGTCCTCCTTCGACCTGGACATCAACGGGCCGCTGCTGGCTCCCGGCATCGGCGCGCAGGGCGCGACGGCGGCGGACCTCCCGGCGGTCTTCGGAAAGGCGGTCGGCAACGTCGTCCCGAACGTGTCGCGGGGTGTCCTGAAGCACGGTCCGGACGTGACCGCGCTGCGCGAGGCGTCCCGCCGGTTCGCGGACGAGATCCGCGCGGCCGTCGCGTCGTAATCCCCCTCCGGGGCCACGCCCGCGAACACCTCGGCACGGACACATGGCACGGCTTGACGAAATTCGAACGTCTTTCCCCGGACAAAACCGGGGTACTTTGTCCGTGATGTACGGTTCAGTGGAGGCTGACCAGGACTTTTCGTCCGTTCTCGCTGACTGGAGCGGCCATGGCCGCTAGTCTCCGACCAGAGTGAACGAGCAGCGAACGATTTACCGCGCTGTTCGGGAGGCTCGCCCGGCGTGGTGCCCTGGGGCTCCTCGCCGGTCCGTATCCGACAGTTCGACATCCGAGGTGACGTAGGCGTGGCTCTTCCGCCCCTTACCCCTGAACAGCGCGCAGCAGCGCTCGAAAAGGCCGCCGCGGCTCGCCGGGAGCGGGCCGAGGTGAAGAATCGACTCAAGCATTCCGGCGCCTCCCTCCACGACGTCATCAAGACGGGCCAGGAGAACGACGTCATCGGCAAGATGAAGGTCTCCGCCCTTCTGGAGTCGCTGCCCGGCGTGGGCAAGGTCCGCGCCAAGCAGATCATGGAGCGCCTCGGCATCTCCGAGTCCCGGCGTGTCCGAGGTCTCGGTTCCAACCAGATCGCCTCTCTGGAGCGTGAGTTCGGCGGTAGCGGCGCCTGAGGCGTCGCCCGAAGTTCTCCCGGCGTTCTCATGCAGTCCCGAGAACCTGGATAATCGCTCTATGGCAGCAGAGGTTCGTCCGCGGCTGACCGTGCTCTCCGGCCCTTCGGGGGTCGGCAAGAGCACGGTCGTCGCGCATATGCGCAAGGTCCACCCCGAGGTATGGCTCTCGGTGTCGGCCACCACCCGCAAGCCGCGGCCCGGTGAGCGACACGGAATCCACTACTTCTTCGTCAACGACGACGAGTTCGACAAGCTGATCGCCAACGGCGAGCTGCTGGAGTGGGCCGAGTTCGCGGGCAACCGCTACGGCACACCCCGCGGCGCGGTGCTGGAACGCCTGGACAACGGCGAACCGGTGCTGCTGGAGATCGACCTCCAGGGCGCCCGGCTCGTCCGCGAGTCCAAGCCCGACGCCCAGCTGGTCTTCCTGGCCCCGCCCAGCTGGGACGAACTGGTCCGCCGGCTCACCGGCCGCGGTACCGAATCCCCCGAGGTGATCGAGCGCAGGCTCGACTCCGCCAAGATCGAACTGGCTGCCGAGTCCGAGTTCGACACCACCCTGGTCAACACCTCCGTCGAGGACGTGGCGCGTGAGCTGCTAGCCTTGATGAAAGTTGTTTGATCGTTGATCGATGTCATGTCGATTGATGTTTGATCTTTCACCCATCTTCGGAAGGTAGAGCGTGTCCTCTTCCATCACTGCGCCCGAGGGCATCATCAACCCGCCGATCGACGAGCTGCTCGAGGCCACGGACTCGAAGTACAGCCTCGTGATCTACGCGGCCAAGCGCGCGCGTCAGATCAACGCGTACTACTCGCAGCTCGGCGAGGGCCTGCTTGAGTACGTCGGCCCGCTGGTGGACACCCACGTCCACGAGAAGCCGCTTTCGATCGCGCTGCGCGAGATCAACGCGGGCCTGCTGACCTCCGAGGCCATCGAGGCCCCGGCCCAGTAAGGCGCGGAACATTCTCTTCACCACAGGCCCGGCAGAACATCTGCCGGGCCTGTGGTGTGTCATAGGTGGCGTAGACCGATTCCGAACGGGGAGCGAGTGGTGGACAAGCCGGGTAAGCCGAAGGTCGTGCTGGGGGTCAGCGGCGGGATCGCCGCGTACAAGGCCTGTGAGCTGCTGCGCCGGCTGACGGAGTCGGGGCACGACGTCCGGGTGGTGCCCACGGCCGCCTCCCTGAACTTCGTCGGCGAGGCCACCTGGTCCGCGCTCTCCGGGAACCCGGCCTCCACCGAGGTCTGGGAGACCGTCCACGAGGTGCCCCACGTGCGCATCGGGCAGGGAGCCGACCTCGTCGTCGTCGCCCCCGCCACCGCCGACATGCTGGCCAAGGCCGCCCACGGGCTCGCCGACGACCTGCTCACCAACACCCTGCTCACCGCCCGCTGCCCGGTGGTCTTCGCCCCCGCGATGCACACCGAGATGTGGGAGCACCCCGCCACGCAGGAGAACGTCGCCACGCTCCGCCGCCGCGGCGCCGTCGTGATCGAGCCCGCCGTGGGCCGGCTCACCGGCAAGGACACCGGCAAGGGCCGGCTGCCCGACCCCGAGGAGATCTACGAGGTCTGCCGCCGGGTCCTGGCGCGCGGTGCGGCCGGGCCCGACCTGGCCGGACGCCACGTGGTGATCAGCGCCGGCGGGACCCGGGAGCCGCTCGACCCCGTCCGCTTCCTCGGCAACCGCTCCTCCGGCAAGCAGGGCTACGCCCTCGCCCGCACGGCCGCCGCCCGCGGAGCCCGGGTCACCCTCGTCGCGGCCAACACCGCGCTCGCGGACCCGGCCGGAGTGGACGTCGTACGCGTGGGGACCGCCCTCCAGCTGCGCGAGGCGGTGCTGAAGGCGGCCGCCGACGCCGACGCAGTCGTGATGGCGGCGGCGGTGGCCGACTTCCGGCCGGCCCGGTACGCCGACGGCAAGATCAAGAAGAAGGACGGACAGGACCCCGCGCCCGTCGCCCTCGTGCGCAACCCCGACGTGCTCGCGGAGATCTCCGCCGACCGGGCCCGGGAGGGCCAGGTCGTCGTCGGTTTCGCCGCCGAGACCGACGACGTGCTCGCCAACGGCCGGGCCAAGCTCCGCCGCAAGGGGTGTGACCTTCTCGTGGTCAACGAGGTCGGCGCCACCAAGACCTTCGGTTCGGAGGAGAATGAGGCAGTCGTCCTGGCCTCCGATGGTGGAGAGACTCCGGTGCCCCACGGTCCGAAGGAAGCTCTGGCGGACGTGATTTGGGACCGGGTGGTGGGACTCCTCGCACCCCAGGACGGCTCCAGAAGCGCCTGAGCGTCGCTCTTCTCGGAGGCAAATCCGTGCGTCAGAATGGAGTGCCGCAGGTCACATGGCTCCCATAAGGCGAGACGGGTGGTCCGGCGAACGGTGGCGACCGATAAACTGCAACCTGGAACGTGACCGGGCGCAGCCCCCGGTGTGGTTCCGCCAAATGATCAGCCAGCAGCCGCTGCAACCCCAGGGAGCGTTGTGTCCCGTCGCTTGTTCACCTCGGAGTCCGTCACCGAGGGTCACCCCGACAAGATCGCTGACCAGATCAGCGACACGATCCTCGACGCGCTCCTCACCGAGGACCCGACCTCGCGTGTGGCCGTGGAGACTCTCATCACCACCGGTCTCGTCCACATCGCGGGCGAGGTGACCACCAAGGCGTACGCGCCGATCGCCCAGCTCGTCCGCGACAAGATCCTCGAGATCGGTTACGACTCGTCCAAGAAGGGCTTCGACGGCGCTTCCTGCGGCGTGTCGGTGTCCATCGGTGCGCAGTCGCCCGACATCGCCCAGGGCGTGGACACGGCGTACGAGCAGCGCGTCGAGGGTGACGAGGACGAGCTCGACAAGCAGGGCGCCGGCGACCAGGGCCTGATGTTCGGCTACGCCTGCGACGAGACCCCCGAGCTGATGCCGCTCCCGATCCACATCGCGCACCGGCTCTCGCGCCGCCTGTCCGAGGTCCGCAAGAACGGGACCATCCCGTACCTGCGTCCCGACGGCAAGACCCAGGTCACCATCGAGTACGACGGCGACAAGGCCGTGCGCCTGGACACCGTCGTCGTGTCCTCGCAGCACGCCGCGGACATCGACCTGGACTCGCTGCTCGCCCCGGACATCCGCGAGTTCGTCGTGGAGCACGTGCTGGCGCAGCTCGTCGAGGACGGCATCAAGCTGGACACCGAGGGCTACCGGCTGCTGGTGAACCCGACCGGCCGCTTCGAGATCGGCGGCCCGATGGGCGACGCCGGCCTCACCGGCCGCAAGATCATCATCGACACCTACGGCGGCATGGCCCGCCACGGCGGCGGCGCCTTCTCCGGCAAGGACCCGTCGAAGGTCGACCGCTCCGCCGCGTACGCCATGCGCTGGGTCGCGAAGAACGTGGTCGCCGCCGGCCTGGCCGCGCGCTGCGAGGTCCAGGTCGCGTACGCGATCGGCAAGGCCGAGCCCGTCGGCCTCTTCGTCGAGACCTTCGGCACCGCCAAGGTCGACGTCCAGAAGATCGAGGACGCCATCGGCGAGGTCTTCGACCTGCGCCCGGCCGCGATCATCCGCGACCTCGACCTGCTGCGCCCGATCTACGCCCAGACCGCCGCCTACGGCCACTTCGGCCGCGAGCTGCCGGACTTCACCTGGGAGCGCACCGACCGCGTCGACGCCCTGCGCGCCGCCGCCGGTCTGTAAACGCCGCCGCACGCGACGAACGGCCCCGGACCGCGAGGTCCGGGGCCGTTCGCTGTCAGTGGTCTTTGGTAAGAATGCCTGTGTGAGCAGCGCGAACGATTCCCCGCCGGAGCAGCTCGCACTGATCCGGGAGATGGTCGCCGAGGCGAAGGCCAAGGCGCCCAAGGCCAAACCGCGGACCTGGCGCGGGGCCGCGGTCGCCGAGGAGCTGCCCGTCGCCCGCGTCCTGGTGAACAAGGGCGTGCTCCACCTCGACCGGCTCTTCGACTACGCGGTGCCCGCCGAGCTCGCCGAGACCGCCCGGCCGGGCGTCCGCGTCCGGGTCCGCTTCGGCGCCGGCTCCCACCGCGTGCACGGCGGCCGCCGTGAGGGCGGCGGGCTCATCGACGGCTTCATCGTGGAGCGGTGCGCCGAGTCCGACTACAACGGGGCGCTGGCCGCCCTGGCCCAGGTGGTCTCGCCCGAGGTCGTCCTCTCCGCGCCCGTGCTGGCCCTCGCCCGCGCCGTCGCCGACCGGTACGCGGGCAGCCTCGCCGACGTCCTCCAGCTCGCCCTGCCCGCGCGCAGCGCCCGCGCCGAGGCCAAACCCTCGCCCGAACCGCTGCCCCCGCCCCCCGTGCCCGAGCCCGGCGGCTGGACCCGCTACGGCGCCGGGCCCGCGTTCCTGCGGGCCCTCGCCACCGGCGGGGCCCCCCGCGCCGTGTGGACCGCCCTGCCCGGCCCCGGCTGGGCCGGGGAACTGGCCCGTGCCATGGCGGCGACCCTCGCCTCCGGCCGGGGCGCCCTGGCCGTGGTCCCGGACGGGCGCACCGCCGCCCGGGTCGACGCCGCCCTCACCGAACTGCTCGGCGAGGGGCGGCACGCCCTGCTGACGGCCGAGTCCGGGCCCGAGAAGCGCTACCGGCAGTGGCTCGCGGTGAGCCGGGGCTCGGTGCGCGCGGTCGTCGGCACCCGGGCCGCGATGTTCGCCCCCGTGCGCGACCTCGGGCTGGTGGCGATCTGGGACGACGGGGATTCCAGCCACAGCGACGACCACGCCCCCTTCCCGCACGTCCGCGAGGTCCTGGAACTGCGCGCCGTCACCGACGGCTGCGCCTTCCTGGCCGGCGGCACCAGCTGCACGGTGGAGGCCGCCCAGCTCGTCGAGACGGGCTGGGCCCGCCCGCTCGTGGCCGACCGGGAGACGGTGCGCTCCGTCGCCCCGCGCATCCGCACCGTCGGCGACGAACTGCTGGCGCGCGACGGGGCGGCCCGCGCGGCCCGGCTGCCGAGCCTCGCCTGGGAGACCGTCCGGGAGGGCCTGAAGACCGGGCCGGTCCTCGTCCAGGTGCCCCGGCGCGGCTACGCGCCCCGGCTCGCCTGCGAGCGCTGCCGCACCCCCGCCCGCTGCACCGTGTGCGCCGGGCCCCTGGAGGCCCCCGACGAGCGGGACCTGCACTGCGGCTGGTGCGGCCGGGCCGAGAGCGCCTGGCACTGCCAGGAGTGCGGGTCCTTCCGGCTCCGCGCCCAGGTGGTGGGCGCGCGGCGCACCGCCGAGGAGCTGGGCCGGGCCTTCCCCGCCGTGCCCGTACGGACTTCCGGGCGCGACCACGTGCTGGACGAGGTGCCGGACCGCCCGGCACTGGTGGTGTGCACCCCGGGGGCCGAGCCGGTCGCCGCGGGCGCCGGGTACGCGGCGGCGCTGCTGCTGGACGGCTGGGCCATGCTGGGCCGGCCCGACCTGCGGGCGGGGGAGGAGGCGCTGCGCCGCTGGATCGCCGCCGCGTCGCTGGTGCGCGGGGAGGGGCAGGTGGTCGTCGTGGCCGAGCCGACGCTGCGGCCCGTGCAGGCGCTGGTGCGCTGGGACCCGGTCGGGCACGCCGTACGGGAACTGGCCGAGCGGGCCCAGCTGGGTTTCCCGCCGGTGTCGCGGATGGCCGCCGTGGCGGGCCGGGGGGAGGCGCTGGAGGCCTTCCTCGGGGCCGTCGGGCTGCCGCCGGACGCGGAGGTCCTGGGACCCGTACCGCTGCCCGGGCGGCGGGGGGAGCCCTCACCGGGGGAGCGGGCCCTGGTCCGGGTCCCGCCGGGGAGCGGGGCCGCGCTGGCCGCGGCGCTGAAGTCGGCGCAGGCCGCGCGGATGGCGCGGGGCGTCGCGGCGGCGGACGCGGTCCGGATCCGGATCGACCCGCCGGACATCGGCTGAGGCCGGGTGGCGGGGGCCGCTGCGCGGGGCCGTTCGCCCCGCGTCGCCCTCCGCCCGTTCCCCGGGGCGGGCCCCGGGCCCGTTCCGGGCGCCGCGCACCCGGTGCGCTCGAACGCCGCCCGGGCTGGAGTCCCGCTGCGCGGCTCCAGCCCCGCCGGCGTTCGAGGCACGTGCTCCCGCTGCGTCGGTGCCGTCGGGGGTCGGCGTCCCGGCGGCGCGGACGGGGTCAGCCGTTGCGGGGTCCCGGGAACGCCGACTGGCGGGCGGCCGGGGCGGCGGCGGCCTGGGTGTCCTCGCGCACCGGCTGCGGGGGCACCGAGCGGGCCGCCGGGATGGTGGGCAGCGGACCGAGCGTCCGGGTCGTGGTGCCCTCGGCCGGCGGCTCAGCGGACTCGGCGGCCTGCGCGCGGCGTGCCCCGTAGCGGCGGTGCACGGCCTGCTTGGTGACACCGAGCGCGGAGCCGACCGCGTCCCACGAGAAGCCGAGCGAGCGGTCGAAGTCCACCGCCGCGGTGACCAGCGTCTCGACGCTGTCCCGCAGCTCCTGGGCGAGCCGGACGGTGGGTGCGGGGGCCCTGCCGTAGACGACGAAGCCCGTGGACGGCCCGGAGCGGCGCGGGCGGTACACGTTGCCGAGCTGGGCGGTGAGGGTGCGCAGAGCGTCCACCTGTCGGCGAACCCGCTCGATGTCCCGCACGAGGAGGTGCAGGCTGGCCCGTGCTTGGGCGTCATGAGTGGCGTGGTCGGCCATGAAGAAGCCTCTCGAACCGGTGCTGGAGAGCGGATCGGGCCGCAGACACCGTTCTCGTTCGCGGCCCGTTTCGGTCAATCTGCCTTGACCAACGCGCCATACCGCGAGGAAGTCACGCTCCAGGGGCGTGTCGGCATATGCGAGAGGCGCGCGTGTGTGCGTACGCCCCCCTCGGCACCGCAGGTGGGCGGGCGGGGGCGGGCCCCATAGACTGGTGCGCTGCTGACAGCCGAGATAGCGAGGTAGGACCCCAGTGAAGCTCGTCTTCGCAGGCACCCCCGAGGTCGCCGTGCCCGCCCTGGACGCCCTGATCGCCTCCGGGCGGCACGAGGTCGCCGCCGTCATCACCCGGCCCGACGCCCCGGCCGGCCGCGGACGCCGGCTCGTGGCCAGCCCGGTCGCCGAACGCGCCGAGGAAGCCGGGATCGAGGTGCTCAAGCCCGCGCGGCCGCGCGACGAGGAGTTCCAGGCCCGGCTGCGCGAGATCGGCCCGGACTGCTGCCCGGTCGTCGCCTACGGGGCGCTGATCCCCAGGAGCGCCCTGGAGATCCCGGCCCGGGGATGGGTCAACCTGCACTTCTCCCTGCTCCCCGCCTGGCGCGGCGCGGCCCCCGTCCAGCAGTCGATCATGGCGGGGGACCAGGTCACCGGCGCCTCCACCTTCCGCATCGAGGAAGGGCTGGACACCGGCCCCGTCTTCGGGGTGCTCACCGAGGAGATCCGCCCGTCCGACACCAGCGGCGACCTGCTGACCCGGCTCGCCTTCGCCGGCGCAGGACTGCTGTCCGCGACCATGGACGGCATCGAGGACGGCACCCTGCGCGCCGTCCCGCAGCCCGCCGACGGGATCTCGCTCGCGCCGAAGATCACGGTCGAGGACGCGCGCGTCGACTGGAACGCCCCCGCGCTGCGCGCCGACCGCGTGGTGCGCGGCTGCACGCCCGCCCCGGGCGCGTGGACCGTCTTCCGCGGCGAGCGGCTCAAGCTGATCTCCGTGGGGCTCGTCGCCGACCGCACCGACCTCGCGCCGGGCGTGCTGGCCCCGGCCAAGAACAACGTGTACGTCGGCACCGGCTCGCACGCCGTCGAGCTGCTGTGGGTACAGCCGCAGGGCAAGAAGCCGATGAAGGGCGCCGACTGGGCCCGCGGGGTGCGTATCGCTCCCGGCGAGCGCCTGGGCGCGGCCGACGTAGGCTGATTCCGCGACCGGTCCGCCCCGCGCGGGCCCGGCAGTACCCCGTGACCCACCACCGCAGTACCTCGTAACCCCGGAGCACCTTTCACGTGAGCGAACAGCCCCGTCGTCGTCCCGCCGCCGCAGGCGCCGGCAAGCCGTCCGGCAAGCAGGGCGGCCGTCCGGCCAAGCCGTACCGCCGGCCCCAGAAGGACCCCGTCCGGATGCTGGCCTTCGAGGTGCTGCGGGCGGTGGACGAGCGCGACGCCTACGCCAACCTCGTGCTGCCCCCGCTGCTGAAGAAGGCCCGCCAGGACGAGAGCTTCCAGGCGCGCGACGCGGCCCTGGCCACCGAGCTGGTCTACGGCACCCTGCGCCGCCAGGGCACCTACGACGCGGTGATCAAGGCCTGCATCGACCGGCCGCTGCGCGAGGTCGACCCGCCGGTGCTGGACGTGCTCTCGCTCGGCGCCCACCAGCTGCTCGGCACCCGCATCCCCACGCACGCCGCGGTTTCGGCCAGCGTCGAACTGGCCCGCGTGGTGCTCGGAGACGGCCGGGCCAAGTTCGTGAACGCCGTGCTCCGCAAGATCTCCGCGCACGACCTCGACGGCTGGCTGGAGCGGGTCGCCCCGCCGTACGAGGACGACGCCGAGGAACACCTCGCCGTCTACCACTCGCACCCCCGCTGGGTCGTCAGCGCCCTGTGGGACGCCCTGGGCGGAGGCCGCGCCGGGATCGAGGACCTGCTCGAAGCCGACAACGAGCGGCCCGAGGTGACGCTGGTGGCCCGTCCGGGCCGGTCCACGCCCGAGGAGCTGCTGGAGGCCGTCGGCGAGGACTCGGCGCTGCCGGGGCGCTGGTCCCCGTACGCGGTGCGGATGGCCGAGGGCGGCGAGCCGGGCGCGCTGGAGGCCGTCCGCGAGGGGCGCGCCGGCGTGCAGGACGAGGGCAGCCAGCTGGTGGCGATGGCCCTCGCCGCGGTGCCCGTCGAGGGGCGCGACGCGCGCTGGCTCGACGGCTGCGCGGGTCCCGGCGGCAAGGCGGCGCTGCTCGGCGCGCTGGCCGCGCGGCGCGGAGCCTTCCTGCTGGCCTCCGAGAAGCAGCCCCACCGGGCCCGGCTCGTGGAGCGCGCGCTGGCCGGGAACCCGGGCCCGTACCAGGTCATCGCGGCCGACGGCACCCGGCCCCCGTGGCTGCCGGGGTCCTTCGACCGCGTGCTGGTGGACGTGCCCTGCTCCGGCCTGGGCGCGCTGCGGCGCCGGCCCGAGGCCCGCTGGCGGCGGCGCCCCGAGGACCTGGAGGGCTTCGCGCCGCTCCAGCGCGGGCTGCTGCGCGAGGCGCTCGCCGCGGTGCGCGTGGGCGGTGTCGTGGGATACGCGACCTGCTCCCCGCACCTGGCGGAGACCCGGGTGGTCGTGGACGACGTCCTCAAGGGCCGGGGCGCCGGCGCCCGCGCGGTGTCGGCCGAACTGATCGACGCCCGCCCGTACATGCAGGGCGTCCCCGCCCTCGGCGACGGCCCCGACGTCCAGCTGTGGCCGCACCTGCACGGCACGGACGCGATGTACCTCGCCCTGCTGCGCCGCACGGCGTAGCGGGGCGGCAGGGCCCTCACACCCCGGTGCGCCGGGAGCGGACCGGGGAGAGGGCGATCGGGACGCAGGACAGGGACAGGAAGGCGGCGCCGGCCCACAGGGCGGCGTGGAGACCGGCCGCCGCGGCGAGGAGGCCCGACAGGGCGGAGCCGAGGGCCAGGGCGCCGGTCAGCATGAAGCGGAAGGTCGCGTTCATGCGGCCGAGGAGCGGGTCCGGGGTCAGGTGCTGGCGGAGGCTGACGCCGAGGACGTTGTTGGAGCCGATCGTCATGTGGGCCAGCAGCCAGGCCGCGCCCGCCGCCCAGAGCCACCCCCCGTGGTCCAACAGGGGCACCAGGAGCGCCGCCGGGGTCAGGCTGAGGGTGAGGGCGCGGCCGTAGCCCACGCGGGCCGCGAAGGGCCGCGCCAGCCGGGCGCCGAGCAGCACTCCCGCGCCGCCCGCCGCCCAGAACAGGCCGAGCGCGGCCGGGGACAGGCCGAGCTCCCGTACGAACAGCACGGGCAGCATCGCGTTGACGGCGGAGCCGCCCAGGTTGGTGAGGGTCGAGGTCAGGGCCAGTGCCCGCAGTTCCCCGTGGCCCAGTACGTGGCGCAGGCCCTCCATGATCTGCCGCCGCAGCGGTGTCCGGGCGGCGGCCGGCGGCGCGGGGACGGGACGGATCCGCAGCAGGCCCAGCGCGGAGCCGAGGTAGCCGAGCGCGCAGCCCGCCAGGGCGACCGGCGCGGTGAGGGCGGCGATGAGGGCACCGCCCGCGCCCCGTCCGGCGATGTTCGCCGTGGCCATCAGGGTCACGAGGGCGGCGTTCGCAGGGACCAGGGCGTCCCGCCCGACCAGCTGCGGCAGCACGCTCTGGGCCCCGACCTCGGAGAACACGGTGGCGCAGCCGGCGAGCAGGACGACCGCGTACAGCTGGGCCAGGGTGAGCCGGTCGAGCCACCAGGCGGCGGGCAGGGAGGCGAAGAGCCCGGCGCGGGCGAGGTCGGCCGCGATCAGCACCCGACGGGTGCGCAGCCGGTCCACCCAGGCCCCGGCCGGGAGGCCGATCAGCAGGAAGGCGGCGGTGGAGAGCGCGGCGAGCGCGCCGACCTGGGCGGCGCTCGCGCGCAGGCCGGTCAGGGCGAGCAGCGGGACGGCGATGTAGCCGGTGTTGGCGGCGGACTGGCTGAGGGTCGTGGCGCCGAAGAGGGCGCGGAAGTCCCGGTTGCGCCACGGGCTGCCGGACGCCGTGCGACGGCCGGAGGATTCGGCGGATTCGGCGGATTCTGCGGTTTCGTCTGGTGCGGTGGGGACGGACGCCATGCCTGGGCTGACTCCTCGGGACGGGCCGGACCGCCCGGGGACGGTGTCTGTCATGCGCAGAACCGTCCACCACCCGCACATCGAAGGACAAGTGAAATATGCTCCATGATCAATTAAGTGCCGCTACGGAAACCCCGAGTTCCGGGGCCGTGGCCGGAAGTGGCCGAGGGCATGGCAGGCTTGGGGCATGGCCGTTCAGATCAATCCCAGCATCCTGTCCGCCGACTTCGCCCGTCTCGCCGACGAGGCGCGGGCCGTCGAGGGGGCCGACTGGCTGCACGTCGACGTCATGGACAACCATTTCGTCCCGAACCTCACCCTCGGCGTCCCGATCGTGGAGTCCCTGAGCCGTGCCACGGACATCCCGCTGGACCTGCACCTGATGATCGAGGACCCGGACCGCTGGGCGCCGCAGTACGTGGAGGCCGGGGCCGGTTCCGTCACCTTCCACGCCGAGGCCGCCGCGGCTCCGGTGCGCCTCGCTCGGGAGATCCGGGCGAAGGGGGCCCGTGCGGCGATGGCGCTCAAGCCCGGCACCCCGATCGAGCAGTACGAGGACATCCTCCCCGAGCTCGACATGGTGCTGATCATGACGGTCGAGCCGGGCTTCGGCGGCCAGTCCTTCCTCGACATCATGCTGCCCAAGGTCCGCCGGACCCGGGAGCTGATCGCCAAGCACGGGCTGGAGCTGTGGCTCCAGGTCGACGGCGGGGTCTCGGCCTCCACGATCGAGCGGGTGGCGGAGGCCGGCGCCGACGTGTTCGTCGCGGGCAGCGCGGTCTACGGGGCGGTCGACCCGGCCGCCGCGGTGCGGACCCTGCGTGAGCAGGCGGGTGCGGCGATCGCCGCCGCCCCCTGGGCGTGCGACCACTGAGCGAGGCTTGATGAACAGCTCGGTGAACGGAAGCCGTCCAGGCTGATCAACGGCCGTCGGATCTGACAGGATGAACGGCGAGTCGAGAGTGTGAACACGACAGTGTGAACAGCAGTGAGGAGAGCGCGGTGTCTGCAATGTCGGCGGGACGGTCAGCCCTGCGGATGGGACCCGCGGAGCTGGTGCAGGCGGCGGCCATGGCCCGTCGCTTCTACCTGGAGGGCAAGTCCAAGATCCAGATCGCCGAGGAGTTCGGCGTGAGCCGCTTCAAGGTGGCCCGGGTCCTGGAGACGGCCCTCGAACGCGACCTCGTACGCATCGAGATCCGGGTGCCGGCCGAACTGGACGCGGAGCGCTCCGACGCGCTCCGCGCCCGGTACGGGCTGAGGCACGCGGTCGTGGTGGAGTCGCCGGCCGACGCCACCGAGGACGCTCCGGACCCGGAGAACCTCGGCGCGGTCGCCGCCGACCTGCTCGGCGAGCTCGTCAACGAGGGCGACGTGCTCGGGCTGGCGTGGGGGCGTTCCACCATCCACATGGCCGCCTCCCTGCACCGGCTGCCCCCCTGCACCGTGGTCCAGCTGACCGGCGTGTACGACGCCGGGACGGCCGAGCGCGGCTCCGTGGAGGCCGTCCGCCGGGCCGCGCAGGTCTCCGGCGGGGACGCCCACCCGATCTACGCCCCGATGCTGCTGCCCGATCCGGCGACCGCGGCCGCCCTGCGCAGCCAGACGGGCATCGCGCGGGCCTTCGAGTACTTCGACAAGGTGACGGTCGCCGCCGTCTCGATCGGCTCCTGGGAGCCCGGCATCTCCACCGTCCACGACATGCTGACCGACGAGGAGCGCGCGCACTACGCCTCCCTCGGCGTCGCGGCGGAGATGTCCGCACACCTCTTCGACTCGGAAGGCCGAAGGGTCGGGCGCGACCTCGGCGAGCGGTGCATCACCGTCGAGGCGGACCGGCTGCGCCGGATCCCCGAGGTCGTGGCGATCGCGGGCGGCCTGCGCAAGGCCTCCGCGATCGGGGCGGTGCTCCGTTCCGGGCTGGTGACCAGCCTCGTCACGGACACGGCGGTCGCGGACTACCTGCTCACCGAGTCCGCTCCCGG
The DNA here is from genome assembly GCF_041435355.1 of Streptomyces sp. NBC_01276. Lineage (GTDB taxonomy): Bacteria > Actinomycetota > Actinomycetes > Streptomycetales > Streptomycetaceae > Streptomyces. The sequence continues at coordinate 6,316,878 of NZ_CP108442.1, forward strand.
GCTCCGTCCGGCGCTCGACCGGGCCGACCCGGACGACTGACGGGGCGGCCGCGCCGGCCGGTGATGCGGATGGTGCCGGAATCGAGACCCGAACAGCGGACCGCGGGGCGGCCCCGGGGGCGCATACTGGCTTCGATGACTAAGTCAGCAGTACCTCGCCGCCATTTGCCGTCCAGCCCGTTCAAGGCCCCCGTGGAACCGCCGCTCCGGCAGTTCAGCGTCGGCGACCGGGTGAGTCACGACGAGCACGGCCTCGGCCGTGTCGTCGGGATCGAGGAGGGGATCGCCGTTCTCGTCGACTTCGGGTCGGTCCAGAAACGAATCCTGAGCCCTTACACCAAGATGTCCGTGCTCTGAGCCCGTCAGTGCTCTGACGCCATCAGGCGATTCGCGAGCGAATCGGATATTTGGCACGATCGGTGCATGATCCTTCGGAACGTGCCCCGGTCGCTGCTGCGTGTGCTGGGGGCTCTGTTCCTGTGCGCCGTGCTGGTCGGTGCGGCGGGATGCGGCGGGAAGTCCGCCCCGCCGCCCGCCACCAGCGCCGGCGCGGGTACGGGTGCCAGCGCGGGTGCCCGCGAGGTCCCCGGGTGGGCCAGGGGGATGGCCACCGTGCGGGCCGACGCGCTGCCGCAGCAGGCGCGCGAGGTGCTGGCCCTGATCGACAGGGGCGGGCCGTACGCGTACCGGCAGGACGGGACCGTCTTCGGGAACTTCGAGAAGGTCCTGCCGAAGCAGAAGCGCGGCTACTACCACGAGTTCACCGTGCGGACCCCGGGCGAACGCGACCGCGGGGCCCGGCGGATCGTGACCGGCGGGGGCGGGGAGTTCTACTACACGGACGACCACTACCAGACCTTCAAGGCGGTTCTCCGATGAGCCTGGACCCGCAGCCGCTCGCCCCCGCGCTGGCCGCCGCCGAGGAGGCGGGCTGGGCCGTCGTACGGCTGGACCTGGACGGCGTACGGAGCAAGGCCGCCCTGATGCGGCGGTGCGCGGACGTCCTGCGGGCGCCGGAGTGGTTCGGCGGGAACTGGGACGCGCTGGCCGACGTACTGGTGGACCTGTCGTGGCTGCCGCCGGCGCCCGGGAGGCTGCTCGTGGTGAGTTCCTGGCGCGGGTACGCGGCCGAGCGTCCGCAGGACTGGGAGACGCTGCGGGAGGTCCTGGAGGAGGCCGTGGACTTCTGGCGCGAGGCCGAGGGGGCCGCGCCGCTGACGGTGCTGCTGGCCGGGTCCGCCCCGGACGGGGCTCCGCCCCGGGCCGCGCGCCCCGGACCCCGCCGGGGCTGAGGGCCCCCGGGGCCCGGGAACGTCCGTGGGGGCGGCCCGGGCCGCCCCCACGGTGGTCACTCGCCCGCCACGGCCTCGGGGACCCAGGGCGGGGTCTGGCCCCAGGACCAGACCGGGATCTTCGCCGCGTCCACCGGCGGCGGATTGGGGCCCGAGTAGATCAGGGCCATCCGGGTGCCCCACTCGATGTAGTAGACGAACACCGCGCGGAACTCCGGGTCCGTCGGCAGGCCGACCTCGTCGGCCGTGTCCAGCAGCAGGTCCACCCAACGGCGGCGCTGCTTCTCGGTGATGCCGCGCCCCAGGTGCTTGGTGGCCATGTGCCGGTGGCCGCCGTGGTGCGCCGAGTACTCCGCCGGGCCGCCGAAGACCTCCGACAGCCAGACGGCGACGTGCTGGGGGTGCTCCGAGTCCATGCCCGCGAAGACCGGGGCCAGGATCTCGTCCCGCAGGGCGTGCGCGTAGAAGACGTCGGTGAGGCGGCGCATGGCCTCCGCACCGCCCATCCACTCGTAGATCGTGGGCGTGGTGCTCATGACTGACCGGCGGCCTTTCCCGGACCCACCACACCGGTCACGAGGTAGTGCTGCATCTCCTCGATGGCCGTCACGTACGGGCGGATCGCGCTGAAGAACGCAGGGAAGTGCTCGCCCTTGCGGAAGCCGTTCAGGTGGGCGTCGATCGAGGTCCAGCGGATGCGGAGGATGTAGCGCTCCTTCTCCTCCTCGCAGCGGGCCAGCTCGTAGTCGATGCACTCGGGCGAGGCGGCCAGGGCCTCGGCGGCCCTCGCGTACGCCTCCTCGAACGCCTGCTGGTCCTGCGAGGCGATCCGGTAGCGGATGTACTCGACGGTCGTGGTCATGGTGTGCGTGCCTCTCCCTGGGATCAGGTGGTCCCGGCTACCCTTCCGGGATCATGCGTGCCCGGCGAGGGGTTCCCCTACTCGGACTGCGACTTCTGGATGTCCGGGCCCTGGGCGCGGACCTCCCGCACCTTGTCGAGGGACTCCCTCAGCTCGGCGAGCCAGGTGTCGGTGTTGCTCCCGACGAGGCGGACGCACCAGGCCAGGGCGTCCGCCCGGCTGCGCGCCACGCCCCCGGCGACCAGGGTGTCGAGCACCTGGCGCTCGGACTGGCGCAGCCGGGTCATGACGGGGACGGCGAGGTGGGTGAAGAGGGTGGTCTCCGCACCCGAACGCACGCCCCAGGCGACCTTGCGGCGGTAGAGCTCCTCCGCCTCCCGGGCGACCTCGATGCGCTGCTCGCGGGTGCGCTCGCGGAACTCCTTGACGGACTCGGCCGCCGGGACGGTGCCGACGACCGTGATCTCCTCCCGGTCGACGGTGACCGAGACGAGGGACTCGTAGACGTCCACCGGCAGGCGCTCGGCGAACCACGCGCGGAGCTTCTCGCTCTGTTCGGCTGTAATCATGTAATCAACGTTGCATCCGCTCTCCTCTTGATCGCAAGGGCCCGGCCGGTGTCCGGCCGGGTGTTCGCTCTCAGCCCATCGAGCGGTAGCGGTGGATCAGCGACACCGCCATGGCGCCCTCGCCGACGCCCGAGGCGACCCGCTTGACCGAGTGGGCCCGGACGTCGCCCGCCGCGAAGACCCCGGGGACGCTGGTCTCCAGCGGGTAGGGCGCGCGCTCCAGGCTCCACTCCGCCGGGAGTTCTCCGCCGTTGGCGATCAGGTCGGAGCCGGTGAGCACGAAGCCGTACCCGTCGCGCTCCACCACCCCGGCCAGCCAGTCGGTGTGCGGGCGTGCGCCGATGAAGGTGAACATGAACCGGGCCGGGGTCACCGTGTCCGCACCGGTGTCGGCGTCGTGCAGGGTGATCCGCTCCAGGTGCTCGCCGCCGTCCAGCGCCACCACCGTCGTGCGCACCCGGACCTCGACGTTCGGGGTCCGCTCGATCTCGTCGATCAGGTAGCGGGACATGCTCGCGTCCAGGGAGGCGGCGCGGACCAGGATGGTCACGCGGGCCGCGTACTTGGCGAAGTGGACGGCGGCCTGCCCGGCCGAGTTGGCGCCGCCCACGATGAACACGTGCTGCGAGATGCAGGCCGAGCTCTCCGTGGTGGCCGCGCCGTAGTACAGCCCCGCGCCCTCGAACCGGTCCGCGCCGGGGGCGTCCAGCCGGTTGTACGAGACGCCGGTCGCCAGCAGCACCGTCTCGGCGCTGATCTCCGTACCGTCGGCCAGGGTCAGGATCTTCGCCGGGTCGTCCCGGGTCAGGGAGACCACCTCGACGGGGTGCAGGATCTCGGCGCCGAACCGGGAGGCCTGGATCGTGGCCCGGCGGGTCAGGTCGCCGCCGGAGAGGCCCGAGGGGAAGCCGAGGTAGTTCTCGATCAGGCTGGAGGTGCCGGCCTGCCCGCCCGGGGCACGGGAGTCCAGCATCAGCGTGGACAGGCCCTCGGAGGCCGCGTACACCCCGGCGGCCAGCCCGGCGGGTCCGGCTCCGACGATGACGCACTCGTAGTGCGGGCGGGAGGCGGTGGTGGCCAGGCCGAGGCGGCGGGCCAGCTCGGTGTCGCTCGGGGCGGAGAGCACCGAGCCGTCCGGGAAGCGCACCAGCGGGAGCGCGGCGTCCGCCTGCGCGGCGGCGATCACCGTCAGGGCCTCGGGGTCGCGCTCGACGTTCAGGAAGCGGAACGGCTGCCCGTTGCGGGTGAAGAAGTCCCGGACGGCGTGGGTGCCGGGGGAGACCAGGTGCCCCGCGACGATGATCCCGTCGTACGCCGGCCGGTAGGTGGCCAGCCAGTCGGAGAGCAGGTCGTCCAGGACCGGGAAGAGCCGCTCGTGCGGCGGGTCCCAGGGCTTGAGCAGGTAGTAGTCCAGCCGCACCCGGTTGATGGCGGTGATCGCGGCGTCGGTCTCCGCGTACGCCGTGAGCAGGACCCGGCGCGCGTCCGGGAACCGGCTGACGGCCTCCAGCAGGAACTCCACCCCGGTCACGTCGGGCATCCGCTGGTCGACGAGGAACAGGGCGGGGTCGTGACCGCGCTCGTCGAGGGAGTCCAGGATCTTCAGGGCGTCGGCCGCGGAGGAGGCGCCGAGCACCCGGTAGCGGTCGCCGTAGGCGCTGCGCAGGTCCCTGCGGACCGCCCGCAGCACCTGCGGGTCGTCGTCCACGGCCAGGATGACCGGCTTGCGGCTCTCCGCGCGCTCGGCGGGGGCCGGGACGGCGGTTGCGGGGTCGGTGGTGGCGGGGGCGGTGGCGCCCTCCCGGGCCGCGCTCACGCCGGGTCCAGCATCAGCTTGTCGGCGTAGCACCAGGCCCAGTCCTCGCCGGGTTCGTGCGAGGCCGCGATGGGGTGACCGGTGGTCCGGTAGTGCCGTGTGGCGTGACGGTTCTTCGACGAGTCGCAGCAGCCGACGTGCCCGCAGCTCAGGCACATCCTCAGGTGCACCCAGCCGTCACCGGACCGCAGGCACTCCTCACAGCCCTCGGAGCCGGCCTTCACCGGACGTATCAGGTCGACGTGTGTGCACAACAGGTCCATCGTCATCGTCCCCGTCCCTTTCCTCGCGCACTCGTGCCCCCCGGCCCGCCCGGGGTCCACGGCGCGTCCAGACCATAAGTCGGAGATCCGGGAAAGGTTCATCGATCCGGCCGAGGTCAGGAAGTCCGGCGGGTACTTCATGACTTCGCGGGACGACTACGTGAGGTGCCCGGACCACCTTGCCCGCTACCTCACGAAGTCGCATTCGGGCCCTTTGACGCGGGCACCGGGCGCACGCAGTGTGGGGGACGCCAACGACAACAGGCGGCGCCTGGAGGAATCTGTGAGCAGAAAGATTCTGGTCATTGTCTCCGAACACGGTTACTGGGCCGAGGAACTGATCGGTCCCGTATCGAAGTTCGACGAGCGGGGCTATGAGACCGTATTCGCCACGCCGACCGGAAAGCGCGCCCACGCACTTCCGCCGAGCCTCGACGCGAACTACGTCGACCCCCCGCTGGGCCGCTCGGTGACCACCGAGGAGAACGCCCGGCTGGGCCGCGAGTTCGAGCAGTCGAGCCGGCTCGACTCGCCGCTCGACATCGAGGCCTGGGTGCCCGAGCGCCCGTACACGAGCGACGAGGGCTATCTGCGCAAGCTGGAGCAGTACCACCGCGACCTGGAGAAGCTCGACGCCGACATCGCGGACTTCGACGCGATCCTCATCGTCGGCGGCAGCGGCCCCATCGCCGACCTCGCCAACAACGAGCGGGTGCACGCCCTGGTCCTGGCCTTCGAGAAGGCCGGCAAGGTCGTGGCCGCCGAGTGCTACGGGGTCGCCTGCCTGGCCTTCGCCCGGGACTGGGACGACCGCAAGAGCATCGTCTGGGGCAAGCACGTGACCGGCCACTGCAAGGAGTACGACTACAAGGACGGCACCGGATTCCTCGGTACCGACTTCAACATGGGCCCGCCCCCGTACCCGCTGGAGTACATCCTGCGCGATGCCACGGGCCCGCGCGGCGCCTACCACGGGAATTTCGGAAAGCCTGTCTCCGTGATCGTCGACTATCCCTTCGTGACGGGACGTTCGACCCCCGACTCCTACCTCACCGGGCAGAAGATCGTGGAAGTCCTGGAAGACGGTCTCACCCGCTACGGCTGGTAATTCTGCGATCCGCGGGAGAAAAGGGGGAACACCGTGAACGCCGCAGCGACTCCCGGCCGGGAAAGGCTGATCGAGCAGTTCAAGGCCGACGGCCTGAAGGTGATGTTCGGAAATCCGGGAACGGTGGAACAGGGATTCCTCGACGCGGTGGACGCGGCGGCGGACTTCCGTTACGTCCTCGCGCTCCAGGAGACGGTGGCCGCGGGCATCGCGGACGGCTACGCCCGCGCCACGGGCGGCGCGGCCCTGCTCCAGCTGCACTCCGGTGTGGGTCTGGGCAACGGCATAGGCATGCTCTACCAGTCGCTGCGCGGGCACACCCCGCTCGTCGTCGTCGCCGGTGACGCCGGGGTGCGCTACGACGCCATGGACGCGCAGATGGCCTGTGACCTGGTGGCCATGGCCAGGCCCGTCACCAAGTACGCGACCCGGGTCACCGACCCGCGGTCCGTGCTGCGCACGGTGCGGCGGGCCGTGAAGATCGCCCTCACCCCGCCACGCGGCCCCGTCTTCGTGGCCCTGCCCATGGACGTGCTGGACGAGCTCAACTCCGAGCCCGTGCTGCCCGCCACGGTGCCGCTCACCGACGTGGCCCCCTCGCCGGCCTCGGTGGGGCGGGCGGCCGGCCTGCTCGCCGGCGCCGCCCGGCCCGTGGTCCTGGCCGGGGACGGGGTGGCGCTCTCCGGGGCGCAGGCCGAACTCGTCGCCGTCGCCGAACTGCTGGGCGCCGACGTCTTCGAGGTCGACTCCTCGGAGGTGAACATCGCCGCCTCGCACCCGCTGCGGCGCGGCCAGACGGGGCACATGTTCGGCCCGCACAGCAAGGAGCTGGTCGGGAACGCGGACGCGGTGCTGATCGTGGGCACCTACGTCTTCCCGGAGGTGTTCCCCGAACTGGAGAACCCCTTCCGGCCGGGTGCGAAGGTCGTGCACATCGACCTGAACGCCTACGAGATCGCCAAGAACCACCCCGTGGACCTGGGGCTGGCCGCCGACCCGCGCCAGGCGCTGCGCGCGCTGGCCGGCGTACTGGAGCAGCGGCAGAGCCCGGCGCAGCGGGCCGCGGCCGCCGCGCGGCTGGACGTACGGACCCGGGAGCGGGCCCGTGCGGACCTCGCGGCGGACGACGACGGCACGCCGATGGCCGTCTTCCTGCGGACGCTGGCCGAGCGCACCGGCCGGGACCTGATCGTCTTCGACGAGGCGCTGACCACCTCGCCGCTGGTGACCCGGTACCTGCCGCCGGAGCGGCCCGGCGACTACCACCTGACCCGGGGCGGATCGCTGGGCGTGGGCTTCCCGGGGGCGGTCGGCGCCAAGCTCGCCCACCCCGACCGGCTCGTCGTCGGCTTCGCGGGCGACGGCGGCTCGATGTACACCCACCAGGCCCTGTGGACGGCGGCCCGGTACGGGATCGACGCCAAGTTCGTGGTCTGCAACAACCGCAAGTACCGCCTCCTCGACGACAACATCGCCCAGTACTGGCGCGAGCGGGACATCGCCGAGCACCCCTACCCGGGCTCCTTCGACCTCGCGCACCCCGAGATCGACTTCGCGGGCCTGGCCAGGGCGCTGGGCGCCGACGGAACCCGCGTGGAGAAGCCGGACGAGGCGCCGGCCGCCGTCGCGCGGATGCTGGCGCACCCCGGCCCGTACCTCGTCGACATCCAGATCTGACCCGAGCGACACCCACGGACAGGAGGAGACCGCATGCCCGCCGAGCGGCTGACCGAGGACGCGATCCGCACCTTCACCGAGAACTGGTACGTGGCCCTGGACCGGCACCTGCCGCTGGAGCAGGTGCTCGCCCTCATCACCGAGGACCTGGAGTTCAAGGTCCCCGAGGACACCTTCCTCGGCCACCGGGACTTCGCCCGCTGGTACGACGCCGTCACCAACCGGTTCTTCGACGAGGTGCACACGGTCACCAAGGTGGAGCCGGTCATCGAGGGGGACCGGGCGATCGTCCGGGTCCTCGTCAACTGGCAGTTCAAGATCTGGGACGCGCCGGCCGCCCGCAGCCAGTGGGGTGGCTTCGACGCCGACCAGACCTGGACCGTGGTGGCCGGCCCGGACGGGCCGCGGATCAAGCAGTACACCGTCAACGACCTGGCGCCGATGCCCGGTTCGGTCTCGCTCTGAGAGGACGGCCACGATGACCGAAGTGACCCGCGAGCGGGTCGAGGCCGCCTACCGGGCCCTGGGCTCCGGCGACCGGGCCCGCATCCTGGAGTACTACTCCGAGGACCTGCGCTGGCTGGTGCCGGGCAACCACCCCCTCGCCGGCTGGTACGAGAGCCTCGACGCCTTCCTGGAGCTGATGGGCCGGACCCACAAGCTCACGGGCGGCACCTTCCGGATGGACCTGGAGGCGGTCCTGGTCGGCGAGGACTGCAGCGCCGACGTCTGCCGCAACGTCGCCCTGCGGGACGGCGCGGACCCGGGGAGCACCACCCCGTACGAGCGGATGGACTACCCGGTCTTCCACTTCATGCGCTGGCGGGACGGCCGGATCGTCGAGGGCCGCGACGGGCTCTTCGGCGACACCGCCTCCGCCTTCAGCCAGTTCTGGGCGCCCTTCGCGCCGGACGGAACCCGCAGGGACCGATAGGGGGATGACCGCAATGAGCACGACGGACGACGCCCGAACGATCCTGACCAAGTACTACGAGTACGCCAACGCCGGGGACTGGGACCGCTGGTGCGACCTGTTCGCCGAGGACCAGGTCATGGACGAGCAGCTGGCCGGACACATCGAGGGCCTGGAGACCCTGCGCTCGATGATGAAGGGCATGGGGACCATGTACCGGGTCTTCCGCAACGAGCCCGTGCACTTCCTCGTCGACGGGGAGAAGGCCGCCGCCGTCTCCCACCTCACCGCCGTCAGCGCCTCCGGCGAGGCGATCGAGGCCGAGGTCATGAACTTCTTCCGGATCGTGGACGGACGCATCGCCTACATGTCGAACCACCACGACACCGTCCCCTTCCAGGTGCTGGGCCAGGACTGAGGGGGGAAGGCACCCGTGGCCACAGAGCAGTACGACTACGTGATCGTCGGCTCCGGCACCGCCGGCAGCGTCCTCGCGAACCGGCTCTCCGCGGACCCGGACGTCTCGGTCCTGGTCCTGGAGGCGGGCGGTTCCCGGATCCCGCCCGAGGTGGACGACCCGTCCTCCTGGTACAAGCTGCTGGGCGGGCCCGTCGACTGGGGCTACACCAGCGTCCCGCAGCCGGGCCTGGGCGGACGCCGTACGTACGAACCGCGCGGCAAGGCCCCCGGCGGCAGCAGCAACCTCTACATCATGATGCACATCCGCGGCCACGCCTCGGACTTCGACAACTGGGCCTACCAGGGCGCGGCCGGCTGGGCGTACGAGGACGTGCTCCCTTACTTCGCCCTGCTGGAGGGCCAGGAGGACCCCACCGCGCCCACCACCGGCACCGGCGGCCCGCAGCGGGTCACCAACGCCGGCCTCCACGGCCCCAACCCGGTCTCCCGCGCCTTCATCGACGCGGCCGTCGAGCTGGGCCACCGGGAGATCGCCGACTTCAACACCGACGGCCCCCGGCGCGGCCTCTTCGGCACCGGCTGGCACCACATCGACGTGGCCGACGGCCGCCGCCAGGGCACCCTGGCCGCCTACCTGGAACCGGCGCTGGAGCGGTCCAACCTGACCCTGCGCACCGACGCCCAGACCACCCGGCTGCTCTTCGACGGGGACACCTGCTCCGGCGTCGAGTACGAACAGCTCCTGGCCCCGGCGCAGATCCCGGGCCGCACCGTGCGCGACGGCCACAGCCGGGCGGCGGCGCCGGGACGGCACACCGTACGGGCCCGGCGCGAGGTGATCGTGGCCGCCGGGGCGATCGAGTCCCCGAAGCTGCTGATGCTCTCCGGGATCGGACACCCCGAGCAGCTGGGCGAGCACGGCATCGAGGTCACCGCCGCCCTGCCCGGGGTCGGGGAGAACTTCCACAACCACGTGCTGACCGGGCTCATGGCCGAGGTCACCCAGGAACTGCCGCCGCCCGCGCAGAACCTCTCCGAGAGCGCTCTGTTCCTGTCCTCCCGGCCCGGTCTGCCGGCTCCGGACCTGCAGATCGCCTTCGTCCACGTCCCGTTCGACGTGATCGTCGGCCAGGACCACCCGAACACGGTGTCCATCCTGCCCGGCGTCGTCCGCCCGGTCTCCCGGGGCTGGATCAGGCTCGCGAGCGCCGATCCGCTGGCCCACCCGCTGATCCACCCGAACTACCTGGGCGACCGGTGGGACCTGGAGCGGATGGTGCAGGGCGTCAGGATCGCCCGGGAGCTCTTCGCGACCTCCGCCTTCTCGCCCTGGTACAAGCAGGAGCTCCAGCCGGGGCCGGGGCACGTCTCGGACGAGGAGCTGCGGACCTTCGTGCGGCAGAAGGCGGAGAGCTACCACCACCAGGCCGGCTCCTGCCGCATGGGCGTCGACGACCTCTCCGTCGTCGACCCCGAACTGCGCGTGCACGGCGTGCGCAACCTGCGCGTCGTCGACGCGAGCGTGATGCCCGCCGTCCCGTCGGGCAACTGCCACACCGCCATCGCGATGATCGCCGAACGCGCGGCGGACTTCATCGGAGGCCGGAACAGGGGGGAATCCCGTGCCTGACGCGGTCCTGCGCGAGGGAGCGCTGTCCGGGACCCGGATCGCGGTCCTGGTCGAGAGCGACTTCTACGAGCCCGAGATCTTCTACTACCAGCGCCGGTTCGCGGAGGAGGGCGCCGAGGTCGACTTCCTGACCCGGCTGTGGGGCAACGAGTCCATCACCTTCACCGGGCACGAGTACCGGGCGCCCTTCACCGCCGACCGCTCCCTGGAGGGGCTGGCCGACGAGGAGCTGCGAGGCTACTCCGCGCTCATCGTGCCCTCGGGCATGGTCGCCGACCGGCTGCGCTACACCGAGGACGTGGACGTTCTGGCCCCGGCGACGGAGCTGCTGCGCCGGGCGTTCGAGGAGCCGACGGTGCTCAAGGGGATCATCTGCCACGGCATGTGGCTGGCGTCCTCGATCCCGGGCAAGGTGCGCGGCCGCAAGGTCGTCTGCCACAACAACCTCATCGGCGACGTCCGCAACATGGGCGCCGAGTACGTGGACGAGGACGTGGTGGTCGACGGGGACCTGGTGACCGGCCGCACCGGAGCCCACCACCACCTCTTCGCCCGCCGGATCATCGACCTGCTCGCCGCAGGGCGGGGCCGGAGGGCGGGCTGATGCCGGGCGCGATGGTCTGGTCGCACGTGGGCCTCAACTGCGCCGACCAGAAGACCACCGAGGAGTTCTACACCCGCCACTTCGGCTTCACCCGGGCCCGGGTGGTCGACCTCGGGGAGGCCCGGATCGTGTTCCTGCGCAAGGGGGACGCCTACCTGGAGCTCTTCGAGGCCGGAACCGAGCCGGCCCGTACGGCGCACGAGGACGGCCCGCCGGCCCCGGGCCGGATACGGCACCTGGCCTTCCGCACCGACAGCGTCGACGCGTTCCTCGCGGAGCTGGGCGACGCGGCCGAAGTGACGCTGGGACCACTGGACTTCGACGACTTCATCTGCGGGTGGCGGACCGTGTGGGTCCGCGATCCCGACGGGGTGATCGTCGAGGTCAGCCAGGGATTCGAGGACGACCGCTCACACGACAAGGACGGTGCATGACATGGCGAGCTCGCCCGGCTTCTCCTTCTCCGACACGATCGCGGGCTACGTCGTCCGCTTCGACTCCGGGGCGCGGCTGCTGCGCCTGAAGACCGCGGACGAGCGCGAGTTCGAGGTCTCGCTCGCCGGCGACCCGAGTGCCGAGCTGGTGCGCAACCTGGACGAGCCGTACGTCGACGCCTCCGGGCACATCGACGAGATGCTCTCCCCGGGCCGCTTCCTCTTCGTCTACGGGGTCCACTACCCGGAGGGGGACGGAAGGTTCGAGGCCAAGCGGCTGGTGTTCCTGGGCCGCGGGGCCGAGGACTACCGGTTCGAGGAGACCGGCTGGTGGATCAAGCAGATCGAGTCGCTGGCCGACTTCTACAAGCGGGCCCAGTTCGGCGACGGGCCGGTGGACTTCACCGAGTACCGCACCGAGATCCGCCTCGGCGGGGACAAGACCGCCAGCCACGTCCAGGAGACCGACACGATCTCCCGGCTGGTCTACGGCATGGCCTCGGCCTACCTGCTGACCGGCAAGGACGAGTACCTGGAGATCGCCGAGCGCGGCACCGAGTACCTGCGCAAGCACATGCGGGTCGTCGACACCGAGGAGGACGTGGTCTTCTGGTACCACGGCATCAGCGTCGACGGGGACAGCGAGCGCAAGCTGTTCACCTCGGAGTTCTCCGACGACTACGACGCGATCCCGATGTACGAGCAGATCTACGCGCTGGCCGGCCCCGTCCAGACCTACCGGGTCACCGGTGACGTCCGGATCAGGAACGACGCGGACGCCACCATCCGGCTCTTCGACACGTTCTTCAAGGACGAGGAGCAGGGCGGCTACTACTCGCACATCGACCCGATCCTCTTCAGCCCCGACCACGAGTCGCTGGGCGAGAACGCCGAGCGCAAGAACTGGAACTCGGTCGGCGACCACGCGCCCGCGTACCTGATCAACCTGTACCTGGCGACCGGCGAGCAGAAGTACGCCGACTTCCTGGAGTACACCTTCGACACCATCGCGGACCGGTTCCCGGACTACGAGAACAGCCCGTTCGTCCAGGAGCGCTTCTTCCGCGACTGGTCGCACGACACCGCGCACAGCTGGCAGCAGAACCGCGCGGTCGTCGGGCACAACCTCAAGATCGCCTGGAACCTGATGCGGATGAACTCCCTGAAGGCCAAGCCGGCGTACGAGGAGCTCGCCCGGAAGATCGGCCGGATCATGCCGGCCGTCGGCAGCGACGTCCAGCGGGGCGGCTGGTACGACGTGGTGGAGCGGGTGAAGCGCGGGGAGGAGGAGACGTATCGTTTCGCCTGGCACGACCGCAAGGCCTGGTGGCAGCAGGAACAGGCGATCCTCGCCTATCTCATCCTGAACGGCACGGTCGGCGACGACGCGGACCTGCGCGAGGCCCGGCAGGCGCAGGCCTTCTACAACACCTTCTTCCTCGACCACGACGAGGGAGCCGTGTACTTCAACGTGCTCGCCAGCGGCACGCCGTACCTGCTCGGCACCGAGCGGCTCAAGGGCAGCCACTCGATGTCCATGTACCACTCGGCGGAACTCTGCTACCTCGCCGCCGTCTACAACAACCTGCTCATCAACGGCCGGGAGATGGACTTCCACTTCCAGCCCGATCCGACCGACCTGCCCGGACGGACCCTGCGCGTCTCGCCCGACCTGCTGCCCGCGGGCTCGGTGCGGATCGCGTCCGTGGAGATCGACGAGAAGCCGTACGAGGAATTCGACGCGGACGAGCTGACCGTCCACCTCCCCGACGTCCAGGGACGGGTCAAGGTCAAGGTCCGGCTCCGGCCGGTGAACCGGAAGTAGCGCTCAACGGGGGGCGCCCCAACACGAGGGGAATGCAATGACTCTGACCGTGAAGGAACGCCGGAACAAGTCGGGCACCGTGCTCGTCGCCACCGGCGAGATCAACAGCGAGACCTCCGGTGCCCTGCTCCAGGCACTCCTGCCGCTGGTCCGTGAGGGCCGGCCGCTGCGCATCGACCTGACCGCCGTCACCTACGTGTCCAGCGCCGGCCTGCGCACCCTGCTCGTCGTCTACCGGGAGGCGCAGCACGCCGGCGTCGCGGTCACCCTGTACGGGGTGAGCGAGGAAGTCCGGTTCGTCATGTCGGCCACCGGCTTCCTCGACTTCTTCGAGACCGGCGAGGCCGCGGCCGCCGCGGCGAGGGCCAAGGTCGCGCGATGAGCGAGACCTCCTCCGAGCAGGTGCTGCGGGTGGACGCGTACCCGACCCACGAGGTGGGCGGGTACCGCGTCCGCGCCGGCAAGCCGTTCCCGTTCGGGGCCAACGTGGTCCCGGGCGGGGTCAGCTTCTCCGTCTTCTCCGACCAGGCCACCTCCATGACCCTGGTCATCTTCAAGCGCGGAGAGCCCGAGCCGATGGCCGAGCTGCAGTTCCCCGAGGAGTTCCGCACGGGCAGCGTCTTCGCCATGACCGTCTTCGGCCTCGACCACGAGAACATCGAGTACGGCTACCGGGCCGACGGACCCTTCGACCCGGCCACCGGACACCGCTTCGACGCCCGGCAGGTCCTCTCCGACCCCTACGCCCGGCTGATCGCCGGCCGCGACGTGTGGGGCGTGGAACCGGACCGCAGCCGCGGCTACCAGTACCGCTCGCGGGTCTGCCTCCAGGACTTCGACTGGGCCGACGACACCCCGCTGCGGATCCCCGCCGAGGACCTCGTCGTCTACGAGGCCCACGTGCGCGGCTTCACCCGCCATCCCTCCTCGGGGGTCACCGCCCCCGGCACCTTCGCGGGCCTGCGCGAGAAGATCCCGTACCTGAAGGAGCTCGGGATCAACTGCATCGAGCTGCTGCCCGTCTTCGAGTTCGACGAGAGCGACAACCCGCGGACGAACCCGGAGACCGGCGAGAGGCTCTACGACTACTGGGGCTACAACACCGTCTCCTTCTTCGCGCCGAAGGCCGGCTACGCGGCCACCGGACGCTACGGGATGCAGGGCGACGAGTTCCGCACCCTGATCAAGGACCTGCACGCGGCCGGCATCGAGGTCATCCTCGACGTCGTCTTCAACCACACCGCCGAGGGCAACGAGCTGGGCCCGACCATCTCCTTCAAGGGCCTCGACAACGCCACGTACTACATGCTCACGCCGGAGGGGTACTACTTCAACTTCAGCGGCACGGGCAACACGGTCAACTGCAACCACCCCGTCGTGCGCAACTTCGTGCTCGACTGCCTGCGCCACTGGGTCGCCGACTACCACATCGACGGCTTCCGCTTCGACCTCGCCGCCATCCTCGGCCGGTCCGCGGACGGCACCCCGCTGCCCAACCCGCCGCTGCTGGAACTGCTCGCCTTCGACCCGGTCCTGCGGCACACCAAGCTCATCGCCGAGGCCTGGGACGCGGGCGGCCTCTACGAGGTCGGCAACTTCCCGGCCTACGGCCGCTGGGCGGAGTGGAACGGCAAGTACCGGGACACCGTGCGCAGCTTCCTCAAGGGCGACCCCGGGGTCACCGGAGAGCTGGCGACCCGGATCGCGGGCTCGCCCGACCTCTACTCCAGCCGCGGGACCTCGGCCTCCGTCAACTTCCTGACGGCACACGACGGCTTCACCCTGGCCGACCTGGTCTCGTACAACGACAAGCACAACGAGGCCAACGGCGAGGGCAACAACGACGGCGGCAACGACAACGCCAGCTGGAACTGCGGCGCCGAAGGGCCCACCGACGACCCCGAGGTGTCCGCGCTGCGGCTGCGCCAGATGAAGAACGCCCTCGCGATCCTCTTCACCAGCCAGGGCATCCCGATGCTGCTGGCCGGGGACGAGGTCGCGCGGACCCAGCTGGGCAACAACAACACCTACTGCCAGGACAACGAGCTCTCCTGGTTCGACTGGGACCAGGTCGACGGGAACGCCGAACTGCTGCGGTTCACCCGGGAGATGATCGGCTTCCGCAAGCACCACCGCGAGCTGCGCTCCACCTCGCACCCCACCGGCCGGCTGCGCGACAGCCTGGGCCTGCCGGACATCAGCTGGCACGGGGAGCGGGCCTGGCAGCCCGACTGGTCGGCGGAGAGCCGGCTGCTGGCGGTGGCCCGCTGCGGCGCCGGTGACGAGGACGTGGTCTACGTGGCCATGAACTCCCACTGGGAGCCGCACGACCTCGAACTGCCCGCGCTGCCCGGCGGCCGCAGCTGGCACCTGTTCGCCGACACCGGCGCCGAGGCGCCGTACGACATCCGCACCCCGGGGACCGAACAGGAGCTGGACAACGCCGGCAAGTACCTGATCGGCCCGCGCTCGGTCGTGATCCTGGTCGGCCGCGCGAACGACCCCGACCCCCGGGACGACTGAGCCGCCCGACCGAAGGAGACCTGACATGCCGCTTTCCGTGTCCCTGAGCATCGAGGGCGACACCACCGTGATCGAACTGACGGGCGAGCTGGACGCCAAGACCGCCCCCGACTTCCACCAGACGATCGAGAAGGCCGCCGGTCACGGCACCGGCACCGTCGAGATCAGGATGGCGGGGGTCGGCTACATGGCCAGCGCCGGGCTGCGCTCCCTGGTCTTCGCCCAGCAGAAGGTGGGCTCCGGCGTCACCATCAAGGTGGTCGGCGCCATCGAGCCCGTCTCCCGGACCATCCGCACGGCGGGCCTCGACCGCAGCATCCAGCTGTCCGATGGCTGAGCGGCACGGCCGACCGCGCGGTGAGTGAGATGGTCGGACTGGCGAGGAAGCCCGCCGTACTGGAGGTGCCCGCGACCGTGGGGGCACTGGGCGAGATCGCCGCGTTCGTCCTGCTGCTGGCCGGCCGGGCGGGCCTCGGCAAAGGGGCCACGTACCGGATCCGGCTGGCGGTGGACGAGCTGGCCACGAACATCGTGATGCACGGGTACCGGGGCGGCGACGGACGGATCACCGTCCGCGGCCGCTGCGGTCCCGACGGGGTGCGGATCGTCATCGAGGACACCGCCCCCGCGTTCGACCCGGTCGAAGGCCGCCTGCCCCCCGCCCCCGGGATCCCCCCGGAACGGCGGCGGGTCGGCGGCCTCGGCATCCACCTGGCCCTGACCAGCGTGGACACGTACGCCTACGCCCGCAGGGACGGCCGCAACATCAGCACGCTGACCGTCAAGGCCGAGGGGACGGACGCATGCCCTCCACCACCGTGATCATCCTGGACGCGGACCCGCCGCCACCCGCCGACCTGCTCGAAGCACTCCGGCTGATGGACGCGGAACTCGTCACCCGCACGCTGTCCGAACTGCTGCTCGGCCGACTGGAGGCACTGCCCCTCGCCGACGTGCTGCTCGCCCCCGCCGAGGCCGACGGGGAAGCGGTGCGCAGCGCCGTACGCCGGCTGCGCCGCTGGGCCGGCGCCCCCATCGTGGTCGTCTGGACCGTCACGGCCTTCGCCGCACTGGAGCGGCACGTCAGCATCGGCCACGACTACCTCGTCCCGCCCTTCCTGCCCGCCCTCGTCGGCGCCCGCCTGCACAGCTGCTCCGAGCGGGCCGGACTGGGCCGCACCCTGCGCGAGGCCGACGCCCGCGCCGAACTCATGGGATACGAGAAGGAACTGGAGATCGGCCGCGAGATCCAGGCCGGCTTCCTGCCCGAATCACTGCCCGTTCCCGAGGGCTGGGAGATCGACGTGCGCTTCCGCCCCGCCCGCCAGGTGGCCGGGGACTTCTACGACGTCTTCGAACTCTCCCGGGGCCGGCGCCTCGCCGTCGTCGTCGCCGACGTCTGCGACAAGGGCGTCGGCGCCGCCCTCTTCATGGCCCTGATCCGCTCCCTGCTGCGCCACACCGCCGAGAACAGCGGACTCCAGCACCTGATGGCGGCCGGCCGCACCGGCGGCAGCCGCCGCACCCCGGTCGTCGGCGCCACCCCGCTGCTCAACGCGGTCACCGCCACCAACGGCTACCTCACCCGCAACCACCTGCGCCAGGGCTACTTCGCCACCCTCTTCTTCGGCGTCCTGGACCCGCTCACCGGAAGCCTCGTCTACATCAACGGCGGCCACAACCCGCCGCTGCTGCTCTCCGGCGAGGGCGCCCTGCCACGGCCCCTCGACGTGACGGGACCGGCCGTCGGCGTGCTGCCGGACTGCGTCTACACCCTGGGCTACGCCCAGCTGGACCCCGGCGACACCCTGTTCGTTTTCACCGACGGAGTACCCGAGGCCCGCTGCCCCGAAGGCAGTTTCCTCGGCGACGAACGGATGCTGGAACTGCTCGCCGGCCCCCCGGCGAGCGGCCGGGACGTGGTGGACCGGATGGACCTGGCCGTGCGCCGCCACACCGGGACCGCCGAACAGCACGACGACGTGACCATGCTGGCCCTGCACCGGCCACGTGCGGCGCGGGGGCCGCACGTGGCCGGCGACGGCTACCGGGTGGTGGCGTGATGACCCGGACCATCGTGGTGCACTCGCACCGCGGCGGCACCGGGAAGTCCTCGGTGCTGGCCAACCTCGCGGTCCTGCTGGCCGCCGGGGGACTGCGGGTGGGGGCGGTCGACACCGACCTCCAGTCGCCGACCCTCGACCTGCTGTTCGGGATCGGACCGGGTCCGGGCTCGCTGGCCGACTACCTCCTGGGCCGCTGCGAGATCGAGGCCGCGGCCCGCCGCACCGTCCTGCCCGGGCTGTACGTCGTACCGGCCCGGTCCGGCACGGCGTCCCTGCGGGAGCTGATGACCACCGGGTACGACGTGGGGCTGCTCCCGGAGGGCTTCGACCGGCTGGCGCAGCGGTTCGCGCTCGACGTGCTGCTGCTCGACACGCACGCCGGACTGAACAACGAGTCGGTGACCGCCATGGGCAGCGCCGACATCGTCCTGATCATGGCGCGGGCGGACCGCGTCGACCTCTCCGGGGTCGAGGAGACCATCGCCCTGGTCGGACGGCTGGCCTGCCGGCGGGCCCTCGTACTGAGCATGGCCCCCGAGGGAGTCGACCGGGAGACCGTCCGCCGACGGGCCGAGGAGGTCTACGGGGCTCCGCTGGCCGGAATTCTCCCGTACGTGCCACAAATGGCCTCCCTGTACGGGGAGCGCATATTCGCGGAAGCCCTTCCCGACCACCCCCTGGTCGGTGAATTCCGCGCGATCCTCTCGGCGTTGGACGCACGTGACGAAGTATCGCGGGCCTGAGGTCCACCCCTTACGCCCCTGGAAGGGGGCGTGTTGAATCGGCAGCGAATCCAGAACAAGGAGAGAATCATGAAGATTCTCGTCGTCATGACGGCAAAGGCCACGCTTCATCTCCTGGACGGGGAACAGCACCCCTCGGGATTCTGGGCAGAGGAATTCGTCGTTCCCTATACCCTCTTCCGGGCCGCCGGCCACACCGTGGACGTGGCGACGATCGGGGGCGCGGCACCCACGGTCGACCCGACCAGCATCGACCCCGGCTTCCTGCGGTGGGTCCGGCCCGAAGGCTCCCCGGACGAGGACGCGGCCAACGCCGCCGAGTACGTCCGCGTCATCGGGCAGACCCCTGGGCTCCAGCACCCCATCGCCCTGGAATCCCTCGGCGAGAAGGACATCGCCGACTACGACGGCATCTACGTCAGCGGCGGCCACGGGGCCATCGGCGACCTGCCCAAGTCCGACGAACTCGCCCAGCTGCTGCGCTGGGCCATCGAGCGGGACAAGCCGCTCGCCACGGTCTGCCACGGCCACACCGCGCTCCTGTCCCTGCGCGACGGCGAGGGCCGCTGGCCGTTCGAGGGCTACCGGATGACCGCCTTCTCGCACGCCGAGGAACTGGTCACCAACATGGCCGGCCGGCTCCCGCTGATCCTGGAGGCCGAACTCACCAGGCTCGGCGCCCGCTACGAGAAGGCCGAAGCGATCTGGGACTCGCACGTGGTGGTGGACCGCAGGCTCACCACCGGCCAGAACCCGTACTCCTCCAAGGCCCTCGCCGAGACGTTCCTGAAGCAGCTCGACCAGGGCTAGCCCCCGCGACACCGGAAGGTGCAGCCATGACCCAGCGCGTGCTCAGCGACCGACCTCTGGCCAACCCCGGGAAGCTGTTCATCGGCGGCAGATGGATCCCCGCCCGGGACGGCCGTACCGAACCGGACGTCAGCCCGATCGACGGACAGGAGATCGTTCCGGTGGCCCAGGCCTCCGCGGCCGACGCCGACGCCGCCGTCACCGCGGCGCGCACGGCCTACGAGGAAGGTCCCTGGAGCCGGCTCTCCGCCCAGGAGCGCGCGCTGCGGCTGAACCGCGTCGGCGAACTGATCGAGCGGGACCTGGAGGAGATCGCCCTGCTGGAGACGGTGGACATGGGCAAGCCGTTCGCCTTCTCCAGCACCGTCGACGCCCCCATGGCCGCCCAGCTGATGCACTACTACGCCGGCGCGGTCACCCGCGTCGACGGGTCCTCCCGGGCCCCGGCGGGCGGACAGCTCGCGTACACGCTGCGCGAACCGCTGGGCGTCGTCTGCGCCATCACCCCCTTCAACTTCCCGCTCCTGCTGTCGATGACGAAGATCGCCCCCGCCCTCGCGGCGGGGAACACCGTCGTCCACAAGCCCTCCCCGGCCACCCCGCTCACCGCCCTGAAGATCGCCGAACTCTTCCAGGAGGCGGAGATCCCCGACGGGGTGCTGAACGTCATCACCGGTCCCGGCGTGGAACTGGGGGAGACCCTCACGGACCACCCCGGCATCGACAAGATCGCCTTCACCGGCTCCACCGCGGTCGGCCAGTCGATCATCCGCAAGTCGGCCGGCACCCTGAAGAAGGTGACGATGGAACTCGGCGGCAAGTCCGCCAACATCGTCTTCGCCGACGCCGACCTCGACGCCGCCGAGGAACTCGCCTTCTTCGGCATCTACTACAACAAGGGCGAGATCTGCACCGCCGGCTCCCGGCTGCTGCTGCACCGCCCCATCCACGACGAGATGGTCGAACGCCTGGTGCGCCGGGCCGCCGGCCTCAGGCCCGGGGACCCGCGCGACCCCGGGACCCTCTTCGGACCACTGGCCCACCAGGGCCAGTTCGACAAGGTCAGCTCCTACATCGAGATCGGCGAGAAGGAAGGCGCGGTACTGCGCACCGGAGGCGCCGGCTGGACCCCCGAGGGTGCCTCCAGCAGGGGCCTGTACTTCCTGCCGACCGTCTTCACCGGGGTCGACAACTCCATGCGGATCGCCCAGGAGGAGATCTTCGGACCCGTCCTGTCGATCATCCCCTTCGACACCGAGGAAGACGCCGTACGCATCGCCAACGACAGCGCGTACGGCCTCGCCGCAGGGGTCCACACCAAGGACCTGCGGCGGGCCCACCGGGTCGCCTCGCAGATCAAGGCGGGCACGGTCTGGGTGAATTGCTACAACCAGTACGACCCCTCCGTGCCCTACGGCGGCTACAAGGCCTCCGGCTACGGACGCGAGTGCGGACCGGAATCCCTGGAGAGCTACACGCAGACCAAGTCGGTCTGGATCGGGATGGACTGAGGTCCACCCGGCCGGACCCCCGATCGAGGAGTCCCCATGCGGACAGGCATCATCGGCACCGGGCGGATCGGCTCGACCCTCGCCAGGATCCTCGTGGCGGCGGGCCACCAGGTCGTCCTCGCCAACGCGCGCGGGCCGCGGTCGCTCGCCCCGCTGCTGGCCGAGCTCGGACCCGGCGCCGCGGCGGGACACCCCGTCCAGGCGGCCGGGCAGGCCGACCTCCTGGTGCTGATGGTGCCCTTCGCCACCGTGCGGGGGCTGCTGCCCCCGCACGTCGTGCAGGACAAGGTGCTGGTGGACGCCACCAACGCCTTCGACGGCCCCGGGGCCGCCGACCCGGCGGGCCGCGGCTCCAGCGAACTGGTCGCCGAGTGGTACCCCGGCGCCCGGATCGTGAAATCCCTGAACACCATGTACTTCGAGACCCTCGCCGTCGCCGGGACCGCCCCCGGACGACAGCCGTCCGAGCGCCTGGCCCATTTCACGGCGGGCGACGACGCGAAGGCGAAGGAAATCGTCGCGGGAATCATCGCGGACCTCGGATTCGTGCCCGTCGACACCGGCCCGCTGCACTCCGGAGGAATTCTCCAGCAGCCCGGCGGTCCCCTCTACAACCGGTCGCTCACGGAAGCGCAGGCGCTCGCATGGATCTGAACCTGAACCTGAACGTGAACGGAAGACCGGAGCGGTTCGCGGCGCAGCCCAACGAACTCCTCGTGGAGCGGCTCCGCGACGGACTCGGGCTCACCGGCACCAAGGTCGGCTGCGACACCGGCCAGTGCGGGACCTGCGTGGTCCGGCTCGACGGCAGGTCGGTCAAGAGCTGCCTGATCCTCACCGCCGCGGCCGCCGGCTCGGAGGTCACCACCATCGAGGGCGTGTCCGAGCGGGGCGGAGAGCTGACCGGCCTCCAGGAGGCCCTGCGCCAGGAGCACGGCACCCAGTGCGGCTTCTGCACCCCCGGCATGGTCATGGCCCTCGGCGAGCTCGTCGAGACCAGCGCCGGCGGAGAGGCGCCCACCGAGCCCGAGATCCGCGAGTGGCTCACCGGCAACCTGTGCCGCTGCACCGGCTACCACAGCGTGGTCCGCGGGGTACAGCGCGCCTGCGCCCCCGCCGCCGAGGCCGGCGTGCCCGGACGGGAGGGCTGAGGGAGATGACCGCAGTGCCGGGGGAGACCGCCACAGCCGGCGGGGCCACAGCCGACGGGGCCGCAACCGTGCGGGACGCCACAGCCGTTGAGGACACCGCAGCCGTCGAGGACACCACCGCGGTGCGGGACGCCACCGCCGCCGACGGAGCCACGGACGTGATGGACGACGCGCCCGCGACCGCCGCCGAGCCCGCGGAGCACGCCGTCCTCGGCCAGCCGATGGACGCCCGCGAGGACCCGCGGCTGCTGCGCGGTGAGGCCACGTACGTCGCGGACATCGACCTGCCGGGCACCGCCCACATGGCGATCCTCGGCAGCCCGGTGGCCCACGCGAAGCTCCTCTCCATCGACACCAAGGCCGCCGAACAGATGCCCGGCGTCCTCAAGGTCGCCACCGCCGCCGACTTCACCGACGTGATGCCGCTGCCGTGCATCTGGATCCCCGGAGGGGTCGAGAGCCACTTCCCGCCCCACCCCTACGGACTGCCCGGCGCCCGCCCCGTCCTCACCGGCGACGCCGTCCGCCACGTCGGCGACCCCATCGCCGTGGTCGTCGCCGAGACCCCGCGCCAGGCCGCCGCCGCGCTGGCCGCGATCTCCGTCGAGTACGAGCCGCTGCCCGTGGTCACCCGCGCCGACGCGGCCCTCGCCGAAGGCGCACCCCAGCTGCACGAGGCCGTCCCCGGGAACCTGAACGCGTACTGGACCTGCGGCGACAAGGACCGCACCGACGCGGCCATCGCCGGAGCCGAGGTCACGGTGGAGCTCGACCTGGTCAACCAGCGCACCATCAACAGCCCCATCGAGCCGCGCGGCGCGGTCGGCGACTACGACGCCACCACCGGCGAGTACACCCTCTACGCCACCACCCAGGGCCCGCACAACCACCGCTTCCTGCTCTCCGCCCTGGTCCTCGGCATCCCCTTCAACAAGCTCCGGGTGATCGCCCCCACCGTCGGCGGCAGCTTCGGCACCAAGGGCTACCTCTACCCCGACATGGCGCTCGTCCTGCTCCTGTCGAAGGCGCTCGGCCGGCCCGTGAAATGGGTGGACACCCGCACCGGGCTGATGAACTCCACCGTCCAGGGCCGTGACCACCGCCAGCACGTCACCCTCGCCGGCACCCGCGACGGCCGCATCACCGCCGTGCGCTGCACCAGCTACGCCAACCTCGGCGCCTACCCCTCCACCATCGGCCCCGGCGTCGCCACCGCCCTGATGGGCCGCTCCATCACCGGCATGTACGCCGTCGACGCCGCCTTCTGCGAGGTCTACGCCGCCTTCACCAACACCGTCTCGCTCGGCGCCCAGCGCGGCAGCGGGCGCGCGGAGGCCGCCTTCCTGATGGAACGCCTCGTCGACCGCTACGCCGGGGAGATCGGCATGGACCCGGCGGAGGTCCGGCGCAGGAACCTGGTGCCGAAGGAGGAGTTCCCGTACGACAACGGTCTGGGCTGGACCTACGACTCCGGGAACTACCTGCCGAACTTCGACCGGGCCATCGAACTGTCCGGCTACGCCGGCATGCCCGCCCGCAAGGCCGAGGCCCGTACCCGCGGCAAGCGGCTCGGCGTCGGCATCGCCACCTACGTCGCGATCTGCGGGGTCGGCCCCTCCACCCGGATGTCCAAGGAGGGCATGCTCGGCGGCACCTGGGAGAGCGCGAACATCCGCGTCCACCCCACCGGCGAGGTGGCCGTCACCGTCGGCTCCGCCTCCACCGGCCAGAGCCACCACACCGTCTTCGCTATGGTCGCCGCCGACGAGCTGGGCATCGACCCCTCCCAGGTCCAGGTGTACGAGGGGGACACCCTCAAGGCCCCCTACGGGCAGGGCACCTACGGCTCGCGCTCCTACAGCATGGCCGCCCCCGCCGTCGCCCTCACCGCCCGCAAGATCAAGGCCAAACTGGTCAGGGCCGGAGCCGTCTTCCTGGGCGTCCCCGAGGACAAGGTCGTCTACCGGGGCGGCGCCGTCCACGAGGACGGCAACCCCGCGAACACCAAGACCTTCTCCGAACTGGCCATGGCCATGTGGTACGGCTGGGGACTGCCCCCGGAGATCGAGCCGGCCCTCGACGAGACCACGCACTTCGACCCGCCGGACTTCAACTACCCCTTCGGCACGCACGTCGCCGTCGTCGAGGTCGACGAACTCACCGGGGAGACCGAGGTGGTGGCGTACACCGCCGTCGACGACGCCGGCAACATCGGCAATCCGAAGATCGTCGACGGCCAGATCGAGGGCAGCATCGTGCACGGCCTCGGCCAGGCGCTGATGGAGGCGGCCGAGTACGACGAGAACGGCGTCCTGATCAGCTCCGACCTGAACCACTACGCCCTGCCGCGCGCCGCCGACGTCCCCTTCTTCGCCCTCGACCGCACCGTCACGCCCTCCCCGCACAACCCGCTCGGCGCCAAGGGGGCCGGCGAGATCGCCACCGTGCCGCCCGCCGCCGCGGTGGTCAACGCGGTCGTCGACGCCCTCTCCGACCTGGGCGTCCGGCACATCGACATGCCGCTCACCCCCGAGAAGGTGTGGCGCCGCCTGCAGGGAGAGACGCAGTGATCCTCACCGAATTCGACTACGTCCGCCCCCTGCGCCTCGACGAGGCCCTGGACCTGCTCGCCGGGCCCGGCGCCCGGGTACTGGCGGGCGGCCAGAGCCTGCTGCCCGGCCTGCGCGCCGGGACCGACCGGGCCCGGCTGCTGGTCGACGTACGCCACCTGGAGGAGCTGCGGGGGATCTCCGGCGCCGACGGGACCCTGCGCGTCGGGGCCCTGACCACCCTCGCCGAACTCGCCGCGCACCCCCTGGTGCGGGAGCGGGCGCCGGAGCTGGCCGCCGCGGCCCGCGCCAACGGCGACCCCCAGGTCCGCAACCTCGGCACCGCCGGCGGCAACCTGGCGGTCCCGGGCCGGCCGACCGACCTGCCGGTCGCCGCCCTCGCCGCCGGCGCCGAGGTGGAACTGGCCGGCCCCGGCGGGCGCACCCGGGTGGGCGCCGAGGAGTTCACCGCCGGCGGGGTGCCCGCCGGATCGGTGCTCACCGCCCTGCTGGTGCCCGCCGCCGGCCCGGCCGCCGCCTTCGAGAAGGCCGCCGACCGGGCCACCCGCTACCCGCTGTGCGCGGCCTGCGTACGGATCACCGCCGACGGGCCGCGGATCGCCGTCACCGGAGCCACCCCCCGCGCCCTGCGCCTGCGCGGGGTCGAGGACCGGCTGCGCGGCGGCCCGTACACGACGGAGGCGGTGCTCGCGGCCTTCCGCGCCGAGCCCCGGGAGCTGTTCGTCCCCGGGCGCGGCACCTCGGCCGAATACCTGGGCCACCTCGCGGGCGTGCTCACCGCCCGCGCGCTGGCGAGGGCGGCCCGGATCACCGCCTGACCGCCCGCCGGGCACCAGGAGGAGGGGAGTAGACGCCATGGCCGAACCGGCCGAGACGACGACCACAGGAGGCACGGTGGACCACCGGGCCGCCGGCGCGGCCGCCCCGGGCGGCGCGGCCAGACCGTCGGGCTTCTGGGTGGTGGGCACCGTCCTCGTCCTGCTGATGCTCTCCTCCTCCGTGCCCTCCGCCCTCTACGTGCTCTACCAGGAGAGGTGGGGCCTGTCCTCGGGGACGGTCACGGTGGTCTTCGCCGCCTACGCCGTCACCGTGCTCGCCGGACTGCTGCTGTTCGGCTCCCTCTCGGACACCGTGGGCCGCCGGCCGGTCCTCGGAGCCGCACTGGTCCTGGCGATCGTCTCCATGGGCCTGTTCGCCGGGGCCGGGGGACTGGGCCTGCTGCTCGCCGCCCGCGCCGTCCAGGGGCTGGCGGTGGGCCTGGCCACCGGGGCGATGGGCGCGGCCCTGCTGGAACTCAGCCCGCGCTCGCGGCCCGCGCTGGGCGCCCAGGTCAACAGCGCGGGACCGACCGTCGGCATCGGCCTCGGCGGGCTCGGGGCGGGGCTCCTCGTCCAGTACGCGCCCGCGCCCACCGTGCTCAGCTACCTGCTGCTGGTCGGGGCCTTCGCGATCACCCTGGTCGGCGTGGCGCGCATGGCCGAGAGCGCTCCCGGGGCGGGCGGCCGGCTCCGGGTGGTGCCGCACCGGATCAGGGTGCCCGCCGCCGCGCGCGGGCGGTTCGCGGTGCTGGTGCTGACCGTGGTCGCCGTGTGGACGGTCGGCGGGTTCTACCTGTCGCTGGGCCCGCACCTGGCCCTCTCCCTGCTCCACAGCACCAACTACCTGGCCGGAGGCGCCACGGTGGCCCTGCTCGCGGGCGCGGCCACCGCGGCCCAGCTGCTGTTGGGCCGCACCGAGGCGCTGCGCACCGCCGTGCTGGGCCTGATCGGGCTGCTCCTGGGCCTCGCCCTGGTGCTGCTCGCGCTGGGCCTGGGCTCGCCGGCCGTGTTCCTCGTCGCCACCGCCGTCCTCGGCAGCGGCTGGGGGGCCGCCTTCCTCGGCTCCTTCCGTGCGCTCAGCGCGCTCGCCGAGCCCGAGCACCGCGGCGAACTGACCGCCGCCGTCTACGTGTTCGCGTACCTCGCCATGAGCGTCCCGGCGGTCCTCGCCGGACTGCTGACCAACATCCACGGCCTGCACCGCACCTCGGTCGGCTTCATGGCCGCCGTCGCCGGAGTGTGCGCGCTGGCCCTGTTCACGACCCTGCGGCTGGCCTCCCGCACCAGGGCAGAGGGGAGCACGGTGTGACCGGAGCGGCGATGGACGCCACGGAGCTGAGGTCCGCCCTGTACGGGCTGGAGATCTTCGCGGGGCTCACCGGGGAACAGCTGGACTGGCTCGTCTCGGTCTCCGAACCGCGGGTCCTCGGCGACGGGGAGGTCCTCTTCCACGACGGGGACGAGGCGACCGGCTTCCACGTCCTGCTCTCCGGCGGGCTCGTGGTCACCAAGGTCGTCGACGGCCG